>DASTDH010000334.1:0-8798 GCA_035710445.1 Chthoniobacterales bacterium
TGGCAACGAATAAATCGGTGTCTGCGCATGCAGTTGGGCTGCAGCAAAAACAATGAGGGCGGCAGAAAATGCGGAACGCGGAATGCGAAACGCGGAATGAATCCGGCCGCGAAGTACTCGCATACCATTCCGCGTTCCGCAGCCCGCATTCCGCATTTCCACGCTGGTGTTCACTGACGTTCGCTGTTGTTCACTGACGCTCACTGCAACTCCCGGGAGGCGTTGGCGATCGGAGCCGTACTAAGTGTGCTATCGACGAACTGGTCAAAATCCTGATTCAGCTTCTTGCGCGAGGCGGTATCGATATAAAGCATATGGCCGCTCTCGTAGAATTGAAGCTGGAGATTATGGCGAATCATTGGATCAAGGTTCATCGAGTGCGTCACATTGACAGCGGCGAAGTAGGGAGTTGCCAAGTCGTAGTAGCCGCAACACACCATGACTTTCAGGTAGGGATTCCTACTCATGATCTTGCGCAAGTTCTCTGCGACATCGAGATATCGATCTTTTGCTAGTAACCATGGCTCTACCTCTGCAAATCTTTCATAGGGCAAATCGCTCTCGTATTTGAGGTCTCGGCGCACATAGTCGTAAAAAGCCGCCGTGAACGGTCCATCCACGGCCAGATCGCTCGGATCGAAATCGCGCCGATCGGTTCCCGGATAGTAGCGAATACCGGTAAATCTGCTGTCTAACCGGCCAATCGATCGGTTCTCTTTTTTCAAGAGATCGGCGAAAAACCGCTCATCCGGTTCCCGCAGATGTTCTTGCAGGAGGTAGCCCGGATCGAGACCGGTGAATCGGGCGAGCTGGTTGGCGATCGCTTGCTGTTCTTCCGCTGGAAGCGCATCGCCTTTGGCCAGAGCCACCAGATAAAGGTTGGTCGCGAAATCTTCCACCCGTTTTAAAAGATCAGCGAGCGAGAGTTGCTGCAATTCCGGTACCAGCTTCCGGTGATACCATGCCGCAGACGCATAGGACGGAAGGAACAGGGGATACGGGACGTCGTTCCCATTACCCATCTCGATCGTCTGAAAATTCAGGACCGAACCGATGAGAACGATTCCGTTCACAGACATTGCGTACCGATCCTGAAGATAATCGCCGAGACCGGCCGCTCGGGTGGTGCCGTAGCTTTCACCGGCGAGAAATCGAGGGGAAGCCCAGCGGCTGTTCTTGGTTGTCCACAATCTGATGAAATCACCCACATGCTGAATGTCCTCCTTGTATCCCCAAAACTGGCGAGCATTCTCGCCCGGAGCCGGTCGGCTGTAACCGCTGGGAACTGGATCGATGAACACAAGATCCGTCTTGTCCAGCCAAGTCGACTCGTTATCGACCAGCTTGGCAGGTGGCGGCAGCGCCTCGCCGCGGTCGGACAACAACACCCGCTTTGGACCTACTCCACCAAGATGCAACCAGACCGCCGACGAACCCGGCCCGCCATTGAAAACAAAAGTTATCGGCCGAGTCGCGGGATCACCCGTCTCGGTCGCAACGTAAGCTACATAAAAAACCTGCGCCTTCGGTTTCCCTTTGGCCGGATCAATCGGCTTTTCCTTAGCTTTTTCGGCGCTCGCTTCCTCCTTGGTCGGAGGCTCAGTCGTTCCATCCAGTTTGCTGGAATCGGTGAGCAGCAGATAACCCGTAATCGCCTTATATTTGAGCGTTTTTCCGCCCGGCAACGTCAACGTGTGCTCGGTTATGACCGGCGGTGGTGACTGAAATTCTTCAGGCTTTTCTTCCGGTTTAGCAGGCTTGGGCGATTGGGTTGGTGTGGGTTGGGGAGTCTGGGCGCAAATTGGACCAGTGGCCATGATCCAGAATGGCAAGAACCTCAGCATGGTGCGCGCGTAAAAAGGGAAAGACGGCATAGCGGATCCTTGCATAAACGCGAAGAGTGGAGCGATTACAACTGTGATGTGTACGAATTGACCGAAGGGGATTGGTATTTACAATACTGTCTGAGTAGGGTTAAAACGCCAATGGATTCTCCTTTGCACGAAGATTCAGCCGATGTCGCCATTATTGGCGCCGGGTTCAGTGGCACGATCGCCGCGATTCACCTCCTCAAACAGACCGATGACCAGATCACGGTCGCGCTGGTGGAAAGAACCTCCGAGTTTGGCAGAGGGTTGGCTTACCGGACTCGCGACCGGGCCCACCGGTTGAATGTACCCGCGGCAAAGATGGGCGCCTTTCCTGATGATATCGAAGGATTCCATCGCTGGTTGCAGACTCGGCCCGAGCGGCTGCGAGCCGCGGGCGTGTACACACTTCATCCGAACGCATTTGTCCCGCGAACCCTTTTCGGAGAATATCTCGAGCACCTGCTTGCGGAGGTAGAATCGGACCGGTTGCAAAAGATTCCGGCCGAAGCGATCGACCTTTTACCGCTGCTCAACGGCTCTTTTCGAATCGAATTCTCTGGGGCCCGACCGCTCATTGCCGATCAAGTAGTTCTCGCGCTCGGCAATTTTCCGCCCGGCGATCCGTCTCTTAAGAACCGTGCGTTTCACCAAAGCGATCGTTACCTGGTTGATCCCTGGTCTGACGAAACTCGATCCAAACTATCAGAGCCCGGAGATGTACTGGTGTTAGGATCGGGACTGACCGCTTTGGATCTCCTCTTGAGTTTGTCGCATTCTAAATCGTCCGGAACCATTCATGTGCTTTCCCGTCGCGGCTTGTTCCCGCGCCCACACCTCCCGGTCGAACCCTATCCACCATTTATTGATCCTCATGATCTGCCGTCTTCCGTTCGGATGCTGTGCCGCTCGGTTCGCAAGGAGATCGAGCGAGCAAACAAAAATGATAGAGACTGGCGTGCAGTCATCGACTCGATTCGACCTTTTTCGCAGTCAATCTGGAAAGCGCTTTCACGAGATGATCGACGACGTTTCTTGCGCCACCTCAAAGCTTTCTGGGAAGCGCACCGGCACCGCGCGGCACCGGAGGTTCTGGCGGTGAAAGAAAGCCTCGAAACCAGAGGGCGTCTTTGTTGTTACCGCGGTCGGATCGTAGCCATTGAAGAACGACAAAACCAATTAGCTGTCACTTTTTGTCAGGCGGCAGAAAATCGATCGCTACAGGTCGGATACGTCATAAACTGTACCGGGCCGGAATGTAACTATCACAAGCTTAAAGATCCATTGGTTGTCCAACTCTTCGCCCGAGGATTGATCGTTCCAGATCAGCTTTTCCTGGGGTTGGACGTTGGATCCGGTGGAGCGATTCTGAATCTGCTCGGAGAACGCGTCAAAAGTCTTTATACTCTGGGCAGTCCGCAAAAAGGTATCCTCTTCGAGACAACGGCGGTGCCTGAACTTCGGGTTCAAGCCAGGGATCTGGCCTCCCGGATTTTGCAACAATACCGGATCCAGGACAGCATTGAACAAGATGACCTCATTCCCGACCCAGCCTACGCGTATCAGATTTGACGGGCAACGAACAAGGGCAGTCCCTCCGGTAAAAACCTTGGGCTGAATGTTGTTGGCCCGTTTCCCAATCGGCGGTCCGGGACGGACCGCCCTGCCGGCCATCAGGGACGTGACGCCGCGGTATTGAACCACGACGTCGATCCAGACGATCGCAGACTTATTCCTTCTTTTCCGGACTTGCGGTGCCCTTTGGATGTTTGCCTTCTTCTTTCCCTCCGCCTTCAGGCTTATGAGGCGTCGCAGCCGGATGCGTTTCTTCAGTCTTCTTCTCCTGCGTCGATTGTGAAGGAGGTTTGCTTTCCCGGTTTAGTTCCGGGGTTGATTTCGGCGCGGCTTCATGGTGCGGAGTCGACGTTGGCTTCGTGGTTTCCACCTTCGCCGGCTCACGGTGTTGGTTTGCGGTCGGTTTAGGCGCTTCCTGGCTTGTCGATTCGCGATGCGGAGTCGACGTCGGCTTTGGCGTCGTTAGGTTTGCCGCCCCGGCAGGCGGCGTGGTTTCCGGCTTCTTTTCCGGGGTCGGCGTTGCGATGACCTGAGGCGTCGCCGAAGCCGGCGGTGGACTGTGGCCAGACGGCAAATTGCCGGGCGTTCTTGGCGTTGGTGTTCCCTTTTCTTCCGTCTTTGGTTGTTCCGGGGTTGCTGCTGGCTTCGGAACATTCATGTTCGGTGGAACTGACTTCTGGACGTTAGGCGATGTTCCCGGCACTGCTCCAGCCGGTGGCTGCTTCGGTCCGGGCGTGGCCAAGTTGGGTGGTTTACCCCCCGATGGTGTAGGCAAAGCGCCCGGAGTTCCAGAAGGTCGCACCATTGGGGAGGTACCAGGCGTGCCGCCCGGCTTCACTGCAGGTGAAGCACCCGGTGTCCCAGAAGGCTTCCCACCAATAAGGTTGGGTGGAAGAGGCTTCTTTGCTGCGGCGCCAGCATTGGGCGACCCGCCGGGACTCGTGTTGGCAGTGGGCAATTTCCCCCCAGGTTTCACCAAATTAGGCGGAGTTTGTTTCTGACCGACAACTGCAGACGGCGAGCCGGCCACACCAGGAGACGCTTGGCCTTTGGCCAAAATTTGTGGTGTCGCTATTGGCGTCGGCTTCGGTAGATCCTTCGGCACCGGGTTCTGCTGAGCAATGGTTTGCTTCAGCTTTTGGGCATCTTGAGGCTTTACGCCTTGCCATCCTTTTTCGACCTGAGGATTAGCGATTCGATTTTGAACCGGCGGTGTTTTCGTCGCCACCGCCTTCAGCGTAGGCGGAGGCGCCACCACATTCAGTTGGTTCCCTTGGAGGGTTTGGCCATAGTTCGGGTTGCCACCAGTGGCCGGATTCATCGCAATCTTGACTTGCTGGATATTCTGGTTGGTCCGGGTGGCTACGGTCTGAACCGGTGGCCCGAAATTATTGATCACATTGTTATTGGTAACAATGTTGGTAACATTCTTGGTTTGAGTAATGATCTGAACGTTTCTTTCCGGCGGTTCGACGTACTGTGCATAGCTCGGAGCCGACCAGTGAGAATAGCCAATAAAGGTATAAGCGGACGGTCCAATGCCATAGTACGAGTCGGACCAAGAAGAAATTCCAACATGAACAGAGATGTTTGCTTCCGGCGGAAGAGGAGCCCAGCCAACGTGTTCGTCACTTTCCCGCCACGAGACCCAGGCCGGGGCCCACTGATGTCCGGGGACCCAGCACCATCCAGTCCCGCCGACATTGATCCAACGGCCGTAGTGATAAGTCGCCCAGGCAAAACGCTCGTTAGAGTCCCAGTACCAACCTCGATCGGTCCAGACCCAGTGACCGTCGCGATAAGGTCTCCAGTCGCCCGCAACCCGCGGCCGGAAACAGTAACCGTAATTGCCAGCCTCTACCCAAGAACCGTCGTCTGAAGACAGCCGGGAATAAAAAACGTCGTAATCATCTTCATTCGATTCAGAAGGCTGCTCTCCTTGGACCTGTCGCCGAGGCTGAGTTTGAACCACCGCTGGTTGTTGACTCTGCGGCCGTGGCGCCACGCCCGCTTGCGGTTGGTTACCGCGACCGGACGGAACGGCGACGAATGCACCAGTCAAATTGTCGGAGGTAGTTCCGTATCCAACAATCCATCCTTGGTCGTTGATACCGTAAGCTACATCGAGAGAGTTGAACCCTGAGTCCGCTAGATTTTCCGCTACCTTGTCCAGCTCAACCAATTGCCCTTTGGTGTAGAGGAATGCGCGCTTTTGGTCGGCACTGTCGCTTTCACCGACAATATCGCCCGAGTTATTGATGCCACGGGCGTAGCTGCCCTTGTCAAAACCAGGCAGTGTTCCCAAATCTTTGAGTTGCGAATGATCGAATAAAAAAGCATGCGCCGGCCCGTTTGCCGTATCGCTATCGCCCACCACCTGGCCGTTTTTGTTGACGGCAAGGGCCTCGCCGTTTGCTCCTCCGAGAGTGCCGAAGTCGGTGGTATTACCGTTGGCGAAAAGAAAGGCATGGAATGCGTTGTTGCCCGCACTATGCCGACCCACGATCTGCCCGGAGTCGTTGATCGCATAGGCCGTTTCGAGAGCATCCGGCTCGCTTGCTCCACCTAGGCCGAGATCTTGAACCGAGCCATTGGAGAACAATACCGGCCGATGATTCTGGTTGCCGCTTTGGCTGTCACCAACTACCGCTCCCTGGTTGTTCATGCCAAACGCTTCACTGGTGGAGGCACCTTCCAGTGTACCCAGTGACACGATCTGCTGGTTTGGTGCAAATATGAAGGCCAGGAGGTTACCATTTTGGTCCTGACTATATCCAGTGACTTGACCTGCATCATTGATGGCACAGGCAGCATTGAGCTTCCCGCCGAGTGAGCCCACATCGGTCATTGACTGATCGGAAGCAGAATAAAGGAATGCTTGATAGTCGTCTCCTTGGAAGCTATAGCCGACGACTTGGCCCTTATTGTTGATCCCGAGTGCTGCGCTATTGGCGCCTGAAGGAGTCGGAATCCGGGTGATTTGGTAGCGGTTCTGGGCACTCGCAATCGAAGCAAACCCGAGGACGCAGATCAATCCCAGGGATTGCAAACCGAGGAGTGCTCGTGTGGCTTGGCGCCGGATATCATCGGCACGAGTCAGTCGAATCGCATGATGGTTTTTCATAAGGTAAAGGCAGCGCGTCGTAATCCCACGATCCAAACAAGCGAACAAGCGAAAAAAAGGAAGCGCTTGCCGCGAAACCTTTCGGGGCTTAGTACATCGTCTCGTAAAGGGCAGACACGGGTTCTAAATATTTATCGACGGAGAACAACTTCTTGGATTTCGAAATTTCGCGACTTCGAAATCACTAACTGGAGACGAACCTCAACAGAGTCTCATTCGAAGTTTTTTAGAACGCCGTGAAGATCGCCGATTAGGACAGGTAGGCCCCCACAGTGGGACGATGACATTTTCGGTAGCGGCGATTTGCCAATCGAAGTGCCACGTGTTGCTAGTCTCAAAGCTTCCAACGGAGCGATGCGTTGACACCGACCCCGAAACGCAGTCGCCTGGGCGTTGTTCGCCCAAACAGTGCGGCAGGGTCATGGCTCACGATGGCGACTGCACCTCTAAGTTAGCTACACGAAATTTCTTCGTTCCATCGGTTTGGCCCGGAACGCCGAGAGCTTCGATTGGACAGTCGCCGCTACCAAAGATCGGTACCTATGTCCTGAACCTAAAGTGCTCCCCGATGTCCTGACCCAACCGCACCTCTCACCAAACACCAATCACCAGTCACCGCACCCGGCCCACCCCTATTTCTTTGGTGTCGGAGTTGGCTTGGGTTTGCCCCCGCCTCCTCCAACCGGCGGGTGACCGCCTCCACCGCCACCACCGCTAGGATGATAAACCGGTTGACTGTGTTGGGCAGCGCCGCCTCCCTCCGGTTTATGCGCAGCTTTCGGAGTCGCGATCGAGCGGGGGTGGGGCGCAGGTGTGGCATGATGGGGCGGCGGCGTAGCCAAATGCTCCTTCGGATGCGGTACCGAAGTAGGTGCGGGCGAACGATGAGGGGTTGGCGATGGTGTGGCCAAATGCACCGTCGGGTGTGGCGTCGGCGTTGCTAGATGCGGCGCCGGTGTTGGTGAATGCTCCGGCGGTTTTGGAGTCGGCGCAGGAGTCCCTGCAGGAACTGGCGGTGTCGGAGTCGGACCTCCTCGTCCGGTCGGCTTTGGTGTGGGCAAACCCTGCAATTGCGTACCAGGTGTTCCGGTTGGTTTCGGGCTCACCGGCGGTGACTTCGTCCCGGCGGCAGCGCCGGGATTTGCGGGATTGAATCCTCCTTTGTTACCTCTGAACGGCGTAGCAATTACTTTAGGGCTGGCGGTAGCCGACGGTTTGAAACCACCGGGAGGAGTCGAAGCGCCGAAAATTGTCGCTCCCGGTTTCGGAGAAGCCGTCGGTAATTGGCCCCCTTTTAGCACCTTAATCGGGGTTACCGTCGGCTTCGGAAGATTCGCCGGAGTCGGATTTTCTCTGGCAAACTTAGACCTCAGTTCACTCTCGATTTTTGTATTAACGCCTTTCCAGCCTTTATCGATGACCGGATTCGGGTTCTTGATTGTGGCCGGTGGCAGCATGGTCGCAACCGGGTTCAATTTTGTTCCCGGGCCGGTCACTTTAAGCACTCCGTTACTGATGCTCGAGCCCGGTGTCTTTCCTGGCTGGTAAGCTAGCGAAACCGGTTTGATCACCGTGCCGGTCTTCTGTTGGACCATTGCCGTAGAAGGTCCAAAGTTATTCCCGATCGTTTTGTTATAGGTGATATTTGTCACGTTGACCGTGTTCCGGATGATCGTGACGTTTTGCGTGGGCGGCAAAATGTAAGAGTTATAGTTGTGTGCAGCAAAATGAGAGAAGGCGATGAAAAAATAAGCCCCCGGTCCTAGACCGTAAGCGTGATCGCACCAGCCGCCGATTCCGATTCCTGGAGCAAAGCCGGCGTCAGGCGGAAGCGGAGCCCAACCACAGTATTCCGACCCGGTGCGCCACGAAACCCAGGCGGGAGCCCATTCAGCGCCCGGCACCCAACACCAGCAACCTGCTTCGTGAATCCAGCGGCCGTAATGAAAGCAGGCCCAGCCGAATGCTTCGTCGGAGTCCCAATACCAACCAGCGTCGGTCCAGACCCAATGGCCGTTGCAATAGGGACGCCAACCCTGCGGTACTCTCGGCCGGAAAACATGGCCGTAGTGACCGCAATCACACCAATCGCCGAGCGGTGTAAGCTGATCATAAAAAACGTCGAGCGAATCACCCTCCACAGGCTGGGTCGCGGGCCGCGCGATCTCCTGTGACGCCGTGCCTTCGACCCGGACCGCTAGAAATGCATGGATCTCTCCGTCCTTGGTTGT
>DASTDH010000335.1:0-3494 GCA_035710445.1 Chthoniobacterales bacterium
GTAACGATATCCAGAGAGTGGTTGCGATCGTCTGGCTCTGAAACGGCGTTGAGAAAAACTTGGCGTAGTTCCCGAGGCCGAAACCTTCGTGCTCCGTGAATGAAAGGGCGAGTCCGTATAAAAAAGGGTACAGGAAGAGCAATAAGACCAGGCAAACGCCAGGCACAACGAGCAGTACGGTTCGGTCGAACAGTTTCGCTTCCGGACCCAAAGACGTTCTCGCTGTCATTCCGGAGAAAAAACGAGTACGCGTTCAGTCGGAATCGTCAGACGCAGCCGTTCACCGGTCGCGACTCGTCTCTGCGTGCGGGCATGAAAGAGAAGGCCTGATTCCGTAGAAACATCGACCAGATAATCACGGCCGCCGTACTCCACGATTTCCGCCTGCCCGAGTATCACGTTTCGCGCGGCGACATGCATAACGTTGTTGGCGGATGCATCAACCACGATGTCATCGGGGCGAATCGCAATGACGGCACGCTGGGAGCTCAGGCTCTCTTGGGCAACACCTTCCATTTGAATGCCGGATCCCGCCAGAAACGCGCGCTCTCCTTCAACCCGCTCGAGAGTAAGTCCGAAAATGTTTCGGTAGCCCATAAAACGTGCCAACTGGAGGCTCACTGGTTTAGCATAGATCTCTTCAGGTGAACCGATCTGCAGTGTGCGTCCGTCGTTTAACACCACGATCCGATCAGCCAAAGACAAAGCTTCGTCCTGATCGTGCGTCACATAGATTGTCGTGCGTTGCAGGTCACGGTGGATGCGTTTAATCTCTGCGCGCATTTCCAGACGTAACTTGGCGTCCAGGTTCGAGAGCGGCTCGTCCATCAAAATGACCGGCGGCTCGATCACAATGGCTCGAGCGATCGCGACGCGCTGCTGTTGGCCACCCGAAAGTCGACCGGGCAATTTATGCGCGTGCGCCTGTAATTGGACCAACTCGAGCGCAGCGTCAACCCGGCGACGAATCTCTTTTCGAGGAATACCCCGCATCAGCAAACCGAAGCCGACGTTTCGGCGCACAGTCATATGCGGAAAAAGCGCATAGTTCTGGAAAACCATACCGAAACCGCGGCGCTCCGGGCGTAACTGATCAATCCGTTGCTGATCCAGCCAGATACTTCCCTCGGTCAAGGGCAGCAAACCGGCCAGACAATTCAGCGCTGTCGACTTGCCGCATCCGGAAGGGCCGAGCAGCGCAATAAACTCACCGCTCTGAATGGTTAGATCCAGCCCATTCAGTGCAATCGTGCTACCGAAACTTCGAGTTACCCTCTGAAGACGCAGCTCTTGAAAAGCTTGACGCCGTTGAGCAGCAAACGACTTCTTCTGCCCTTCGATCGGATTGGTCAATTCTGTCGGCACAACGAAAAAAATGCTGGGGGGGGTCACCGCAATTTTGCCGCTCCGATTTCTTCATCCCAGCGATGAAAAGCTGTTACGATTGCTTTAGCCTCAAGCGGAGTTTCAGTGGGATGTTCGGCGATAAGCTGGTCGTACTGTGGACGGCCGAATTCATTGATTGCTTGCCGGCTATTCTCAGGTGCCAGCGACAGGGGTATATCTTTGACCGCTGGGCCCGGGTAAAAATATCCTTCGTCGTAGGTGCCGGCTTGCTGCTCAGGCTGCAGTAAAAATGCCATTAGATCGAGCAGAACCGCCATCTTCTCCGGTGCGATTCCCTTGGGTATCGCCATGTAATGTGCGTCGGTCACCCAATGAAAGCCTTTTAGCACCGCGATCTCGGCCGACTTCGGAACAATACCGAGAACGCGAGGGTTGATATCCCAACCTGTGGTGGAGGCAATGATATCACGTGAGCCCTCGCCGAATTCCTTCATGGTTGCCGTCGTCCCAGAAGGATAATATTCGATGTAGTCGTTCAACTGTTTCAGAAAAGACCAGGTCTTTGCCCAACCGTCGACTGGATCGTGCGGATTGCTGTCCCCCAGTAGATATGGCAAACCCATCAGAAAGGTTCGCCCCGGACCGGAATTCGCAGGTCGGGCATACATAAACTTGCCCGAATTCCCTTTGCACCACGCCAGCAGCTCCTCGGTGCTCGCCGGTGGGTTTTTCACCCGTTCCGGCGCGTACTCAAGAAGTGGACCCGAAGGATAGTAGGTAACAGTGATCCCGTAGCCGTTGCTCAGCTCGTACATTTTCCGGGCAGGCGGCAAATAATTTGTTTCCAGGTTCGGAAATTTCTCCTGGTAATCCGGCATTAACCGCAGCCAGAGATCCTGCTCGATGCCGGCGGCTAGCCCGTCCAACCCGGTCAAAACGAGATCGATATCGAGCCGGCCAGCGTTCTGCTGCGCCTTAATCTTGCTGGGAAGCTCGGGGGCAGGAGCTTGCGTGAAACGAATTTTGTCGACGAGCTTTGGATTTGCGCTCCGATATTTTTCAATGCTCTGCTGTGTCAGTCGCAAGTTGCCGGCGACATCGAAAATATTGAGCGTTACCGGTGATTTCGGCGGCGATGAAGTATCTGCCCGGACCGAAGTCAAGCTGCCCGGCAAAACGGTCACTACTGCGGCCGAAGCGGAAACTCTGGCAAGAAACTGCCGTCGGGTGATCTCGCCGCCGGCTTGTTGCGGAAGCGGGGGTCTGGATTGAGATGGGGAAAAAGACATTGCGAGGGTAGCTCTATTTCTAGCAGATCTGGCATCCTTATGCACGCACTGCCGTTCGCAACACGCAGCGAGTTAATCGTATGCGCTTGCGGGCCGAACCAAGGCTCTTGAGCTGTACACCCGGGGTTTCACACCCGGGCTGAGGTCCTCAACCGCTTCACGATATTAAACCGACAGAGACTGTGTCGCGTGCGCTTCCTCCCGCTACATCCGGAACCTGTATACCAGGTGGAGAAGGGAAGCTAGAAAACGATCGGCGCTTCCTGGCCCTGGATTTGTCCACTGTGCCGACCCTGGTACCAGGAGGAAGTTTCTCTCGCAGCGCAGATACTTGCGCGTTCTACGGAGCCACAACCAGGAGGCAGAATTGTTGAGTGACCCCTTTTTTGCCTTACGGTGGTTTAGTACCAGCTGTCGTCTCCAGATCCTACCGCTCATTTACCCAGTGCACGACTCATCGGTCGCGGGTACCAACCGTCTTCCGGCTGGTTACTTGAAACTGGATGTATCAGTCTTGCGCCAAATCCGGTGCCCGTTGAGGAGCAACCTGTTGCCAGGACAACGGTGACTATAAGCGCCAGCGCTAGTAACCCGGCTCGTCCGACGCGCTTCACGAAACCGCCGGCAAAAAAATGCGGAGCATGCAAAGTACCACGAGCGCACCAGAAAGGTGAGAGATAGGAACGCAACTGCTCTTCGAAGAGGGTAAGATCAAGGCGGGCGACCAAAGTTCCCAGTCCAGAGATCGAGTGTACCTAACACATTACATAATCTGCGTATCGATTCGTCTTTGGAATCTAGGCTAAAGGCTACCCGCCTCATTCATACCGGCTTGCGTCTACTGCGCGTTAAGCGAAA
>DASTDH010000336.1:0-2698 GCA_035710445.1 Chthoniobacterales bacterium
GCGTTCCACACGACGAAATCACAGGGGACGGGTATGGGGTTGGCCATTACCCGTTCGATCGTGGAGTCTTATGGAGGGCGAATCTGGGCCACTGCCAATCAGGGGGCGGGTGCGAACTTCCATTTCACTCTTCCCGTCGAAGCCGAGGCACGAGCATGAAATCAGCGGCCGTACGTACCGTATTCATCATCGATGATGACCGCAGCATGCGTCAGGCGATCCAGGATCTCGTAGAGTCCGTTGGACTGCGCGCCGAGGCTTTTGCAACAGGCCAGGAGTTTCTTAGCAAACAACGCACATCTGACCCTAGTTGTCTGGTTCTGGACGTAAGACTGCCCCAAATGAGCGGACTCGACTTCCAGCGCCAATTGGCCGAGGCCGGCGTTCAGATTCCTATCATCTTCATTACGGCGCACGGCGACATTCCCATGTCTGTCAGGGCATTGAAGTCGGGCGCCGTGGAATTTTTGACGAAGCCTTTCCGGGACCAGGATCTGCTCGACGCCATTCAGCAAGCCCTCCAGCAAGACAGCGCCGCACGTGAGCGGCAGGCCGAGATCCACAATCTGCAAGAGCACTATCATGCATTGACGGCGCGGGAGCGGGAAGTTATGACTCTCGTAGTCTACGGAATGCTCAATAAGCAGATCGCCTACGAAATCGGAACAAGCGAAGCCACTGTAAAAATCCACCGAGGCCATGTTATGGAAAAGATGCAGGCGGGATCGGTAGCTGAATTAGTCCGCATGGCCGACAAACTCAAACTCTCTCCTCGTAAGTAGCCTGGCCTGTTTTTTATTCCCTGGTGTTATTCCACTGTCCGTACGCTTCTAACCGACTACGACTTTAGTAGTATCTGGCGCGACCAACGCCTGATTGTGCCCGCTTTGCGATGGCGCTACTCTTCGCTCAATGAGCATTCGGCACAACTCGGGACTCGTAGCAATTGTTGACGACGACGAGTCAGTTCAGAGAGCTTTGCAAGATCTGATCGAATCGGATGGCCTGTCCACGCTTTGCTTCGGCTCCGCGGAACAATTCCTGGATTACGAAGCCCAAAACAAGGCTGCGTGCCTAATCGCGGACATTCGTATGCCGGGCATGTCCGGTCTTGAACTGCAAGCGAAGCTTAAGGCCGAGCGATGCCGAATACCGATCATCTTCATCACTGCGCATGGTGATGCCGAGATGCGGATTCTTGCCATGCGCGAAGGTGCAGCCGAATTCCTGAGCAAACCTTTTGATGACTCCGTATTGCTGGGGATCGTACATGCCGCTCTCGATAGGTGAAGAAATGCCTGAGCAGACCCACAGTGAAAACGCTGAAACCCGGTACGCGAGCTGCGAGGATTTCCGCAGAATTTTTGAGGAAGATCTGCATGGTCTCTATCAGCTCTCCTTTCTTCTTACGGGGGATCACCAGAAGGCAGAACGGTGCTTTGTCGCTGGTCTTGAGGATTGCGTTAAGGAGAGCCGGGTGTTCAAGGAATGGGCACGCACCTGGGCGAAGCGCGTGATCGTGAAAAACGCAATTCGTGAACTGCACCCTCAATCGAACCATTCGAATTCGTCCGCGCACGTCCCAATGGTTTCTTCCCCCAATAGGGATTTAAACGGTCCTCGCGGACACTTCGATAGAGACGCGGTGTCAGGACTTGCCGACTTCGAGCGGTTTGCTTTCGTGCTGTGCGTTCTTGAGCGCTACCGGGAGCACGAGTGCGCTTTGCTTCTCGGCTGCTCAGACTCGGAAGTTCGCGAAGCCCGCACCCAGGCTATAGAGCAGCTCGCCAACCTTCGGTCAGGCAGTTCCAACCGGTATGACAGTTGTGAGCGGAGTGGGCACGCAGAGGCGCTCAAGGCATGAAAAGGAAACGCAAATGAAGGCACTTGTACTTAATACACTCGGTCGAGGATTCGATTTCGAGGACATTCAGATCGCCACGCCGATAGGACGCGAAGTTCTCGTCAATGTGCAAGCATCTGGGTTGTGCCATACCGACCTGTTGTTTGCAACTCACGATATAGTCCCTACCCCGGCGGTGCTTGGACACGAGGTTGCTGGGATCGTGGCTGCCGTGGGTCCCGGTGTAGCGCAATTCCATGTGGGAGATCACGTTGTAGGTTCACTGGCGCAGTCTTGTGGAGCGTGCGCTCGGTGTCTGTCTGGCCGCTCCTTCCAGTGCAAATACCCGGAGTCGACCCTGCGCCGAAAGGTCGATCCCCCGCGCCTCAGCCGCAATGGAGTTGCGCTGTTCCAGGGCTTCGGGCTGGGCGGCTTCGCCGAACAGTCGCTCATCCACGAGAACCAACTTGCCCTCGTACCCAAAGAGCTTCCGTTCGCTCAGGCTGCGCTCCTCGGCTGCGGGGTTGTAACAGGCGCCGGCTCTGTCTTGAATACCGCGAGCGTCAGCGCCGGCGACACGGTCGTGATTTTCGGAGCTGGAGGAGTTGGGCTCAATGCGGTCAGTGGGGCACGCATCGCAGGAGCTTCAAGGATCGTCGTTATCGACATCCAGGCAAAGCGGCTCGATGAGGCCAAACGGTTCGGCGCGACCCATGTCATCGATTCCATGAAATCCAAGCCTGTCGAGGCCGTGCGTGACCTGCTGCCGGGCGGGGCGGACCATGTCTTTGACTTCGTGGGGCAGAAATCAGTCGCCGAACAGGGACTGGCAATGCTTGGTGTTGGCGGCGGACT
>DASTDH010000337.1:0-14515 GCA_035710445.1 Chthoniobacterales bacterium
AGACTGCCAAGATCTGGAGGGATGCTGGCAGCGCCCTGCCGTTCGCGATCGTCCGCGTAGAGGATGGTGTCGCCATCGGTTCTACACGCTTTTGGAACCTGGATCGATGGCCATGGCCAAAGAGCCACCCATCGCATGGTCGGAGTGCACCTGAAGCCTGCGAGATTGGCTATACGTGGTTAACGCGTTCAGCAATCCGAACTGCTGCCAATACCGAGGCCAAGTTGCTCATGCTAACGCACGCCTTCGAAACGTGGCGGGTGCTTCGTGTCTGCTTCCACACGGATGCGCGCAACCAACGTTCTCGCGCTGCGCTCGAACGCATTGGGGGACATTTCGAAGGTATTCTCCGAGCCCATCGGATGGCTGCCGACTATACTGCTCGCGACTCGATACGCTATTCCATCGTGGCGTCGGAATGGCCGACCGTGAAGCAAAAGCTGAGTCATCTTCTCGATCAAATGTAAACAGGCTTCATGTCCCTTTGCGGATAAGCCGGTCGACACTGAGCTCGTACTCGCGCCGCCAATGGGCAAGTCGAGCCGAGTCGATGACGATCGCGACATAAGCTCCCAAGATCCACGCAATCGCGAATCCGATGCCCACGAGTGGGACTATTCCAAGGCAAACGAATGCATCGGCAGCGAGAACAAGATCAGCACAGTAGTGCAGACCAGCGCCCAACCGAAAAAGCCTTCTCCAAGAATCAATCTAGGCCGCCGTAGCCAGAACCGTTCAGCACGACTAAGTTCGGAGCCGTCCACATCCGCGTCATGAAAGTTCAACGATTTGAGCAATACCCTGGGCGCCAACTCCCGATATCGCCAAGATGGCTTCTGGTTGAACTCCCTCCAGATTCTGACCACGCTACCTCGGCTCATCGTCAAACTCCGAGAGGACGGATCCGCTCTAGCATCTCTTAAAACACCGCGCCTAATTTTGACTCACTCTCTAATAGAAGTGTCTGGCGAAATTAATAGGCGCTACTTATTAGTTCCAAGAACCAGAAAGAGTACGGTAAAAACTCGATGAGCGTAACCCCGGGTAATCTGTTTGGTCCGGTCGATTGGTATCGAACCATTCGGGATCAGATCCAACACGAAGATAATCTGATCGTGCAACGACTGTCTTGGCTAATGGCGGCGCAATCTTTCTTTTTCACCGGGTATGCTATTATTGCTAATGCCAACCCGCAGGCTCGTAATGCTTTGTTGGCCAAACAACAGGACCTCCTCTTCAACATCATTCCGGCAGTGGCATGTATTTCCGATATCCTGATCTACAGCAGCGTAATTGCAGGAATCTTGGCACTTTATCGTCTCCGCCGGGCTTACGCGATGCATGTTGCAGCGGTCGGAGGTTTCCCTGAGATCCAGGGGAGCCGGCTCACTCGCTGGTTAGGAATAGCTTCTCCGCTGTTTCTGCCATTGGTTTTCTTGATCGCCTGGCTGATCGTTTGGAGTCAGGCCCATATCTGAAATCTTCCGGTTCGCCTATCGGTGAGTTTTGCCGATAGCTTTGCTTGGTAGCATCTTCGCGGCACTACCAGCCTGCAACGAACAATGCTAAGCAACTGCGAACCGCGGAGCTTTAATCAGGCCGCTTCAAGCCCATCTTTTCGATCCGTGAGATCAGCGTAGTCGGCTTCACCCCCAAAAGCTCAGCCGCTCCGTCAACGCCTTTGACTTTCCAGCCGGTCTTCTGCAGGACGGCGAAAAGATTCTCGCGTTCGCGCCGTCGCATTTCTGCATCGGTCAGATATTCGGGGTCGACTTCGTCGTCATCCTGCAAACCAAAAGAAGTCAGATCAACTCCGGTGACTGGTAAGTCGAACTCGAGGGCGCCGCCTTGAGCGAAGATCGCGGCCCGTTCGATGACATTCCGCAGTTCGCGGATATTCCCCGGCCAATCGTAGCTCTGGAGAGTTTCGATGCCGGCTTGCGTCAATCGCGGTCTCGGACACCCGAGTTCTTTGACCGATACGTCGACGAAATGCGTCGCCAGAAGCGGGATGTCTTCCTTTCGATCCCGGAGCGCTACGACTCTCATCGGAAACACATTCAATCGATAGTACAAATCTTCGCGAAAGCGGCCCGCCGCGACCTCCTTCTTCAGATCCCGATTAGTGGCCGCAACGATCCGCACATCGGCCAACCGCGTTTTCTCCTCGCCCACTCGCTCGTAAGATTTCTCCTGCAAAACGCGCAGCAGTTTACTCTGCAGTTCCAGCGGAATTTCGCCGATCTCGTCCAGGAACAGGGTTCCGCCGGCAGCCGCTTCAAAGCGGCCAATCCGATCCCTGACTGCACTAGTGAACGCCCCCCTCGCGTGGCCGAAGAATTCGCTCTCATACAATTCTTTTGGAATGCAGGCGCAATTCACTCGGACCAGAGGTTTATGTTTGCGACGGCTGCGACGGTGGAGTTCTCGCGCAATCAGCTCTTTTCCGGTGCCGGTCTCCCCCAGAATCAGGACCGTGGCATCCGTCGGTGCCACCATCTCGATTTGTTTGATGATTTGCCGCCAGGCCCGGCCTTGACCAATTATTTCGCTCACCGCCCCAATCGCTCTTCCGCGTCCGTTAAGACACGAGGAGATCACGATCTCGGGTTGATTCGGTATAGCTCTTAGCGCCCCATTGGTCCCGTTTTCGTCCTCACCATATTTGGTGGCGATTCCTCCGACCGCTCGCCCGTTTTTGCTGCTTTGTGCGATCGCTTTGCGGATCGCTTCCAGCAAATACTCATCTTCAAACGGCTTGGTCAAAAACTCGAGCGCTCCCGCCTTGATTGCCCGTACCGACATCGGTATATCGCCATGACCCGTAAGAAAGATAATCGGGGTCTGAATATCTTTGATCGCCAGCTCTTGTTGTAGCTCGAAGCCGTTGATGTCGGGAAGCTGGATATCCAACACCAGACAACTCGGCACTTCCTCTCGCAAACTGGCCAACATCTCCTGTGCCGACGAAAATGTCTTCACGCTGAGCCCAGCTGACCTAATCAGACTTTCCACCGCCTCGCGCACGGACACATCATCATCTACCACGTAAACTTGAGAATCAGTTTCGCTCATAGGTTACCTCCATCTCGCCAAACGCGGAAGGCTTCGCCAACCTCGCTGCCATCTCCGCTTAACTCGCCGGCGGTAACGTTTACTACTTCTCCGCTTGCTTCTACCTCACCATCGACTTGTTATCGTTATCTGCATCGGCTTACTTTAGAAAATCATTGAGCGACCAACGCCGAGTGAATTGCGTTTAGTATTGCCTCTTCACTGAATGGTTTGATCAGAACAGCGCCCACGCCGCCACTTAACGCTTGCGCGCGCATCCCCTCGTCTTCGTAGGCCGTGATTAAGATGACCGGAACTTCGCAACGACCGGCAACCAACTGACGTTGAAGTTCGATGCCACCCATCCCCGGCATACGTACGTCCAGTACCAGACAGTCGGCGCTTCTAAATTGACCCGAAGCTAAGAACTCTTCGGCAGAAGCGAACGCGTTGACGGCGAACCCAACCGACCTTAGCAACCCACAAAGGGCTTCACGGACCGATTCGTCATCGTCAACAACCGAAATCATGGGGACCGCCACGGAAGAACAATGACCGGTTTTGCCACCACGATCTATTATACCTTGGTATAAATGCGGCAGGTAAGCGCGTTTCGCCATTCGCTGTCGCTAGCCTGCCTAGCTGCGCCTAGCGTTTCCTTGCCCCCAGATCCGCAGCTTCTCGTACATTCTTACCAGGTCGGCCAACGAAGCCGCCCGCATCTTGTGCATCACTTGGCCGCGCTGAACCTTGACCGTGATCTCGCTGGTACCCAACTCGCCAGCGATTTGTTTGTTCAGGAGTCCGGAGACGACTTTTTCCATCACTTGCCGTTCGCGCGGAGTCAGTGATTCATAGCGCCCGCGCAAATCCTGCATCTCGGCCTGTTGTCGGCGCGCAGATTGGTCGCGCTTGATTGCTTGTTCAATCGCGTCCAGCAGGTCTCGATCTGAGAACGGCTTCATCAGAAATTCAACGGCTCCTGCTTTCATCGCCCGCACTGAGGTCGGGACATCGCCGTGGCCGGTAATAAAAACAATGGGAATTTCCCGGTTCGCCTCGACGATTCGCTTTTGCAGATCAAGCCCGCTAAGATCCGGCAACCGTACATCCAGCACCAGACAGCTCGGCCCATCTGCCCTTCGGCGAGCCAGGAAATCCTGCGCCGAAGCAAACGTCTCAACGCTAAACCCGGCCGAGCGAACCAGACTCTCCAGTGCCTCTCGCACGGAAACGTCGTCATCCACCACAAAGACGATTGCTTTGGATTCCGGCGCGCGTGTTTGTTTAGCCATTTGCAAACGGTTAAAATTGAAAGATTCCCTCGATCGCCTGTGCAATCTCCATCACGGACGCCGCAAACCATTGCAAAGTTGGCTCCGCCTCACAAGGATGCAGTACAAAGACCCGCTTTCGGCCCGCTTGCTTTTGCACTGCCATTCGAGTTTCGTCGCGCTTTTTCATAAGTCCGCGGTTGCCGAAACCAGCTGAACATTGGACGAGAATTCGCGCCAAATATTTGACGAGGTTTCGAACAACCGAGGGACGATCTTCGGAGAGTCCAAGATTTCGTCCCGGACAATTCTTCGATCACAAATCTTATAATCCGTTTAATCACAACTGCTTATGCATTTGAAAACCACGTGGCATGGGAATTGATACTAGGCATTCAATTCCCTGGCCGGACGCGGGAGTTCACTTGTCAGCTCAACCGGAACTGTGAGTGCTTCGCGTGGGCCCGCTGGGTTGGACGCAAGGTGCCTTATGGCATCCGAGCAGACAACAACTATAAAGGAAACAGTTATGCTATCCAATGTCGGAAAAGGAAGTCCCAACGACGTCGGTCTCTGCCGCGAGATTGGAGCCACTTTGATCTCGCAGCGACGCCAGTCGAAGTCTCTGCCCACCCTAACGCCTGAGACAGTGCCGGCGGTTCTTGCGCGGGCGAGGCAGTCCGCCATTTTAGCAGAGCGAAATCGGCTAGCCGGTGAGATCCACGATGGGTTGGCGCAATTTTTTACTGTGATCTGCATGCAATTAGGAGTCGCTGAAGAGGAACTGTCTGCACAAGAAGGCGATCCACTCGGCAGCGTTCAACGGGCGCTCGAGCTAGCCAACTTTGGCTTGGCTGAAGCACGCCGTTTCGCGCACAAGTTGCGTTCAAATATGGTTCATGAATCAGGATTGACAGAAGGGATTCGACGTCTGGTCGAGCGTTCCAGTGTGCCCGGTCGATTGCGTTGTGATTTCCGGTCCGACGACATACCCGAGAGAAGCTTGCCGCCAAGGGTGCAACATGAGCTGTTACGCATAACCCAGGAGGCAATCCACAACGCCGTGCGTCATGCCGGTCCTACTGTAATCTCCGTGGCTCTTCGATGGCACGCACCAAACCTCGTCCTTCAAGTAAAGGATGACGGATCTGGTATCGCCGCAGCCGAGCTGGAAAAGAATGAGGGCTTCGGATTGGCAAACATGCGGGAAAGAGCATCGGAGATCGACGGAAGACTCGAAATCCAGACCGCGGTTGGCCAAGGAACAACTAT
This sequence comes from Chthoniobacterales bacterium, assembly GCA_035710445.1. GTDB lineage: Bacteria > Verrucomicrobiota > Verrucomicrobiia > Chthoniobacterales > JAFAMB01 > DASTDH01. The sequence goes on from DASTDH010000337.1 coordinate 5,601, forward strand.
CGTGGTGACCGTGCCTGTCTCACTGTTCCAATTTGACCTGGCAGGAGCTGGCAGATGGATTCCTGGCCGGTTGGGCTGGGACATTTAAATCACAGGACGGTCCATGAAACAGATCCCAATCTTCCCTCAACGATCTGCGCGCCATTCTGGGCAACGGCGTAGCGATCGGGGCTTCCCGGTCTGCCCACCGCTAGCCTTACAGGAACAACCTTCCTTTGGCTAACGCGTTGATCTCTGAGCCAGCCATCAACTAACCAATCGCTCACTATGATAATCCGTTCGACAACCAAAAGCATTTACTACCCGACACCGGAGAAACAAAGCCACCGTTTTTACGGAAGCCGGAGAATTCGCAGCATTCATACTGCCCTCTTGATTCGGCAGCGGCATTAAAACAAGCCCACCGCGCAAACGCCAGGCCGAGATCGAGCCGCGAAGTCTGAAGCCGTGACTCAGGAAAGCCTAGGGACGTAGCGCTGAACGCGGCAAACGTTTCCCCAGGGACGAGGAAAATTGGCACGATAACCCGACAAACGTTATGATGGCTGCCGAATGATTCAGGCCGCCGCCCAGCGCAAACCGCAATCGCCGAAGCCACTCTCTACGCTTCAACGATACTGCCTGGCCGTGGTTTCCGCTTCGGCAGCACTCGGAGGCGGCCTCTTCCTTGAGCGCTTGCAGTTCCGCGACGTAGAAGTCCCACTTTTCCTGTTTGCCGTCGCCGTAACCGCCTGGTACGGAGGGCTGGGGCCGCCGTGCTCGCACTTCTGATCTCGTGCATCAGCGACGCCGCGTCGAACGAGAGCTTCGTCAAGCTCGCGATGAGCTCGAAATCGAAGTGGCGGAACGAACCCAGCAGGCCAGCTTACTGAATCTCACTCACGATACCAATGGCAATCCCACCGTCGTGCTCCTGGATCTGAAACTACCCAAGGTCGATGGATTGGAAGTGCTGCAGCAGATCAGATCGGACGAGAAACTCAAGATGATTCCGGTGGTCGTGCTCACCTCTTCCCATGAAGAAAGGGACATGGTGGAAGTTACGCGCTGGGCGTGAATGCCTACGTCGTAAAACCGGTGGACTTCTACGAGTTTGTAAATGCTATTCGGGAACTTGGGATTTTCTGGGCGATCATTAACGAGCCGCCACCAGGTAGCATCAGAGCGAAATAGCCTGGAAATGAAATCTCCGTTGCGGATTCTGCATCTGGAAGATGACCCCAAAGACGCAGAGCTTGTTCAGGAAACGCTCGCGATCTACGGATGGAACTGGCCGCTGATCTCTCTCCGGTAACCGGCGACCGCGTACAACTGCAGCAGGTGATATTGAACCTGATCCTGAACGCGATCGAAGCCATGAGCACGGTGGAGGGTCGTGCGCGAGAGCTGATTATCCGGACGAGTCGGGTCAAAGACACCGAGGCACAGATGGCGGTGCAGGATTCCGGAACCGGCTTCGACCTGGAGAGCGCCCAACGAATGTTCGATGCCTTCCATACGACCAAACCCGGTGGCCTGGGAATGGGTCTCTCAATCAGCCGTTCTATCGTGGAAAGCCATGGCGGACGGCTCTGGGCGGTATCGAACGATGGTCCCGGCGCGACCTTTCGATTTACGCTCTGAACGCTCCGCTCAGAGCACCTCCACCCATTTGCAACTGGCCCATGCCGTCTCTGCCCCCGTCCAAACGGCGCAACGTTCAAGCCAGCTTTGCACGTCGCCCCCTGTTGTGCGACGCCGCAGGAAAAAGCGCTCGTTCCCTTTGTGGTCTGAAAAAATCAAGATGTGATGACGCATTGAACAATTCGTCTTCGAACTCAGAAGCCGCAGCAACCGAGTCGTACTGTTAGTTACGAACCGAAATCATCGTCCCAGCCCGGGCTTCGGGTCGGCGCGTAAAAACCATCTTCGTCATGGTCCCAATCGCGGACAGATTTCTGCGTCTGGGAATCCTTCTGCATCTGGAAATTGAGATGGTGCCGCCTGTTCCCGTTGTCAGCGTGATGGGGCCAAAGAAAGCTAAACAAGGAGAATGCCAACACGACCCCGGCGAACGATACGTTCCGCTCTCTATTTGATTCCAATAGTCTGATTCTTGTCCTCATATCTCAGGTTTTAAACACCTTGCGTGCCAACCTTTGACGATTCGCTGCTTGTGCCTGTCCATCAGTTGATTACGCAGAAAATCGAGCCGAACGGGTATCCATACGAGATTTTGAACTTACGGATTTACGTTCCACCAGATTCGAGCTTCCGACTTCGCTTGTACACGCCTACCGGTCAGACAAAGAGAAGTGTTTCATCGTACGGTCCGGGAAAGCCTAAAGGCGCAGCCTCGGCAGCCTGCCGGATTTGCCGCGCAGCGGTTGCAGGGTCGTGGTCGGCGCGTAGGCATATATGACGTATAGGGCGTATAAGACCTATACGACCGGTCAGGAACCCAACCACGTGGATCACCACCCACCAATCACCAATCACCCCTTCAGGGTGGACCGTTACGAGAGGCGTGAACCCAGGGTTGAAATCCGGGGCTGAGTCCTGTAACCGCTTCGCGGTAAACCCGACAGAATAACCCGACAACGTCACGCTTCGCCGGTCGATGATTATTTGCCCTTCAAGGTATCGATAAACAGTAGCGATTGCCCCTCTAGTGCAAGCATCTTCATCTCGTCCTGTGTTAGTCGATATTGGAAGCCTTGCTTGTCTAGAAGGTAATCGCCGCTGTCAGCTTGTGCGTGCAAGAATTTGTCCGTGAAGTCACCCGATAGGTAGTTGATTTCATCCATTTGCTTACGCCGGAACTGTTCGGATCAAGGAGTGCGCTTAAATCTTCATTATCCGTTACGAGTTAGCGGGTGATCTCTTCGCGGCTGAGTAAGCCCGAGTAACTCGGCAAATCGAGCCTCATAGGAATCACAGACGGGCGAGTCGCCGTTAGGCTCGACCCATTCGGGGTTTTGGATCCGCAACGAGATGCGGATCAACTCTCGCAATTCATCATAGGTACGGATTTTGTCAGACATCTTTCTGGCAACGGTTTCAAGCTTGGCGTTGAGCAGCGGCCTCGCTTATCCGGTCGCTGCGTGGCTCGGACATTGTAAGCGCTCGCCAAATTCCAACGCAGGCGTTGCGCGGAGCGGCGCAGACAGATCTCCACATGGCGTGACGCCGGGCCAGGCAGGCCGCTTTGTAGCGTTGCCGATCCAGGAGCAGCCCGAGAAGACCGCTTTGGGTAAGGGTTGGAATCGTCGCACTGTCCGGATAGAGCGCACGATATTCATGCAAGGTAGTAGTCGTCCGATACATGATTGTGGTTGTTCCTTTTTAGTGGAGGGGTGGTATCTCCATGAACTGAACCAGTTTCCATGCCAACAGTTATATCGATAGGGTAAGTTATTACGGTTAAACGTGTTACGAACCACGGACCCGAGGCCTGCTCAGGACGAAATCTTGGATGTTCGAAGATTCGTCCCGGCTCACCGAAAGCCTCCTGGGATGGCTTCCAGTCCGGTTTCTGGGCTCTCCGGCGGTAACGGTTAGCAGCGAGAGAGTTCGCCAAGTCCCAAACCGCTCACGTTTGAGCACTGGAAATTAGGGAGCCGAGCTTGGCTAATAGTGTATTTTCAAGTTCTGTGGAAACCAAGGGTGCGCGCAATGAATAGTTCGGACTAACTGGAGTTCCCGTCATGACCGAGCTTACAAGCTTTACGCTCGAGAGGCTGTGGGAGGACGGGGAGATGGTCCTGCTCCGAGGCAAGCAGAATACTGGTTCGGCACGGGTCCTGGTAATGGCACCTGCTCTGGAGCGACCGGCGCCGGAAACTATCGCACGACTTCGACATGCTTATTCGCTGGCCAGTCAATTGGATTCAGCTTGGGCCACTCGACCCCTGGAGTTGGTGCATTACGACGGGCGGCCGGCGCTTCTGATGGGTGATTCTGGCGGTGACCTTCTAGAACGGCTTCTCGGTCCGCCGATGGAGCAGTCGCAGTTCCTTCGCATAGCGGCGGGCATTGCAGTCGCTCTCAGAGGTTTGCATGGCAATGGCATTATTCATCGAAACGTAAAGCCCGGGAACATCCTGGTCGACTGGGCAACCGGCCGCGCGTGGTTAACGAATTTCGGCATCGCTTCCGCTCTCCCGCGCGAGCGCACGCTACCTCAACCGCCCGCAGAGATCGCCGGAACCCTGGCGTACATGGCACCAGAACAAACTGGTCGCATGAACCGATCAATTGATTCGCGAAGCGACCTTTACGCCTACGGTGTCACTCTCTATCAAATGCTCACCGGAACGCTTCCTTTCACCGCCGCTGATCCGATGGAGTGGGTGCACTGCCACATCGCAAGGCAGCCGATGCTACCGACTGAACGGGTCAAGGGGCTATCAGAACCGATCTCGGCGATTGTGATGAGGCTTTTGGCAAAGACGCCGGAAGAGCGTTATCAGACCGCTACGGGAGTCGAGGCAGACCTTCGGAGGTGCCTCGCGGCTTTGGAGTCCGTCGGACAGATCGATCGGTTCTCGTTGGGCCTGCAAGACATTTCGGACCGGTTGCTGATCCCGGAGAAGTTGTATGGGCGAGAGAGGGAAATTCACGGGCTGGTCGCCGCCTTCGATCGGGTGGTGACGAGCGGAACCTCGGAATTTCTGCTCATGTCCGGCTATTCCGGCGTCGGAAAGTCGTCAGTCCTAAATGAATTGCACAAGTTTCTCATTTCGCGTCGCGGTCTCTTCGCGTCATGCAAATTCGATCAATCCAGACGGGACATCCCATATGCGACACTGGCGCAGGCCTTTCGGACCCTAATTAATCAGATCTTGGCTAACAGTGAGTCGGAAGTGAGCCATTGGCAAAACGCTCTGCGGGATGCCGTCGGTTCGAACGGTCAACTCATCGTTAACTTGGTTCCTGAGCTCGAGTTTGTTATCGGGAGGCAGTCGCCCGTTCTCGAGCTTGCGCCTCAGGATGCGCAAAACCGCTTCCAGCTGGTGTTCCGGCGGTTTCTTGGAGTATTCGCGCAGCCGGAGCAGCCGCTCGTGTTATTCCTTGACGATCTGCAATGGCTCGACGCGGCAACCCTTGAGTTTCTCGAGCATTTAATCACTGAACAAGACGTTCGGCACCTCCTGTTGGTCGGAGCCTATGCGAACAACGAGGTCGACTCTTCGCATCCGCTGATGCGAACCCTTGATTCAATGCGCAACGCCGGAGCGAACATGGAGGAAATTGTGCTCGCCCCTCTCGGGCTCGACGATATGGGCCGGCTGGTGTCCGATTCCGTGCGCTGCAAGCAGGATTCCGCTCGGTCCCTGGCAGAACTCGTGCACGAGAAGACCGGGGGCAATCCGTTCTTTGCGATCCAGTTTTTGACGGCCCTGGCCGATGAGAGGCTTCTCGTGTTCGACTCAGGCGCCGCAGCCTGGAGCTGGGATCTGGCACGCATCCGCGCCAAGGGCTACACCGATAACGTAGTCGATCTGATGGCCGGTAAGTTGAACCGATTGCCCTACGGGACGCAGGAGGCGCTCGCCCAGCTCGCCTGTCTGGGGAACGTCGCCGAGATTGCCACACTCAGCCTGGTTTACAGGGAATCGGAGGAACGGATCCACGCCGCCCTTCGGGAAGCTGTCCGCGGGGGACTCATTTTCCGCCTGAATAACGTTTACACGTTCCTCCATGGCCGTGTCCAGGAGGCTGCCTATGCGTTGATCCCGGAAAGGGAGCGGGCCGAGGTACATCTCAGGATCGGCAGATTGTTCCTGTCACGGACGGCGCCAGAAGAAGTGGAGGAGAAAATTTTCGAGATCGTCAATCAGCTCAATCGTGGCACCGTATTGATCGATTCTCCGGCGGAGCGAGAACGGGTGGCCGAACTCAATCTCGTTGCCGGGAAGCGTGCCAAGAGTGCGACCGCCTATGCCTCGGCGCTCAACTACTTTGTCGCGGGGCGCCAGTCACTGGCGGAGGAGAGCTGGAAGCAGCAGTATGGGCTCACCTTCGCGCTGGAGTTTCATCGGGCCGAGTGCGAATTATTGACCGGCAATTTTGGGGCGGCGGAAGAACGGCTGTCGATGCTGTCGCGCCGCACCGAGGATCTGACTAACAGTGCAGCCGTCGCGCGCCTGCAAACGGAACTGTACGCTGCTTTGGATCAGAACGACCGTGCGGTGGCAGCGGCCCTCGAATACCTCCGCCAGGCCGGCGTCGACTGGTCGCCGCACCCAACGAACGAGGAAGTGCGGCAGGAATATGAGCGGATTTGGCAACGGCTCGGCGACCGGCCGATTGAGGCGCTCGTGGACCTACCTCCAATGACCGATTCACGCTGCCGGGCCATTCTCGATGTCCTCACCGCGGTTGAAGAACCTTCCTATTTCACCGATCAGAATCTGCGGAGCCTCGTGATCGCTCGGATCGTGAACCTCAGTCTGGAGTTCGGCAACAGCGACGGCTCAAGCGTCGCCTACGTCCAACTCGGCTGGCTGGTTGGACCGCGTTTCGGAGACTACCAGGCCGCGTTCCACTTCGGTCAGCTCGGTCTCGATCTGGTCGAAAAACACGGACTCGAGCGCTTCAGAACACGCGTCTCCCAGTGTTTCGGTTACTTTATCAGTCCCTGGTCAAGACACTTGCGCAATAGTTTCGAGTTGTTGCGGCGCTCATTCACCACGGCGCAAGAGGCCGGCGACCTTAAATATGCCGTCTATGCCTGCGACCGTTTGGTTACGATTCTTCTCGCAGCCGGAGATCCGCTTGGCGATGTGCAGCGCGAGGCCGAATCCGGACTCGAATTCGCGCGCAAGGCCAAGTTTGGTTACATCGTCGACATAATCATCGGACAGCTTAGATTCATCCGGACTCTTCGAGGCCTGACGCCGAGCCTCTCCTCCTTCAACGATTCGGAATTTGATGAGAACCGGTTCGAGCAGAACTTGAAGACCAACCCGCACTCGGTATTCGCCCGATGCTGGTATTGGATCCACAAATTGCAGGCATACTTTTATGCAAGCAACTACGCGGCAGCCCTGGAAGCGGCTTCCAAGACTGAGCCGCTGCTGCAGACTGGGCCGGGCCATTTTGAGTGGGCTGAATACATTTTCTATGACGCACTGGCCCGGGCGGCACAGTACGATTCTGCATCGTTCGAGGAGAAGGTCCGGCATCGCGAAGCGCTTGCCACTCATCACAAGCAGATCGTGGTGTGGGCGGAGAATTGCCCCGAGAATTTCGGGAACCGCGAAGCGCTGATTGCCGCCGAAATTGCCAGGATCGAAGGCCGCGCATTGGACGCCGAGAGCCTTTACGAAAAGGCGATTCAATCAGCCCGAGAACACGGGTTCATCCAGAACGAAGCGATCGCACATGAAGTTGCCGCGCGGTTCTACTCTGCACGCGGGTTCGAGACGATCGCGCACTCCTATTTGCGAAACGCCCGCTACTGCTATCTCCGTTGGGGCGCCATTGGAAAGGTACGTCAGATTGAGCAAATTCACCCTGCCCTTTACGAGGAGCGAAATTCGGGCTCGTCCATTACGACGATCGGAACGCCAATCGCGCAGCTCGATGTCGGGACGGTAGTGAAGGTTTCGCAGGCTGTGTCCAGTGAGATCCTCCTCGACAAGCTCATCGAGTCCCTGATGAGGATCGCGGTCGAACATGCCGGAGCCGAGCGAGGTCTGTTGATTGCTCTGCGTGGCAATGAGCTCCAGATTGAAGCAGAAGCCAGGATCAATCATGGAACAATCGAGGTCGCTCTCCGCCACGCCGCAATCAGCCCCGCTGATCTTTCCGAATCCGTGCTTCACTATGTGACGCGCACACGGGAAAGTGTTGTTCTGCATGATGCTTCAATCGCGAACCTGTTTTCCAGGGACCAATATTTAGGGCGAAAGCTAACTCGATCTGTTCTTTGCCTGCCTATCGTGAGGCAGACAAAACTCGTCGGCCTACTCTATCTCGAAAACAATCTGACCCCGGGCGCCTTCACGCCGGAGCGGATCGCAGTGCTGGAGCTGTTGGCCTCCCAGGCAGCCATCTCGCTCGAGCACGCTCAGCTCTACGCCGAGCTGCAACTAGAAAACGTCGAACGGAGGCGGGCAGAGCAGGAACTGCGGCGAAGTGAGGCTTCTCTCCGCGAAACGCAAAGCGAGCTAGCTCGCGTGACCCGGTTAACGACCATGGGAGAAATGGCTGCTTCCATTGCTCACGAAGTTAATCAGCCCCTGGCGGGTATTGTGACCAATGCGAATGCGTCCCTACGTTGGCTGGGTGGGGACTCCCCTAACCTCCCCGAAGCCCGTGAAGCGATCCGCCGCATTGTTCGTGACGGAACTCGAGCGGGCGTGGTGACTCAGCGGATTCGAGCGCTCTTCACAGAGACTCGCGCCCCGAAGGAGCCAGTGGATATCAACGAGGCGATCGGGGAGGTCGTCGTCCTCACGGGAAGCGAGATGCGGAGAAATCGCGTCATACTAAAAATGGAACTGGCTGCGGACCTCCCTTCAGTAATGGGCGACCGAGTTCAAATACAGCAAGTCCTGGTGAATCTGATCCTGAACGGTATCGAAGCCATGAGCACGGTCCAGGATCATCCACGAGAGCTTCTCATCAAAACACGACGCGGTAACGGTAATGACGAGGTATGCGTTTCAGTGGAGGACTCAGGTGTCGGCCTTGATCCGAAGAGCGGAGAACGAATCTTTGACGCCTTCCATACTACCAAACCCGGCGGCTTGGGCCTGGGTTTGTCGATCAGCCGCTCTATCGTTCAGAGTCACGGCGGACGGTTGTGGGCTGTAGCAAACGATGGTCCGGGCGCGACTTTTCAATTTACACTTTTGCAGGGCCATTAATCAGTCCATCTCGTTTTGCCCATCGGCGAATCGCGCAAATGGCGTGCGACGAATCTT
>DASTDH010000338.1:0-11455 GCA_035710445.1 Chthoniobacterales bacterium
AGTTTATCCCGGAGCCCAAGGATCTGGGGCCAATCTCTCATCACCACGCACAGATCTATCTGCAGATTGCGAGGCATATCGGAGCAGATATGGAAGAGGCTCTGCCGGCGATACCCAGAGCTGCTGCGGAGCCGCGGACGATCGGTCTTTGTCCAGGGGCGGAGTACGGGCCGGCCAAACGTTGGCCTTACTTTGGTGAAGCGGCTCGAATCCTGGCAGAAAAATATCAGCTCAACTGGCTGATTTTTGGCACGGCCCAGGAACGCGAGCTGTCTGAGAATGTCGCCAAAAAAATTGGCTCGACTGCAACCAACTTGGCCGGAAGAACCTCAATGGCGGATCTGGTTCGCGAGCTGCAGCGGTGCCAGGTCCTGGTGACCAATGATACCGGTACCATGCATCTGGCCGCTCACCTGGGAGTGCCGACCGTAGCAATTTTTGGCTCTACCGAGCCTGCCTTGACCGGCCCGATCGGCGAGGGACATCTTGTTATCCGTCATCAAGTGGAATGCAGCCCTTGTTTTCTTCGGACTTGCCCAATCGATTTTCGCTGCATGGAACGGGTGAAGGTGGCGGACGTGGTTGCAGCGGTTGAGAAATTGTTGGTTCTTCACCACCTGTCAGATATCGCCGTTTCCGCATGAATCCCAGACCTACGACACCGAAATCCAAATCGATTGGTGCACTGACCGAGTTCCTGGCCAAAACGATCGCTCACCGCACCAGCGCGCTGATCCTGGTGGCGCTAACTATTTTTGGCCTCGCTCTGCTGATTATCGTGAATCGACATAACCTGGATTCGGAGGTCTTGGATCTTTTACCCGCCAACTTCGAGTCGGTCGCCGGACTGAAAGAGTACAACAATGAGTTTTCGCAGGCGCGCCAGCTTGTCTTTGTTTTTATGGCTGAGGCAGGACATGCAGATGATCTCGGCCCTTTCCGGGACCATTTTATTGCTGAACTGAAAAAACAGCCTTGGATTGAGCGAACTTTTGATCAGGTACCGATCGAGTCGGACGAGGGACTTAAGGAAGTGCAAGGGGTTGCTCCGCTGCTGTTGCTGAACCTGCCGCCCAATGATTTTCGCGATGCGATGAAGTTACTGGAACCGGCGGAGATCGAAGAGCGACTGAACCGAATCCGCACGATGTTGAACGACGCGCTGTCGATCCGCTCACAAATGGAAGTGACCATGGATCCGCTCGGATTGCTGACGCGGGCAATGAAGCCGTTTGCCTCGGGTTCACTGACAACCAGCGGCAGTACTTTCACGCTCGGCTCCGAGGATGGTTTGATGCAGTTGGCCTTTGCGACAACTAATCAACCCGGGTTGGGCACAAAGGAGTGCCAGGACGTCATGGATCAACTCAACGCGTTCCGGGACCGAATTCTCAAAGACTGGGACGGTTACAAACCACGTGTGATGGTGACGGGACGAACTCCCTTTGTCGCTCAGATATCGCGGAGCATGGACCGGGATGGAATGCTGAGTGCCACGCTGTCGATATTGATCGTTAGCGGTCTTTTCTTTTTGGCCTTTCGCCGATTCTTTCCGTTGCTCGGGATTGTTTTGATTCTTGGCCTTTCGGCTCTGGTCGCGCTCGCGCTCGGGATGCTGATTTTCCGAGACCTCAACATGATAGCAATCGGTTTCTGTTCGATCCTGGTCGGGTTGGGGGTCGATTTCAGCCTGCTTTTGTTCGGTCGCTACCTGCAGGAGCGCCGGACGGGCGAAGATCACTCGCGAGCGGTTTTCGTGGCCGTCCGCGACATTGGCGCTGCGGTCTTTTACGTGGTGGTGACGACGGCGATCGGGTTTCTGGTGCTCGGTTTCAGCAAGAGCACGGGATTTGCGCAGCTCGGCGTTCTGGTGGCTCTGGGAGTGGCGGCAGCCGGCTTGTTCATGGTTCTGTTTCTCTTCATGTTCTTTAAACCGGTCAAACCACCGGCCAGGTCCGACTTCATTTTGATCGGGGCGAACCGGTTTGTGAACGCGATGTTCCGTGAACCGCGCCCGGTTTTGGGGATCTCGGCAGCGATCCTGCTGGTGGCCGTAGTTATCGCTTTGCTGCCGAGTATTCCGCTGAATTTTGACACCAATCCACGTTCTCTTCAGCCAAAGCAGATCCCGGCATCGATCGCTTTGCAGGAGATGGCGGATAAACTGCACCAGGAATCTGATCCGGTGACGATTCTAGTGGACTCTAGCGACCCGGAAGTGTTTCACGACCGATGGGAGCATCTCAGGCAGGGACTGGAAAAAGCGCAAGCGGAAGGACAAATCAAATCGGTGAGCACGCTCGCCATGCTGGCCTTTTCTCCGAAACGGTTTGCGGAGAATCGAGCTTATTTGAAAAATCTCGATTTCTCACAGATCGAAGCAAACCTAAAGACGGTCCTGGAACAGAACGGATTTGATTTAGCGGCATTCCAGAATGCTTTTGCACTCCTGCGAGGGCTCGACCAGCAGAAGACCGCGACCGGTCTTCCCGATTGGAACACGCTTTTTCCGCCGAAGTCGAGCTGGTGGTTTCTGGTGGAGCACTATTTTTCTAATCCGCCGACACGCGCCGCCGGTTATGTGCAGCCGCTTCATCCAATTAGGACCGCGGCGGAACAGAAGCAGATCTCGGACTTGATTCACCGGCTCGACCCCGAAGCGAAAATCACCGGGTGGTCGTTCACTATTTTTGATTTGGTACCATGGGCTCGAGGCGAGTTGGTGGCATTCACGACGATTGTGGGCGTTGCCATCCTCATTTTGCTGGGAGTCGTTTATCGAAAATGGTCTCTCTGGGTGGTACATGCGTCCGCGCTTCTTCTCTCCATGCTCGGATTGGTAGCGTCTTTGAAACTTCTCCACCTTTCGGTAAACCTCTTGAATGCGTTAGCGTTTCCGCTGGTGCTCGCAATTGGTGTTGACTACGGCATTCAGTTCCTGGTGGTGAGCCGGCGAGAGGGTGATCTGCGCGAGAATCTGGTCAACGTATTGAAACCGCTCCTCATCTGCGGACTTGCCACTTTCGCCGGTTTTGCGGTGCTGATTCCGGCGGAGAACCCGGCGCTGAGCGGGTTGGGAACAGTGTGCGCACTCGGGGTCTTCTGGTGTTTGCTGACGACCTTTTTCTACATGGTACCGGCCTTTGCCTATTTACAAAGGAGCAGGGAGAGGGATGCTCAGCCGGCGGAAGCGGAGCAGGCACCAGCAGGCCGGGCGAAAGCCTGAGCCGGTGTGGCAAGGGGGTTGGCTATCCATTTTGGAATTCATTTGGTTGCCACGTCGAGGATGATGGGCACCAAGATACCAATTCGGGCCGCCTCGCCCTGGGAAGAGAAATTGTTCCGGCAATACATTGCTGGGGCTACGTTCAAAATCCCTACGGGGCGTCGGGCTTTCGATTGGCCGAAGCTCAAATGTCCCGGCGGGACCCTAAGAGAATAGCCCCGCACTTTAGTGTTGGGTTTGGGTCCGAAAGACGCGGCCGTCCCGCCAGGGACGATAGAAACGGAACGGCGACAAGTCGGCTTCACGCTAGCCGACCTTTGATCAATCGTCCCTGACGGGACGCAACGCCAAAAAACGCGTATCACCCCACACTAAAGTGCGGTGCTACTATCACCTGTCCCGGGACGACTCGCCCCCAAGCGGTGAGGTCGCGTGAAAAGCGTGCCGGATATCGGAGCTAGAAGCTCGGGTACATTCCTCAGTCGGATTGCGGCTACTATTCTCTTCCCCGATTAAATGAATCCAGTGCGCGATCGACTTCGCGTTTGACCGCTTTTTCTTTCAGATCTTGTCGCTTGTCGCCGTGGGTTTTTCCACGCCCGAGACCGAGTTCTAGTTTCACTCGATGGTTTTTCCAATAGAGCCGAAGGGCAACCAGCGTCTGGCCTTTCACCGCGGTGGCTTCAAGCAACCGCTGAATTTCTGACTTATGTAACAGCAGCTTGCGGGCGCGTTTCGGTTCATGCTGCGTATGGCTGGCGCGTACATACGGTTGGATATCGGAGTCGTAAAGGTAGACGCCTCCTTTGTCGACTCGGGCAAACGCATTGTTGAGATTGGCCAATCCGGCACGGATAGACTTGATTTCGGTACCGGTGAGAACAACGCCTGCCTCCAGCTTTTCCAGGATCTGATAGCTATGATAAGCTCGGCGATTTGAGGCGATATCCGTGCTCATAGCTGCACTGCTTTTGGTTTGGTTACGCGGTGCTGTTGTCTTCGCTCAGGAACTCGAATGTCAGACATCCCTCAATGATTTCCTGGAGCGCAATATCGGCGTTCGACATGCGCGGACCGACTTCAACCATCGGCTTTTGGCCATTGGTCAATTGACGAACCCTTTTGGAGACGAGGTTTACCAGAACCGCAGTATTAGGGATGATTTTGGACGCTTCTTCGAGGAGATGACTGGACATAGGTGAGTTAACAGGAGCCCTTTTCTCGCCTTACCATCGACGGAACGGAGAGATTCCGCTCGATGCTCCTGGTTGTCAACAGATTGATTTCATGAGCTCCGGTGGTGGGTCGACCGCCGGGGAGTCGGGGTTGGAGTCGGAGAACTCTCGGTAGCAGGCTTCTTTTGTTCACTCGGGGTCTTTTCAGGTACGCCGGGGCTCTGTTTTAAGTCATTAAAGATCTGGAGATAGTCGTAGGTTGGATAGAATTCAGTTCGGAATGCGCCCCAAACCCCTTTCTCAAAGGCCACATTCACTTCGCGCAGTTTGTCCGGCGGTAGCCGCAGCGTGATGATATGCCCGATACCCATAACGATCCGGTAGGAAACAATTTCAACACCGTCGGGCGGAAAGCTCTTAATGAAGCCGGTTTTCACAAGGTGATCATCGATTTCATCCAAGGTCTTACTCTGATCATGCCGAAGAATTACCGTGAGCATGATTTTACCGTCGTTACCGGCATCCTGGGCGCGCAAACACCCGGCAGAAAACAAAAGGAACGAGAGCAGAATGATCCGTTTCATGCGCGGCCAACCTGTCGAACTTGGCGGCCGGACGAAAGGATATTTTGTGATTTTATGGGCGAAAATACGCGCCGGGTAAGATTGGTCGATTCCGATCTGCGACGGTCAGTCCGGCAACTCGTCCTCGGATAGTTTTGGTTCGTGTTTAATGTAGTTAGCTACGAATTGCTCACGAAATTGCGCAAAGGCACCCTGCTCCAAGGCCGTGCGGATCAGCGTCATCAACCGCAGATAAAAATAGAGATTATGAATCGTGATGAGGCGTAAACCCAAAATCTCCTCCGCCTTTACGAGATGCCGAATGTAAGCCCGAGTGAATTGCCGGCAGGTTGAACATTCACAGCCTTCTTCGATCGGTCGGGAGTCAGCCCGGTAAGGATTGTTTTTGAGATTCATCGTGCCCCGAGCGGTAAACGCCGTACCGTTGCGCGCCAACCGGGTTGGCAAGACGCAGTCGAACAAATCGATACCGCGAGCAACCATTTCAACGATTTGTGGCGGGGTACCGAGGCCCATCGCGTAACGCGGTTTGTGGGTGGGCAGAAAACGCTCACTATTTTCGATCGCTCTCATCATCTCCTCCTCCGGTTCGCCGACGCTGACGCCACCGACGGCGTAACCGTCAAAATCAAGATCGACCAGGGAGCAAGCACTGCGTTTTCGCAGATCATGGTAAACGGCTCCCTGGACAATGCCGAAGGTAAGAGGCCGGTGCTCGCCAGTCCGCTTCTCCAACCAATGTCGGCAACGTTCGGCCCAGCGCAGTGTCCGATCCAAGCTGGCGGAAGCGTATGCATGTTCACAGGGATAGGGCGGGCATTCGTCAAATACCATCGCAATATCGGACCCGAGGGTGGTCTGTATTTGCATCGCGATCTCCGGGCTCAAGAAGCAGGGCGAGCCGTCGAGATGATTATTGAACTGGACGCCTTCTTCGGTAATTCGACGCAGTTTAGAGAGGGAAAACACTTGGAAGCCTCCACTGTCGGTCAGAATCGGAGCGTCCCAGTTCATAAATCGGTGAAGGCCACCCATTTCGCGAATGATCTCCACGCCCGGACGCAGGAAAAGATGGTAAGTATTTCCGAGTATGATCTGCGCGCCCACCTCACGGAGCTCAGTGGGCGTCGTCGCTTTGACGGTGGCTTGAGTACCGACCGGCATAAAGACCGGTGTTTCGATCACGCCGTGTCGGGTTTGCAGTTGACCTCTTCGGGCCCGAGTGACCAAATCGGTCGAAAGCAGCTGGAATCCCATTAATCTTCTTTTAGAAGCTCTTGTTTAGCTTTTTCGAGCTCGTCGAGCTGTTCTTTGGTTGGTTTGGGGTATTTAAGGGCCAAGGCCTTAAGCGTTGCCACGATGATTTGAGAAACACAAAGACGAGTGAACCATTTGTGATCGGCCGGCACAACGAACCACGGAGCCCAAGGAGTACTGGTGTGAGCGAACGCTTCCTCGTAAGCAATCATGTATTTATCCCAGAATTGGCGTTCTCGAATATCGGAAGCCGAAAACTTCCAATTCTTTTCCTTTTGCTCAATCCTTTTGAGGAAACGTTTTTTCTGTTCCTTTCGCGAGACATTCAGAAAGAATTTTAGCACTACGGTGCCATTGTGAATCAGATAACGCTCGAAGTTATTAATCTCATCAAAGCGGCGTTTCCAAAGATGGGGTCCGCGATCTTTGGGCGTCAAATGCTGGCGGGCTAGAAGTTCCGGATGAACTCTGGTGACCAGTACTTCTTCGTAGTAAGAACGATTGAATATGCCGATACGGCCGTGTTCGGGAAGGCGTTTCGCTGTTCGCCAAAGATAGTCATGGCGAAGTTCTTCCTCGGACGGACTTTTAAAGCTGCTGACCTCGCAACCTTGCGGATTCACCCCAGACATCACGTGTTTGATCGTACTGTCTTTTCCAGCCGCATCCAGTGCTTGAAAGATTAAAAGCAAGGATTGGCTCGCGTTGGCATAGAGGATGTCTTGTTGTTCCGTCAACAACGCTATGTTGTGCTGCAGCAATCCTTCCGCATCGGCCTTATCTTTAAGTTCCCCGGTGTAGTCGGGATCGAAATCTCGAGCCAGCGAAACCGCCTGACTGGGCCTGACCAAAATCTTCTTGAGATCGAAGCCACACTTTTCGAAAAGGTAATCTTGGAGGTCTAGCATACTGCTGGGACTCAGATTGGGGGAACAATAGTTTACGAGCTTTCCAGCTCGCTGATTCTCATAGTGCGTGATTCTTGGCGGCTGGCCGCGTCAAATTTTCCAGCGCTTCCTGATATTTGAGAGCGGTCTGGTCAACCACCTCGGACGGGAGCATTGGTGCCGGATCTTGCTTATTCCAGTCGATCGATTCCAAATAGTCTCGCACAAATTGCTTGTCGTAGCTGGGCGGATTTGTTCCGGGCAAATAACTGGAAGCCGGCCAAAATCGGGAGGAGTCGGGTGTCAGACATTCGTCGATGAGCAGAACCTGTCCATCCCGAATTCCGAATTCGAACTTGGTGTCGGCGATGATGATACCGCGTTGAAGAGCGTGTTGAGTGCCGCGCTGATAAAGAGAGATGCTTGAATCTCTGAGTTGAACGGCCCGAGCGGATCCGACGGATTGAACGAACTGCTCCCAGGTAAGGTTCTCATCATGTCCGGAATCGGCTTTCCGAGCGGGGGTGAAAAGAGGTTGCGGAAAGGGTGAAGCCAATTTCAGTCCTTTTGGTTGAGGGATTCCGGCCACCGTGCCTTGTTGTTGGTACTCTTTCCAGGCGGAGCCGGCTAAATAGCCCCTTACGACACACTCCACCGGTAAGGGCTCCGCTCGTTTCACTAGCATTGAGCGACCGGCCAGCAGCTCAAAAGACTCGTTGAACGGAGCCGGAAACTGCTGTGGGTCGACTGAAATAAAATGGCTTGGTATGTCGCCGAAGTAACGAAACCAGAAGGCGGAGAGCTGGGTCAAAACTTTGCCTTTTTCCGGGATGCCTTGTGGGAGGATGCAATCGAAAGCTGAAATCCGGTCGGTTGCGACGATGAGTACATGGTCGGCCGCCGCAAACAGTTCGCGAACCTTTCCGCTGCGGATCTTCTTTGCGCCGGGGATCGAGACGTTCAGGACTGCAGTCATTGCGAAAGACGGTCGAGCAATTCCAACACTTTCCCTTCGATTGTCGGGAGAGCGATTTCAGGTTGGTTGATCGGCAGGTCAGGCACATCCCAGTATTCGGCCTGGGCGGTCCAGTCGGGGAATTGCTCCTTCATCATGGCAAGATGCTCGGCTCGGTCCATCAGAATGCGAAGGTCAGCTGATTTCAGGTCATCTTCGGTCAGTTGGGTCCGATCGCGTCCGGTGTGATGGAGCGGAATCCGGCGAACGGCGAGAGCGCCGGCGGTAATTGGAGAGAGTGGTCCGGTAGCCCAGTGGATGGCCAACCCTCGAGAGATCGCCTTCCAAGGAAGACTGAGGTTTGAGGCGTGATAATTAAAGACAGCTTCGGCAAATCGGCTCCGGTAGAAATTTCCGGTGCATATAAACAAAACTGTTTTGGTCACTTGGTTGGGATACTTTGAAATTGGGTAGAACGCAACGGGGGTGGCTCGAATCCATCGTATTCGTCTTTCCGCAACGTCTTTTCGAGCGTCCTTGATGCCGGAGGGCGAGCCGCTTGCCGCTCCCGCGAACGGCCGCCGATAGACAATGCTTAGCGATGTTTGGCTCGATTCCTCGGGCTCGCGGCTGGTTGTTTCGGGGCGTTGGGCTGCCCCAACTTTGCAGCCCGAAGACTGTCCACCTGACCCGCATTTGCGCTTTTTTGCGAATGCCCGTTAATTCAAGGTCAAAATGAGCTTTCAAGAGATGGGGTTAATGGATGCGGTGGTGCATGGGGTGCAATCTTTGGGTTTCGTCGAACCCACCCCTGTTCAGGAGCGATGCATTCCATTAATCTTGCAGGGTCGAGACGTCATCGGATCCGCTCAGACGGGGACCGGAAAAACGGCGGCTTTCGCCCTGCCGATCTTGTCCAGGCTTAAGGACCGCGGGGGTCCTCGTTGCCTTGTTTTGGAGCCGACGCGGGAGTTGGCAGTCCAGGTAGAAACCGCCTTTCAGTACTACGCTCGGTTTACCGAAATTGAGATTGGAGTCGTTTACGGGGGAGTTGGTTATGAACGACAAAAGAAGTTGATCCAGTTTGGAGTCGATGTGGTGGTCGCAACACCGGGCCGTCTTCTTGATCTGCAACAACAAGGCTTACTGCACCTTGATCAGATCGAGATCCTGGTTTTGGACGAAGTAGATCGGATGCTCGACATGGGATTTTTGCCCGACGTCAAAAAGATTGTGCAGCTATGTCCGACCGATCGCCAGACTTTGCTTTTTTCGGCGACGATTCCACCGGAGATCGAGTCTCTTTCATCCTGGGTTTTGCGGGACCCGGAGGTGGTCGAGATCGGGGTACGGCGTGCAGTGGCGGAAACGGTCACCCATGCGTTCTATCCGGTGGCGGCTGCCCAGAAGTTCGATCTGCTGGTCGCCTTGCTCGAGCAAACCCATTATGAGAGTGTGATTGTTTTCACTCGAACTAAGCAGGCGGCCGACGAGATTTCCGATCGGCTCAAGGCGCTCCGGCATTCGGTGACCGTTTTGCATTCAGACCGAAAGCAAAGTGAACGGACCGCTGCGCTAGCCGGCTTCAAGAGCGGGAAATACGAAGTCTTGGTGGCAACGGATATCGCCGCTCGTGGTTTGGACATCGCGGGAGTTACTCACGTCATTAATTATGATATTCCGCTTCACCCAGAGGATTATGTGCATCGCATCGGTCGCACCGGGCGGGCTGAGCAGGCGGGAGACGCTTTTACCCTGGTGACGGCCGAGGAGCTCAAGGCGATGACCGATATCGAAAAATTCATCAACCAAAATGTGCCACGGCTGAGACTGGACGGGTTCAATTATGTCTACACGGCTCTTTTCGACGAGGGAAAGCGACCGCTTCGCCCAGTCAAAGGATTTCGGACCAGCCGGGGTTATTCTTTCGGGCGGTACGGGAAATAAGAACAGAGGGCGATCGTAGTGCCGCTTGAGAACCGCGCTAGAGTTGGATGAGGGTAGGATATAGGTCCTCTAGGTCGGATAAGATCTATAAGCTCTATCCCTGGATTTCCCGGTTTCTTTCGAGGACAAGGGCGAGAAAGTCCCCCCTAGCGACTCAGATCGAGGAGAATTTTCTCCAGGGCGACATTGATTCGCGGGGTGGCCGTCAGACGATTTCGCCATTCGCGCGGGATCGCCTGGATCCCGAGATGAGCGCCCAGCCAGGACCCCAACATTGCCGCTCGACCGGCGTTGTCGCCACCCGCCCGTATCGTAGCAAGGATACAGGTCTCAAAGTCATCCGCGTGCTTCAAGAATGCATGCAAAGCTGATGGGAAGCTCTGTTCGAGAGGGCAAGCTTGGCCAAAGGTCTGAGTAGCTTCGATGACATCGTTGAGCGTTTCTTCGAGTGCTCCTTGGCTCTTGTATCGGATTTCCGGCCAGAATTTCCGGTCGACCCCAACGAATTCCTTCTGCGCTTGTTCAAGCGCATTGTGAACGTCCTCGCCTCGGAGCAACTCCAGCAGTAGCAGCGCGTGAAACTGCATGTAGGCAACGGTGCGCTCATTGTCCTGACAAACCCGTGTGGCGGTCCGCACGATGTCCATCAGATCTGAATTTCGCCAGTAGCGGACGACCAAGCCGGCAATGCGAGAGGCTGCGGCTAGTTGGTCGTCATCTGCACCTTGCTGGAAATCAAACTCCTTGTCGGGATTTGCGGCGCGAAAGGAATGAAAATTCTCGAGGGTCCCTTTCGTCGCCTGGTCCAAATAGCCGGAGTAAGAGCCAGGCTCGAATGTGCGAATGAATGCCTTCCCGAACGCTTTTGCATCAAATCCGCCGTTGGAGGCTATTGACTCCAAAAGGACAAGAGCGCCATCTCCATAGTGTGTCTGATCCCCTGACTTCTTGCCGAAATGGTAGTGCCCTTCTCTTGGAGTCTCAAAACCGATGATACCTCCGGGGAATTTGGAGCTCAGCTCGTTCAGGTCGTAGATCCAGTGGGTACCAAGAGCGGCGGCGTCGCCGACGAATTGGCCCCAAACCGCGCCTCTCAGCCGGTCATCGATGGTAATATCCCTGATCGAATCGACCGCAATCATGCCGCCTTTCTATAGCAAAGAAAAAAATAAGAAAATCATGAAAGATGTCGACGCAAGCGATTCGCTCATTCGGTCGTCGTCTTTCAAAGCCTGACCAGCGATCTCAAGCAGGGCGTGTCGGTCGTTCTATCGGATGACACGCTAAACCGGCATCGATTGGTAAAAAGAACTTTTTGCTGCGAGTTCGCGCGGACATGCTTAGATCTACGATTCTCGGCGACGCGTTTGCAAATCATGACTAAGAACGAATGAGAATGTAAACCGGAACGTCGAACGAGTGTT
>DASTDH010000339.1:0-6848 GCA_035710445.1 Chthoniobacterales bacterium
TTTCCGCGTGCAGAGCAGTCTTGTGTCAACGCACCCCCACAGGAGCGAGACCCTGTCATCGCCAGGAGGATTAGCTTCAACCTTCATGACCTTTCTCCCTTTGGTCGAACCGATTGATTAACTCAATGAAGGTCTCCTCCATGGTCGGGTTAGGAAACTCGGAGGTACGCACGCTTTGTTTCAGGGCGTCGGGAGGATCGAGTGCGATGAGTTTGCCGCGGTAGACTAGTCCAATCCGGTCGCAATACTCGGCTTCATCCATGAAGTGAGTAGTCACCATCACTGTAACTCCTTTTTCGACCAAGCCGTTAATATGAGACCAGAACTCGCGCCGGGTAATTGGATCGACGCCGGAGGTGGGCTCGTCCAAGAAAAGGACGTCTGGTCCATGCATCAATGCGCATGCCATCGCCAGTCGCTGCTTAAAACCAAGTGGCAATTGTCCGGACGGAAGTTCGAGATATGGTTTGAGGGCAAAGACCTCGATCATGCGCTCGATAGCCGAGCTTCTCTTCTCCGCTCGGAGTCCATAGATTCCGGAAAAGAATTCAAGATTCTGCTGCACCGTCAGATCACCATAGAGCGAGAATTTTTGAGCCATGTAGCCGAGGCGATTACGGGCCGTGCTGGCCGAACGGCGGAAATCAAAGCCGGCAATATGAGCGGTTCCCTCTGACGGTTTGAGGAGACCGCACAACATTTTGAATGTAGTTGATTTCCCCGCCCCGTTGGGACCGAGTAAGCCGAAGATCTCGCTGCGTTGAACCGAAAAAGTCACGTGATCCGTTGCCACAAAATTGCCGAACCGTTTAGTCAGACCCTTTGCTTCGATGACATCTCCCCCGTTGTGGTCCAGTTGCGGCATGGATTGAGCAACCAGGGATTCAGTCTTGGGGACACCGCCCAGAGCATCAATGAACGCATCTTCAAAACGAGGCGAGACCGGCTCCAATCTCCGATCGTCGGACAGCCGCTCAAGTTCGTCCGATACGGCTTTCTCTTTCAACACGACCCGCACGTTTTCGCCCTGGACCACACCGTCCACGACGGCTTCGGAGCGGAGCGCCTGGCCCAAAACTTTTCGTCGATCACCCGCAACATGCAGGTGAAACGTCCGCGAACGGACTCGATCGGTGAGTTCTCGAGGCCGGCCATCAAAAATCTTCTTTCCTTCGTGGAGCAGTATCACGGTCTGACAAAGCTCGGCTTCGTCCAGATATGCCGTACTCCAAACCACTCCAATACCGTCTGCTACCAACTCCTGGACGATCTTCCAGAGATCTCGCCGGGAAATCGGATCAACGCCAACGCCGGGCTCGTCGAGTAGCAACAGCTCCGGTTTACTGATCAGAGCGCAGGCCAGCCCAAGTTTCTGTTTCATCCCGCCGGACAGAGCGCCCGCTTTTCTGGACTGGAATGCCTTCAGGTCTGTAAAAGTCAGCAGCCGATCGAAGCTTGCCTCCCTTTCTTCGCCCACGACATTCCTGAGATCGGCATAAAGGCTCAGGTTCTGGCGAACGGTCAGATCTTCGTAGAGGCCAAACCGCTGGGGCATATATCCGATCCGCGCTCTGATCTCCTCGGGCTCAACCGCCGGGTCGAAACCGAGCACCCTAATGCTACCCGACGTCGGCAACAACAGACCGGCCAGAAGTCGGAGCAGAGTCGTTTTGCCGGCTCCGTCCGGACCCACTAATCCGGTGATAGTACCAGCCCGGACCTGAGCGCTCAGCCGATCGATCGCTGGATTCGCGCGAAAGGTTTTCACAAGATCAGCGATCTCGATTAACACCTTATTTTCGTTCTTCGCTGGGTCCATTGCGTTCATCCAGCATTTGCACCGTGACCGGCATCCCTTGACGGACGTAGCGATCCGGCTTTTCCAGAATTACGCGCAGCCGATAGACCAGATCAGTGCGGAGCTCGCGCGTTTCCACGTTCTTGGGGGTAAACTCAGCAACTGGAGAGATAAACCCGACTTGCGCCGCATATGGATGATTCGGGTAAGTATCATTGTAGATCAGCGCTTTCATTCCAGGATAGATGCGGCCGAGGTCGCGTTCGTCGACGTAGGTTCGGATCCAAACGGGCGACGTCTGACAGATTGAATAGACGACGGTGCTGGTGGCGACAATCGTGCCGGGCTCGACTGCTCGTGTGATCACTACTCCAGCGACCGACGCGCGAAGCTGGCAATCGGCCAAGTTGCGTTTGGCGCTATCGAGATTGGCTTGAGCATTATCCAGTTGCGCCTTGGCGTTGTCGATGTCCTCCTTTCGGTTACCGGCTAGTTCGAGATCAAGGTTGGCTTGAGCAGATTGGACCATCGCCTTGAGCGAATCCCGAGAAGAGGTCGCGGCATCATAATCCGATTGGGAGATCACATGCGTCTGCAGCAGCTTATCCTCGCGATCGAAAGTTCTGAGAGCGTTCTCGTAGTTGGCCTTGGCCTGAGCGAGTTGCGCTCGCGCCTGGTCAATCTCCTCTCTACGAAAGCCGTTAACCATTTTCATATAACTAGCCTGTGCCTGCGCGACTTGGGCTTCCGCCAAATGTACCTGATCCTGGTAGGGACCGTCATCGAGCAGGGCGATGACGTCGCCCGTTTGCACCACATCCCCTTCCTCGAATTTCATTTCCTGGAGCCGGCCACTGACCCGAAAGCCCAGGTTCACCTGACGGATATCGACGTTCCCGTGCAGAATCAGTTTGTCTGACCGGGTTCCAGCGAACTGGCGGTAGGCAAGCCAACCGGCACCGGCCAATACCAGCAGCGCGGCGACGATGATTACAATGCGGCGTCTCATTTCTTCGCCTCCGCTTCGAATCGTAGAAGATTGAGCTGCTCCTCCAAGGCTTGCTTGATCTCTTTGACTTCCTCATCCGTGTACCCGGTCAGATTGAGACGTCTGCGAATGGTTTCGCGCCCGGCCAGAAAAACGAATATCTGGCCGACCACCATGTGCGAACGGAGAATGACCTTTCGATCGGTCGGCTTTTTTTCCAGCATGACGGCTAACAGCATCGAAACCGTCTCATGCACACGTCGAATTCCCTTTTCGTAAATGAGACTGAACGCTTGGGTGGGTTGCATCTGTTCTCGCATCACAATGCGTGCCCAGGTGCTACTCGCCTTTCGTGTCAATACCCTTTCCACCATGGTATTGAGGAGTTTCTTGAGCAAAGCCAATGCTTCTTCGGTGGTTGGCTTTTTTTTGGTGAGTTCCTGCTGGAGGGAAGTAACTACCGGCGCAACCAGGGCAAAATTGGTGGAGAACAAGTGTTCGATAACAGCCAGATACAGACCTTCCTTTCCGCCGAAGTAATAGGGAATAGCAGCCTGGTTCACACCAGCATGTTCGGCCAGCTGGCGGGTAGTGGCGCCCTCGAGATTGTAAGTACCGAAAATCTCGAGTCCGGCATCAATCAATCTCTGGCGGGCATCGCGGTCTCGATCTGGGAGCAAGAGCGGGTCGATCACGAATCAGATTATTCATTCAAATGAATAAGTCAAATGATTGATTCGCTTGATTGGACGGAGCCAGACAAGGCCGCCCTGGTGCAGAGGGCGCCTCGCTTGCGACCCCCGGAAAACACCTAGCGCTGTCCGAGGGATCGAGCCCCGCGACGGCTCGAAAACCATCGAAGAGGGCAATTTCTCAGTGAGGTCGCGCGATACGGTTCAAACTGTTGGGTCGATGCGTGGAAGGCTTGCGTTTCAAGGCGGTCCAACGAGCGGGGAGAAGCCGATTTGGCAGCGGAGCTTCTGGGATCGCCAAATCTGGAGCGATCAAGCGACGTTTCGGGGCGTCGCAAGCGACGCACCCTCCGCGTCAGGGGTTGCCCCCTACCATTGCGCAATCCGCATTCCACATTTCACATTTCATCCGCGCTAGGCGGTTGCTCCCTGCCATTCCTCCCCTACGTTCGCTGACGTTTTCTGTTGTTCATTGTTCAGCGACGCGCCTCCGATGGCGGAGTTCTGATCTGGACCCTAGCGAAAATTTCACAACTCCTTCCGATATCGAACTTCAACGATGGAAGAATCACCGTTGTGATTCCGCTCAGTTCCGGCTAGATCCAACGCGAACCCTCTTCCTTCATAAAATCGCCGGGCCCGCAGATTATCCCGAAGTACCCAAAGTATCGCAGCAATTGCACCTCTTTTACGCATTTGATCTTCGCCGGCCAAATAAAGCGCTTTACCATGCCCTTGCCCCCAACATCTCGAATCGAGATATATGCCGTAAACTTGCTGAGTCCGCCGACGATCACAGTCCGCATCACCGGCTGGTCCCACTGCCACCCAGCCGACAATCTGATCGCTAAGAACTAGCACTAGGTTTGTTGTCTCCCCCGCCCCAGACAGTCGCTCCTGCCATAGTTCCGTCCATTTCTCGACCGACAGACTGTCGAGCATGGAGTCGGGCAGAATGCCTCGGTAGGCGACCCGCCAACTGGCGACGTGCACTCCAGCAATCTGCTGCGCGTCTTCAAACTGAGCAGGTCGGATGGGCATTGTGCAATAAGTCCGGGTATTTCGACGGCAACACTCATTGCCTCCGGCCACTAAAATGGGAACGCACGATCTTCGTCCAGTACTATCCACGATGGTTGGCGAGAACCCTCCCGCGAAGGCTGCGTCGAGCGGAAAAGGCTTCGCTGGGTGGATTCGGCGGGCGAGCCGGTGGTCCACGCCGGACCACCCTACCCGGTAGATCGGCGCTCCAGATCTCCATTTGAATAACTCGACAACTACCCACGTCGATAGAGCCGTAGTCTTACTTACTACCTATGAAACATTGCTTGTTAATTATCTGTGCGGTCGGTGGATTGCTAACGCTGGCACCCGGTCAAGCGAAGGCCCACGATTACGCTTATCCTGGCTGGGTTGAGTATCATCGTCCTCACTGGAACTATTGGGCCTGGCGCCGACATGAACGGCGCGAGCACTGGCGCCGTGAGCACTGGGCTCGCGAACGCTACTGGCACCGATGGCATGACTAAGTCCTCTTTTCCATCCGGCTAACTCGCAGCTAGTTATTCGCCTACATCCTAACCTTTCGATTGTTAGACAAGATGAAGTCAACCTAAAATGAAAGGGTTGTACCGCGAAACAACCTCCTCAAGAATCGCAGCGGCAGTTACCGCTAACTTCTAGCTAATAGGCACGACCCACTCAAAATCGCGCGACGTCTTCTTTTGGATAACCTTTAGAAAAATAGCCAATCCTGTGCCCTAACGACCCAAACGACCGTGAACGGCTAGTTCGAGTGATGTGAGCCCAGATGGAAAACAGCGTCTCAGCAAAACGATCTCTCAACGCCTAAATTCATTCATGAGCGACAAGATCTCTTGTCGAGCCTCAAGCATTTCGGTAACCCATTCATCAATGGAAAAAGGGAGTTCGGCTTTCTTCTCTTTGAGCTGGTTAGCGGCATTGAGGGCCCGAGAAAGCTCGCTCAAGGCACGTTTAAGCTTCGCAACTGCGAGGCCATTAAACTCGTTCCCGAAGCTCCGGCCCGGCCTCACTGTACTCAGTGCACCGGCAATTTTCGGTCCGATTGAAATGAAGCTTCCCACCATCTCATCAAGATCATTGTCCCGTTTGTCCTCTGTCAGCTTCCACAGAGCCGCCGCCCGCCCACTCAACCGCTCGACCAACGGGTGTCTAAGCGGATCATCGTCGGTTGCTTCCGCAGGCAATTCGGGTTCGTTCGGATCGACATCGTCGGTTTCCGGTTCTTCTTCAAACTCAGGCTCCGCGTCCAACATTTCTTCGATCTGTGTCCAGCCCATTTCCCGCGCAATCAAACGATCGCAGTCCGGATGGTCGTGATATTTTTCCATCAGCTCGCCCAACTTCGTGGTACGCCGATCGGACGCGCGCAGGAAGAGTTCCCACTCGAATTCGTCTTTGGGTGATCCTTCGTAAGCGGCTTCCTCGCGCGGATCGAGTTCGCCGGCGGCGCGCTCCATGAATGAGCGCATCGCGTCGGTGTTCGCTTCGAGCTGGCGGATTTCTTCATCGGGAGAGAGCCTCCAGACCGGTTCACTCACCGTGATTTCGTAGTCGGTCGACTCAATGACAACCCGTCCATTCGTCTGGCTGAACCACTCCAGATAAAGACCGTTGGCCATAGGTTCCGGGAATTTCTTTTCCCGGTTCATCTCGAGAGAATCGAAATTTTCGATTACCCGAACCTTGCGAGCGGCAGTCATGTCTCCCACCGCGCCACTTTGGTCGGAGGCCATGGTCAGGTCGCGCTCCGATTTCGGCGCCGGATTCGTGAAAGTGAGTTTGCAGCCGGCCAGGTCCTTGTGGCAGTTGCCGGTCAGTTCTAAAATCAGCGGATCACTGCGACCGGTGAGCCAGACTTTACCGTGCACTCGTCCGAATGTGCGATTGTCAATCTCGCCGCGAACAACATTTTCTTCGATGCGCCAAGCCATGATCTTTTGGGTAGCACGAAAGATCATATTAAACAACAATATTTTATAGTGTATCTGCACTCGGGTTCAGGAGCGGCCCGGCCGCAAGTGATCGCAAAATTGCGAACACCAAACTCTCTGGGTTTCAGCGCTACAGCCCCCCTCCCCTGCTCACACAATTCCCTTTTTGGTAGTTCAGCGGCACTGCCCAGAAGATAGATAATCACCGGGTACCTCTCGGATTTCAGGCGTTTCCTGGCCGAAGCCAATCCGAGGACGTCGATGCCGCACTGAGAAGCCACGGCGATCATGTTTGCTATCGCTTCTGGCGTCACGGGTCGTGAAGATCATTTTCGCCCCGCCTCCTCCGGCCGGGTCAGCGCAGGGGAAAATCGAAATCGGTAGCTGTGGGAGCA
>DASTDH010000340.1:0-11329 GCA_035710445.1 Chthoniobacterales bacterium
GCTTTTCCCCGGGCGCCTCAGCTGTTAATCTTCAGGGTTTGGGCATTAACTCGACCCTTGTACTGATCGATGGACACCGTCAGACGGCGTTTCCATTCCCCCAAAGCGGATTCCAAACTTTCACCGACCTGAATGCGATTCCTTTAGCGGCAGTCGACCGAATCGAAGTGCTCCGGGACGGAGCGAGTGCGGTTTATGGCTCGGATGCGATAGCCGGTGTAGTCAACGTCATCCTGAAAAATGAATACAACGGCGCCGATATCATCAATACCTACGGAATCAGCCAGCGCGGCGACTACGAAGTTTATCATGCCCAGGTGACCGGTGGAATCTCAAAGAACATCACTGACACGTCTAAATTCAACGTTTTGGTTGCATTTGATTACTTCCAGAATAGCCCGATCAATACCTCCGATCGGGGCTATTCTCTCCATCTGAATCACTCGACCTTTGGACCAGACCTGGTGGATCAGAGCTCCCACAATGCTCCGGCCGGTTTTTTTGCCGGGCTCACCTCAGGCAACACTTTTACGCTCATTCCGGGAACCCTCGCGCCGGCTTCAGCGGCTGATTTTATCGTGAACGGTCCTCCGAACTCTTACAATTTCGCAGAGAAGTTTGGCCAGTTGATCCCCCGCGAAGAACGGTACGGTGGTTACACTCGGATTTCATATAGCCCGACCCAATGGTTGCAGTTTTACGATGAGTTCTCCGGCAACCATGAGTTTGAAAATGCGAAGGTTGCTCCCGTGCCACCAACCTCGAGCGATAGTTTGATCGTTCCGGCAGGGAATCCTTTCAACCCTTTCGGCGAAGATACCGAAATCATTGGTATGCGGGCTCTCGAGTTCGGTCCCCGCATTGGTGAAACGACGATTGACACCTATCGAAACATTGTCGGAGTCCGTTTACTCAATCTGCCGAAAAACTGGTTTGTAGACGCTACGTTCCTTTACGCCGAAGCGGATGGTGAAACCCAAGAGTTCAATCAGCTCTCCAAGTCCCAGGTGAATCAAGCTCTGGCCGGCACACTACCCGGTTTTGCCGGAGTGTTTTACAATCCGTTCTTTGACTCGAATGGGCCCAGCCCAAATAACCCCGCCCTGATCAATGCGATGAAGATTACTACCGACCGGCAAGTTCGCACGGATCTTACCGAATGGGCGATAAAGGCCGGTGGAGAAATCATTGATCTGCCCGGAGGTCCGCTCACGGTTGGGCTGGGAGCAGAATATCGGAGCGAGAGTTTTGTTGATATCAAAGATGCTTTCTCCCAAGCGAATGACGTCGTCGGAGCTGGCGGAACAGCAAATCAAGCAGGCAAGGACTATGATCGAGCAGCCTATGCCGAGTTGACGATTCCTATCCTGGGGGGAAAATGCTCGTTTCCCGGGATGCGTCTGCTGGAGTTTGTTCTCTCGGAACGTTACGATAACTACAGCACCTTCGGTGAAGCCTGGAAACCAAAGTTTTCGATTCGATGGAAGCCATTCGATGATCTCACCTTGCGAGCGAGTTACTCCGAAGGTTTTCGGGCACCATCCCTTCCTGAGCTCTTTTCGGCGAATTTGACTGCATTTCAGACTATTATCGACCCGACTCCACCTCCCGGTACGCCGCCCAGTTATGACGTTCAGATAACCAGCGGAGGTAACCCGCATCTGAAACCGGAAACTGCTTATGCCTACTATGCCGGTTTCGTCTGGTCTCCGGGCTCCTACGATCCGGAACATAGTTGGTGGGCTTGGGCTAACGGGCTCAGTGTGTACGCCGACTGGAGTGAAATCCTTAAACGGAATGTTATTAACACGCCGCCTACTCAGTTCGTCATTGACAACCCTGGTCTATTCCCCGGTGCCGTTCAGCGCGATGCCGCCGGCCTTATCGTCAACGTGAACACTCCGTTTGAGAACTTGGGTGCGATCCGGGTGGATAGCGTTTCTTTTGGCGGGACCTATGTCACGAAAGAATACCCTTGGGGCAAGCTGAACTCCGAGCTCGATGCTACCTATTTCTATCACGTGAGCCAGCAGAACGTTCCCGGCGGCCAGGTCCTGGATATCACGGACTCGATTACCTTCCCTGACTTCAAATTGGTTGCTAATCTTTTCTATACGAAGACCCTATTTGGGGCCGATAGTTTTCAGACCGGGCTGACTTTAAATTACATCGATTCAGAACACGACGTGAACGATTTCCGGGCCCTCGGGCTGACCCTGCCCGAGTTTGTATCTGGATTCGGGCTGTCCCAGACTCATACCATCGGAAGCTGGCTGACCTTTGACTGGCAAGTTTCCTATGAGTTCGGAAAGCCGGCCGAGGTTACGCCGGAAACACCCAAACCCGGCTATGACAAGGAAGGTAAACGAATTGTCGGTGAGGGAGCGATTGCTCCCAAGCCGGAGGGATCAAAATGGGGTTGGCGGCGTTGGTTTGCCGGGACCAAGATCCTCTTTGGTATCAACAACATTTTCGATACTCGTCCCCCGTTCGCTGACTTGGTCGAAGGGTACGATACCGAGGTAGGCAGCCCGATTCAGCGATTCTTTTACGTTTCGGTGGAGAAAAAGTTCTAAAAATCGGAAAAGTCGATTTTGTGACCGGACAGATCCGATTTTGGGCGGCGTAAAAGGTGGGGGTATTGGAGTATTGCACTACCTACGGCAGCGTAACGCACGCAATTTGCGCGTTCTGTCTTCTGCCGAACCTAGGATATCGGCTAATCCCGCGCATTCTAGTTCGGAAATCCAGTTAATCGGCGGCTGCTCCGTCGGCTGGAAGCATTGCAAAAGTTAAGCCGATGACACCCAGATTCCAAATTTGTTCAAAGTTTCCAGCTTGACGCTGGTATTTTTTTCTACAAAAACGTCTACTAGCTGAGAGACGTAGGGGATAAGTCGACTCCAGAACAATTCCGGTAAGTGCTCAACCGTTGTTTTCTGGCGTCAGCTTAACCTGAACGCCAAAGCACATTTTTAAGAAACAGGAGGATCGGAGAACGGAATCCGGTCGCCGAACATAGAACCAAGGAGAAATGAGCAGATCCAAACACTTTGGTTTGGCCTGTGCGGCCGAACTAGGAATCGCGCTGGTCCTGGGAGCGAGCGCTTTCGCTCAAGCGCCGGCCACTGCGCCTAATCCCCCGAGTGCCGCCCCGCAGGGAAGCCAACTCGAACAGATAACTGTGACCGGCTATGTCGTGCCGCGCGTTGGCGAAGGGCCACAACCGGTTGTAACACTTGACCGCGATTTCATTGAGCGGCAGGGCGATCAGACGGTCTCCGAAGTGATAGCGCGCCTGCCCCAGAATAGTCAGGGGTTCACGCCGTTAGTGAATCCGGGCGCAAGTTTTTCCCCGGCCGCATCGGAAGTGAACCTGTATGGATTGGGTACGAATTCCACCCTTGTTCTGATCGACGGTAAAAGGCAGACGATTTTTCCCTTCCCGCAGAACGGTTTTCAGACATTTATCGATCTTAACTCAATTCCGCTGGCGGCGGTCGATCGCATCGAGGTGCTGAAAGATGGGGCGAGCTCGATCTATGGGTCGGATGCCATTGCCGGTGTCGTCAACGTGATTCTCAAAGACGAATATAACGGAGCTGATATCAGCGCCTATTACGGCATCAGTCAACGCGGAGATGACGAAACCTACCATGTGCAGCTCACTGGAGGTGTCTCGCACAAGATCAATGATAACTCGAAATTCAACATCGTCGCAGCGTTCGATTATTTTCAGAATAGCCCGATCGATGCGGTCGACCGTGCCTTCTCTTCCAATGTCAATCATAGCATTCGTGGGCCGGATTTGGGAGATCTGCGATCGTTCTCGCCTCCGGCAGGGAACTTCTTTGGTCTCACTACTGGCAATCTCTATTCGGTAGTCCCCGGTACCAACGGAAACCCGGCTCAACTGGTAACGAACGGTCCTGGAAACTTCTATAATACTGTGCCTGGAGTTCAGTTATTACCTCGCGAAACGAGGTACGGTACCTTCGTTAAGGCGACCTATCAGCCGATTCAGTTTGTACAAATTTATGATGAATTCTCGTTTCAGTACAACGAGGAGATAGCAAGTTTCACAGCGACACCTGTCACGAGTACTGACTTTATCACGACGCCGACTGGCAATCCCTTCAATCCGACGGGCGAAGATCTCGATACGCGCCTTCGATTGCTGGGGGCTGGACAAAGAAAAACAGACACAATTATCCAGAACACGCGCAACGTGGCCGGGATCCGACTGATTAACCTGCCGAAAAACTGGTTTGTAGATGCCAGTTTCCTCTACGCAGAGAGCGATGGAGAGACCAAGGAAAGCAACTTCCTTTCCAAAACTGGGTTCCAGGCGGCACTCAACGGAACTCTTCCCGGATTTAATGGGGTCTTCTTCAATCCGTTCATAGATCAAAATTTTCACGATCCCACAAACCAGGCCTTGTTCAACGCGACGAAGATAACGCCGGATGATCACGCGCGAACTGGATTGGTGCAGTGGTCCCTTACCGCCGGCGGTGAACTGTTCGATACTTGCGCGGGGCCCGTCACAGCCGGTTTCGGCGCTGAGTACCGCAGCAATGAATACATCGATTACAAAGATAACAATTCACGATTTGGAAACATCGTGGCACAAGGTGGCAAAGGAAACGCGAGCGGCAAAGATTACGTCAGAGCCGCCTATGGTGAGTTGACCATACCAATTCTCGGAGATCGTTGGTCGTTTCCCGGAGGGCGGGTACTTGAGTTTGTGCTATCAGAGCGGTACGATGATTACAGCTCGTTCGGCGAAGCATGGAAGCCAAAATTCTCGGCTCGTTACAAACCGTTCGATGACCTGACGTTCAGAGCCAGCTACTCCGAAGGATTCCGCGCGCCCTCCGTCACCGAGCTTTTTGGTTCCCAGCTAGCTTCATTTCTATTTGTAACGGATCCCCGCGTTCCATCGCCGCCGAATGGAAATTTCTATGAGGTCGAGCTATTGACTTCGGGAAATCCTCATCTGCAACCGGAGACATCTTATAGCTATTATGCTGGAACGATTTGGACGCCGGGCAGCAAAGATCCAGAGCACAGTTGGTGGGGCTGGGCCAACGGCTTTACTGCATATGTGGACTGGGTCGAAATTGTAAAGCACAACGTCATTAACACGATCAACCCACAATTTGTTATCAATAATCCGCAACTATTTCCTGGATTTGTAACGAGGGACGGCTTTGGCAATATATTGTCGGTTATCGATCCGTTGGAAAATCTGGGCGCGGTCAGAGTTGATGCTCTCGATTTCGGGGGAAGTTATGTCACCAAGGAGTTCTGTTGGGGTAAGCTAAATCTGGCAGTCGATGCGACCTATTATTATCACGTGAGCCAGCAGAACACGCCTGGCGGTCAGGTGATAAATGTCACGGATAGCTTGGCTCCGGCCTTTCCGGTTTCCCCGGACTTTAAGTTGGTGGCAAGTATCTTTTATTCGAAGACCCTCTTCGGTGCGGATACATTCCAGACTGGGATCACCCTTAACTATATAGATTCCGAACATGACGTTAACGACTTCCAGGGTCTTGGGCAGACGCTGCCAGAGTTTGTGGCAGCTACCGGATTTCCTCAGACACATACCATAGGTAGTTGGACTACATTCGACTGGCAAGTTTCCTACGAATTTGGAAGGCCCGCGGAGGTCGTACCGGAAACACCAAAACCAGGCTATGACAAAGAGGGAAAGCGCCTTGTCGGAGAAAAAGCGATCTCGTCAAAACCCGAAGGATCAAATTGGGGCTGGCGTAGTTTATTGGCGGGGACAAAATTCACTTTCGGTATCAATAACGTGTTTGATACCGCGCCCCCATTTGCCGATCAAACTGGAGGATTTGATCCCGCGTCTGGAGCGAGCCCCGTTGGACGGTTTTTCTACGTGCAGCTAGAGAAAAAGTTCTAAAATCGGATAGATCGATTCAAAGCGGTTCCAGGACGAGCGACTGGAGCCGCTTTTTTTGTGGCCGGACATCAAGCCTGTGGGGCTAGAGCGCGTTATTCCCCGCGGCTAGTGTCGGCAAAGAGCAAGACGTCTCCTTGTAATCTCCCCGCGCCTCGTCATCGGTCTGCGGCTTGGCGTTGTGGTTGCTGAGATTGAGTTTCGCTGCTGAAGAGGTGTTCGGAAAGATAGCTTGGTGGCCATCCTGCTTCTGATTCATTTCTTGATTAATGGCGTGCGTGTCCCTCTGATCATTGCAAATGTTAAGTCCGTGACACCCAGACTCCAAATTTGTTCAAAGTTTCCTGCTTGACGCTGGAATTTTTTTTCTACAAAAACGTCTGTTAGCTGAGGGGCGTGAGGGATAAGTCGACTCCAGAGCAATTCCGGCAAGTACTCGACCGGTTGTTTTTCTGGCAGCGCCTAACCTGAACGCCAAAGCAACCTTTTAAGAAACACGGTGATCGGGGAACGGAATCCGGTCGCCGAACATAGAACCAAGGAGAAATGAGTAGATCCAAATACTTTGGTTTGGCCTGTGCCGCCGAATTGGGAATCGTACTGGCAATGGGAGCGAGCGCTTTCGCTCAAGCGCCTGCCACTGCGCCCAATCCACCTACTATCGCAGGTCAGGGAGGAGGCGAACTCCAGCAGATAACGGTCACAGGCTACATAGCGCCTCGCATCGGTGACGGGACCCAGCCGGTTCTCACCCTGGACCGAGACTTCATGCAGAAACAGGGCGAGCAGACCGTCTCAGACGTGCTCCAGAGGTTGCCCCAAAACGTTGGCTCTTTCACCCCAATTGTGAACGCTGGGGCGAGCTTCTCACCAGGCGGTTCCGAAGTGAACCTTTATGGCCTGGGCTTCGGCACGACACTCGTCCTTATCGACGGATATCGGCAAACTTTATTTCCTTTCCCGCAGAACGGATTCGAACCGTTTGTCGATCTGAACTCTATCCCCCTTGCGGCAGTCGATCGAATCGAAATCCTGAAGGATGGCGCGAGTTCGCTTTATGGTTCCGACGCTATTGCCGGCGTAGTCAATATCATTTTGAAAAACGAATATAATGGGGCCGACATTAGCTATCATTTTGGCATCAGCCAAAGAGACGATTTCGTGGAAAATCATGTTCAGCTCGTCGCTGGCGTATCGCACAAGCTTTGGGACGATGATTCGAAATTGAGCATCCTCGTCACCTTCGATTACGATGATACCAGTCCGATCGATGCAAACAGCCGCTGGTACTCCAACAACGTTGACCACACGAAATATAGTTCGATCTTTACCGATGAGCGGTCCTCGCGAACTCCGGCCGGCAATTTCTTTGGGCTCACTACCGGTAACTCTTTTGCACTGATTCCCGGAACTCTCGGACCCACGGTTACCCCAGCTGACTTTGTGATCAATGGAGCATTAAACAAATATCAGACCATTCCTGGAGCCCAATTGATCCCCCGTGAACAACGGATTTCGACCTACGACAAAATCACATTCCAGCCAGATAAGTGGGTCCAAGTCTATGACGAATTCATCTACGAACGAACCCAAGAGGACAGTAGTTTTACCGCGCTTCCTGTAACCGAAACGGACAACGTAACCGTTCCGGCCAGTAACCCTTTCAATCCATTTGGAGAAGACCTCCAATGGCGAGGCCGCTTACTGCAGCTCGGTCAGCGCAAAAACGAAGCAGTGATTAACACGTACCGAAATCTTGCCGGGGTTCGTTTAATCAGCCTCCCTCAGAACTGGTATGTCGATGCGAGCTTCCTCTACGCCGAGAGCGACGGCACCCAAACCGCATCTAACGGTACCCTGAACAGCCGCCTCAACCAAGCTCTTTCCGGAACGCTTCCGGGTTTTGTTGGTACCTTCTATAATCCCTTCATCGACACAAACGCAAATCCGAACCCCGAGTTCACTAACGCTCTACGTTACAGCCAACATACCGAGGCGCGCACGGATCTGACTCAGTGGTCGATTCGAGGGGGTGGTGACCTTTTCTACCTTTGCTCAGGACCAGTCACCGTCGGCGGTGGTGCCGAGTATCGGTCGGAAAGTTATATCGCGGTACAGGACCCAAACCTGAACATTCACAATATTACTGCTGCTGGGACTTCGCAAAATTCGAGCGGTAAAGACTATGTAAAGAGCGTCTACGGTCAGATCATCATCCCGCTTCTAGGCGAGAAGTGGTCATGGCCGGGCGCGCGGGCCTTAGAACTGGACATCTCAGAGCGCTACGACGATTACAGCTCCTTTGGGAGCGCGGCCAAGCCCAAGTTCGCTATTCGCTACAAGCCCTTTGATGACCTGACGTTTCGGGCAAGTTACTCGGAAAGCTTCCGCGCGCCTTCGTTGCCTGAACTGTTCACCGGCACTACAACTGGCTTTCAATTCGTCACCGATCCGGTAACTGGCACAACCTCTGAGGTGCAAGTGTTAGGCTCTGGCAACCCCCACCTGCATCCGGAAACCGGTTACAGTTATTATGCTGGTGCAGTATGGACGCCGGGCGCGGCCGATCCCGAACATAGCTGGTGGGGCTGGCTCAACGGCTTTACCGCTTATATTGATTGGATCGAGATTTCGCGCCGCAACGTTATTCAAGAGCCTAGTCCGCAATTTATCGTTAACACAGAGGCCACCAATCCAAATTTCGTCATTCGTGGTACCGGTAACCAAATCGTCACAGTATTGACGCCCTTCCAGAACCTTGGTGCGGAGCGCGTGGACGCCATTGATTTCGGTGGGAGCTACGTCACCAAAGAATACTTCTGGGGCAAGCTAGATCTAGAGGTTAACGCCTCCTGGTTGTACCACGTCAGTGAGCAGGATCAACCTGGTGGACAGGTCTTCAATGTGACCGACTCCTTGGGAGGCAGCATCTTTACCGGTCCGGATTTCAGGATGGTTACCAGCGCGTTTTATTCGAAGACGGTCTTCGGTTGCGACACCTTCCGAACCGGCTTGACCCTAAACTATATGGACTCTGAGCATGATGTGAACGATCCTCGCGCGTTCGGCTTAACGCTCCAGGAGTTCGTTGCTGCGACCGGGCTAGCCAACGCGCACGTAATCGGAAACTGGACCACCTTCGACTGGCAAATCAGTTATGAAGTTGGCAAATTTGCAGAGATCGTGCCCGAAACGCCGAAACCGGGCTACGATAAGGAAGGCAAACGTATTCTCGGCGAAAAGGCTATTTCTCCAAAGCCCGAAGCGGCTTGCAACGAGGGTTGGCGCAGGTGGTTGGGCGGCACCAAGTTGACGTTCGGTATCAACAACATCTTCGATACGCGTCCGCCATTTTCGGATTTCTTCACCGAAGGTTTCGACACGGCTCACACTACCCCGTTTCAGCGCTACTTCTATGTAGAGGTAGAAAAGAAATTCTAGAAATCCAATAGCTTTAACCATCTCAGAGGTGCAGGGTCCGGCTGGATTGTGCGCCTTCTCTTTTTTTGTGAGGCGAACGGCTGTTAACGACTAGTAGCTTCTTCGGGAGTTAGATTTGTCGCTCACTCGCATCACAGATTTAAAGAACAGAATTATACTTAGTTATGGACGATCAAATATGGATATGCTACACTGGTCGACAATAAGTTAGAGCCGAAAAGAATGTCGAATCGAATACGATTTCTCTTCCTATTCGGAATCAATTTGATTCAAAGCGTTACAATTGTGTGCGGTCAAATCACCACACCGATCTACCAATACAACGGTGGGAGTTTTACTGTTAAAACAGCTTTTAACTTCTACACGAACGTGGTTACAGACGCGCTGGATGGGACCGCTCGCCTCCAGCCTATCCTCAAGATAACCAACAGTCGTACAGACAGATCAATGACAGTTTCTTTTATCAGCGAAAACGACTTTATCAGCAGTCCGGAAGGAAATGTGTTGATCGGGGAAGAAATAGTTCCCGGTCAGATAAATCCTCGGACAAACACAGGAGCAGTGGTCGTTGACGCGTCAAACTTAGGATCGGGTCCGCTCATATTCAGCGTAGCTGGAAAATCCGAGCTTACCGGTCGAGCTGTAGCGAGCATTCGGAATGACTACGGAGGACCATTTTATGTTTGGACGATTTCCCCCCAAAGTATCACACCGAGCCTTCCATTGTACAAAACTCCGGTGAACAACCCGCCTCCGCCTAATCCGGGTTCAGGCCAGGTTTCGACAAACATTCACGCGGTCATCATCTCCGGCCGGTCGGACCCGGCCAAGATTGTAACCTCGCAAAATGTGACAGTGACTGGCGGGGTCGTCGCGCTGGGGAAGGATCCGGCGCCACCCGCCCAACCGAGTTCGTGGACTGCCGGCCTGCGCATTCTACCGGATCAGGCGCTATTGACAGGGACGAAGATTCCTCCGGTAACCCCGAATCTCATCGATGTGCGGATCGTAAGCCACGAGGTGGTCGGAGATCTCATCATACCTGGCGCGTCTCCATCTCCATAATCTCCGGTCGGCGCGATAAGCCGAGCTCTTGCATTGCGGCTAGATGGAGTCGGTCCAACGCCCGGCGGGACGTTTCCTGTCCGCTCTGCCGGTGTTGCCTACTAGCAAGATCGAAGACGCCTCCAGAAAGCGCCCTCCGCTCGTATGGCTCGGTTTGTGATAGGCGATTCAACTCTGTTTGCAGACGAACCAACGTTGCCTCCGTTCCGCGCAGCCTCACTCGATCTTGATTTGACCGCTCGCCAGCTCATGAGCTTGACGCATCACCGATTCGGGCCGGATGCCGCGTGGCCGCAGATAGAACTCGCTAATGACTATCTTTACAAGCGCTGCCGTTGGAACAACCAGAATCAGTCCGAGAAAACCAAACAAGGAGCTCATGGCGAAGGTGAAGAAAATGATCGTGACCGCGTGCAGCTTCATCTGTCGTCCCATGATGAAGGGAACGAGCAGATTGGTTTCAACCTGCTGAACAAATAAGACCGAAAGGAGGGCGAGCACAAATTTACCGATTCCCATGCTCGCGGCGACAAAAAGCGCAGGTATGGCCACAATGACCGGCCCGATGATTGGGACAAATTCCCCCAAAAAAGCGAGAACACCAAATAGGAATGCCGGTTGTACGCCTACCAGAGCCAGCAAAATGCCGGTGCTCGCGCCGGTTGCGATTCCATTTATGACGACACCGCGAGCCCAAGCGCTCACCTGATGCATCATGCGAGCAAGCGACCGGTAGGCCGGCTCTCGGTAACGCGGCGGCACCAGTTCGAGGTAAGCGATCATGATCGGTTCGGGCTCAATCAGCGTAAAGATCACCACGAGAAAGCAGAGCAGCGCAACCAATAAACCGTTCGCCAGATTGAGTGTCGAACGCAGCAGAAAGTTAGCGATGCC
>DASTDH010000341.1:0-7605 GCA_035710445.1 Chthoniobacterales bacterium
GTCCCAGACCGCCGAGGCCGGAAATCACCTCCTGATCTGCAAACAAGCGAACATCACCCGATAGCGACAGGCTTCGCGCGTACGTTCATCTTAGGGAAATCGCCGGCGCCGAATTCATGAAATCTCGTACAGCATACCTGAGTTCTCGCTGTCGGCTCGGTCTAAGTTTGGCTTTTGTCATTAGCTGTGCGTTCAGCGTTCAGGCTCATGATCCCGGATTAAGCACCGCGACGGTTACCGTTGGAGAGCGGCAGATCGACGTGCTCCTGGGCTTTGCGCAAAGAGATGTTGAATCGCTACTTACCGCTGACGGAAATCAGGCCGAAGTCCGGACGCTAGCTGGATTTTTGGCGATCCAACCTCAACTGGAATCTCTCGTGCAACGCGAGATAAAAGTCTTTCTGGAAAACACACCAACGCTGCCCAATCAGGTAACCGCAAAGCGAAAAGATAGTCAGAATATTGAAATTCTATTGCGTTTCGAAAGAAACAACGCTTTGCGGCTACGCTTAATTTCTGGGCTTGCTGAAAGGCTTCCGTTCGGCCATCGGGAATTTATATCAGTTCAGGCAGCGGGCGGCGCTATCCTGGGTGAAGCGATGCTCTCGGCGAAGAAAAATTCGCTTCAAATCGACCTTCCGGCTGTCGCCAGGTCCACGGTATCCGCGCGGGCCAGCCACTCATTCCTCGCCTTTGTCATGCTCGGGGTAGAGCATATCTTAACGGGCTATGATCATCTTCTCTTCTTGTTCGGCCTGCTCGTAGTATGCCGGGATTTGCGTTCGATCCTGACGGTAATCACCTGTTTCACGATTGCGCATTCAATCACTCTGGCGCTGTCTACCCTCGACGTCGTTCGATTACCGGGCAGGATCGTTGAGCCGTTAATCGCGGCCTCCATCGCGTATGTGGGATTCGAAAATCTGCTTCGCGGCGACGTTCCGAAATGGCGTTGGCTTATCACTTTCTCCTTCGGGTTGGTGCACGGCCTTGGTTTTGCCGATGCACTTAAGGAATTTGGAATCGGCTCTGGCCGATTTGGAATCGTTGGGCCCCTGGTCGGCTTCAATCTCGGCGTGGAGATTGGTCAGCTTGCGGTTGCCGCCGTGGTTCTACCGATTCTGTGGCAGCTAAGAAAGAACCGTGGTTTCGCCCGCCAATGGGTGCCGGTCTGTTCTGTGGCTGTCACATTAGCCGGCACTTATTGGATGGTGGAGCGGATCCTGCAGAAGTAGGAACATGAACGGTTTAGTGCTTGAAAAACCTGAGTGAATCGGTGTTCCCAGGACGGGCCGCCCGATCTCAGATCTGCCAATAGCCTGGTTATCGATTGATCGTGGGAGTAACCTCCTGTCCTCGGTCTGCCTGAATTTCCTGGCCGGGTGGCAATGCTTGATCTGCGGGCGTGTCTGTATCAGTCAGGACCGTGCCCGGTCCGACCTTTGATTGCCAACCGGGAGGCAAACTCTTGCCTCGATCGACTTGCAGCTCGAGTCCGGGTGGAAGCCCATCAATGAATCCCTTCTTTTTCCCCGGAAGCGTCGCCTCATTCTGTGCCGTACGAGTGGTGGTAGTGGAATGCCGATGTGCCCGCGAATGACGCGCAAGCGACTTGGAGATCGTCTGGCTTTTGCCGTGATGGGACAGAGTACTATGCGAGTGGCCGCCCCGTGTCGCAAGCGTATTGCCGTGGCCGCCGTGGCCGAAGCTCATGCTCGCACCGTGTCCTGCGCCCATGGAACTCCCGTTGCCCCCGCCATGGCTACCACCGCCTCCTGAACCGCCGGCACCTCCACCTCCTCCACCGTGCGCCCAGCTTAGATGTGCGAAGCCGACAGAAAGTAGGAAAGACAGGAGGAGAACCGGGATCGTTTTCACGATCCAATTAGACGTATATAATCGTCAAAATCTTCAGAGATTTTCTGTAAGAACTCCCAGGATTCTGAGGAATAATACCGATTACTAGCATGCCGGAATGACGGATCTGCTTGGTTGCTACTTCCAGGGTTGTACTGTGCGGATCTACGGAGATTCAGGATGGCCCGCCCTGCCTGCTTCAAAAAATCCTCAAGGGGATTTCTGCCGGAGCGGCCAGCAGCGAATCGATCTCATCGTCGAGTCGAATCAAGGTGAGTGACATCCCGGCCATTTCCAGTGAGGTACAATAGTTGCCGACATAATTACGAACAACCTCCAAGCCCCGCTTTTGCGAAAGTTGCGCGGCGCGACGGTAGAGTACATAGAGCTCGCTGATCGGGGTGCCCCCTAACCCATTGATCATCAATCCTACTTTATCCCCTGACTTAAACGGCAGATCACCGGCGACGGCCTCGAACACTTCTTCAACGATTTTGTCCGCCGATTGCAGTTGGGCCCGCCGGCGGCCCGGCTCCCCGTGTATGCCGACCCCGATCTCCATCTCGTCATCGGAGAGCTCAAAAATCGGCTTACCTTTGGCCGGCGGCGTGCAACCGGTGAGTGCGACACCCATCGATCGAACGACTGAGTTCACTTTCTTACCAAGCTCGACCAATTGATCGAGCGTCCGGCCGGTCTCGGCGGCTGCGCCGCATGCTTTAATGACAAAGAAATTTCCAGCGACGCCCCGACGTCCGACCGTGTAAGTACTGTTTTGCACCGAAACGTCGTCATCAACAATGACTGTGCCGATAGTGATCCCTTCGGCTTCAGCCATTTCTTTCGCCATGTCCCAGCACATGCGGTCGCCCTGATAATTATTGATCAAATGAAGAACGCCCTTGGGCGAATTCATCAATTTGGTACAAGCCAATACGTATTCCATGGGAGGAGCGGCAAACACGTTGCCGGGACAGGCAGCATCGAGCATCCCGCGGCCGACTACCATGACATGGGCCGGTTCATGACCGCTGCCTGATCCTTGAATAACTGATACTCGATTCGGGTTGGGAGCATCAGCGCGGTAGATGATGTTGTGCTCGGGTATCCACTTCAGCGTTTTCGGGTTGGCCAAGGCCAGTCCTTCCAGCATTTCATGGACGAAGTTAGCAGGATCGTTAACGAACTTTTTCATTGGGGGGATTGGATGGTTCTGAGGATTCGAGGAAGCGGAAAACTATAAGGAAGTCACTGGCGCGAATCGGGCAGTGAGCGCCTGCATGATCGTGGCAATGGCAACAATTCCTGGGTCGAGCGTTCCTGCGCTCCGTTCTCCGGTAAACGATTGCCGGCCGCGTCGGGCGGTCCACGGTCTCGTTGCTTCGATCGCCGCGGTCGCCTTATCAGTAGCCTCGCGCAGGGTAGCGAGAAGCAAGCATTCGGGATCCTGAGCGCGCCGTTCGACGGTAGCCGCAATCGGTTCCAGTGCGTCGAGAATCGTCTTGTCTCCCAGGCTGGCGCCGCCGCGCGCCTGGATTCCAGCCATGGAGTTGCGCAGCATAGCGCCAAGCTCGCTCAAAGTGATCGAATCCTTTTCCCGCGAAAGAGCACCGGCGCGGATGAAACCGGTTCCCCACAATGGCCCGGAGCAACCGCCGACGTTGCTCGTGATGATAACACCAATCCCTGAGAGAAATGTCCCAATTGAGGACCGATCCAAGGAATCCCATTTGCTGAGGACGAAGCGAAAACCGGTGGCTAGAGAAGTACCGAAATCACCGTCTCCACAGGTGCCGTCCAGTTCCGAGAAATAATTTTCATTTGTGATCACCGTATCCGCGACCGTGTGGACAGCACGTTCAATGTCAGATTGGCTGATGGATTTCATAACTTACAGGCTGGAGTTCCGGACTGCCGGTGACGTTCCAGATCGCTCAACGTGACGTGGTCCATCGGGGGATCACCCAACTCCGGATATACCGCGGCTGCGTCGTCGAAATTTTCCGCTTTGGTGTAGGTGCTAGTAGTAATCACACATGCGATGCTTGCCCGGTTCGCAGCGACTAACCCGTTATGACTATCCTCAATTACCAGGCAACGCGTCGGATCAAGATGAAGACGCTCAACTGCCAATAGATAGATAGCCGGGTCGGGTTTCTTCCGGCTGACAGCGTCTCCCGCAAAAATGCCAGCGAACTTCGCATAGCGCTCAAGGCCGAGAAGCTGTTTCACTACGCCGATGACCGCTCGCTCGTTGGACGTAGAACAGACCGCCAACCGAATGCCGGCCGCATAGGCGTCGTCGACTATACGGTTTATTCCGCTGCGTACCGGCAGTTCGCCCGATTCGATCAACTGGATGAAGTAGTCAGTCTTGAGTTGGTGTAACTGTTTGATCAATGCGTCGCGGTCCGCCGCTTCCACCGGCCAGCGGCTGTTATCGAAATAGAAGCGCATGCGCTCTTTGCCGCCCGCGATCTTGAGCAGCTCACCGTAGGCTTCTACGCTCCATTCAAACGGTAATCCGAGTGCAGCGAAAGCCCGATTGAACGCTACGCGATGACCGTCCCGCTCGGTATCTACCAATACACCATCGCAGTCAAAAATGAGCGCTTCCATCTTAAAGATTTAGGTTCCAACCGACGCGGCTTTTCCCGCACCGCCAAACTGGCGGATCTTTTCTGAGGCTAGCGCCGTTACCGCTGCGGCTTGGGCGGCCAGCGGTTTCAGGGGTTCATATTCGTCGGGATGCTGCTGGTGATAGGTGACGAAGCCATCGATGAAGACATGCTTTAGGTTGGTGGAAATGTTGATCTTGGC
Source organism: Chthoniobacterales bacterium (assembly GCA_035710445.1). GTDB lineage: Bacteria > Verrucomicrobiota > Verrucomicrobiia > Chthoniobacterales > JAFAMB01 > DASTDH01. The sequence continues at coordinate 4,678 of DASTDH010000341.1, forward strand.
GCAGCCGAAATGAATGCAACGTTGGATAATATCGTTAGAAAGTCCGGTCCCTCCATGCAGAGCAAGGGGAGTCGGGTTTCGATGGCTAATCCCTTCCAGGACGTCCCAGGCAATGGTTGGCTCGCGTTTGTAAAAGCCGTGTGCCGTACCAATCGCTGGTGCGAACACCGCCAAATCGACTTCGCGACAGAATGCTAACGCTTGCTCGACGTCCGCGGTGCGTTCCTTTCCTTCGGCGACGATCACGTCTTCCTCTACTCCACCGATCTCACCGAGTTCGGCTTCTACTGCCACACCCCGTTTACTGGCCAGAGCAGCGATCTCTTTAGTTAATGCGAGATTTTCTTCGTACGGTTTGTCGGATGCATCGATCATGACAGACGTCCAACCCGTTTCGATGCAGCGGGCGATCATTTTCGGGTCTTTTCCGTGATCGAGGTGCAAAGCAATCGGAACTGACGATGCGCCGGCGAGCTCGCGGGCCCAGCTGACGATGGGCTCGTGTCCGTAAAACTTTACCGTCTTAGCGGAAGTCTGGAGAATAACCGGGGCCTCAAGGCTGGTCGCAGCCGCGATGATCGCCTTCATCGATCCGTAATCGACCGGATTGAAGGCTGCTATGGCCCAACCATCGCGTCGAGCGACGGCCAGCATCGATTTCATACTGACTAGAGGCATAAGGTTCTTGGGCTCCGCTGCCAGCTCAGTGCCGACGATCTAGAAATGCGGGGTTCGTTCCGAGAGATAGTTAAAGCGATCGCGTTGACCTGGTAAAACTGCGCGTTGCTCAAATTGTTGACTGAGAACGAGGGGATACGCGCGTCTAATCAGACACCCTATGCACTCAAGACATCGGGAGAAGCGCTTCTCCGGGCTCCCGACCCCCGACTCCTGCATTCTGCCCCCCAATTCCCCGGACCGTGCACCCTTCGTACCACGTACCTTCCACCATCAGGAGATAAGCCCGTGCCGGTATGCCTCGCTCGTTGCGATGCAACATATCGACGAGTAAATCCACGGCCATGACACCGATCTGGAACGAATTTTTTTTCATTCCAGATAAGCCAATCCGACCTTCGTCAAGCGAATGGTAAGCGACGCCGATATCCTGCGGAACCCGATAGCCGGCCCGGTTCAAACTGGTGAGCACTTCCGCCAGCTTAGTGACAATCGCGTCGGGGCGAAAACGATCAACCCACGATAGGAAATCGGTGTCGCTCCAGTCCTCCAGGATCAGTGGAGGGATAGCTTGATCAGCACATAAACGGTTTTGCTCCACCAGGTACGCGGCCAACCAGTTATGATCGACGCGCTCATCTTGGTTACGCAGATTCACCAATCCTACGCGACGATAACCTCGGTGGTTGAGTTCGGAGAATAGCGTACCCATCGTCCGGTACTCATGATTGGACACAAGGTGCAGCCGTGGGTGGGTGAGCGTGTAGCCGAAAGTGACCACCGAAAGATTTTGCCAGTCGAGATCGATCGCTCCCAGTCGTTCTTGAGGCGGAAGCAGCACTCCCTGAATACCGCGTACCCAGAAGATTTTACTGATTCTGCGCGGACTCATGGCAGGCGCATTTAGCCAAAACTCTTCCAGACGATAGCCTCGTTCGGCGGCCCGAGCCGACGCGCCTCGGAAATAGTCACGGTTGCACGCGGAAGCGGTCCAGCCTTTCTCAGTGCTATGGTTTGTCAACCACGCAATGACGCCTTTTTCTTTCAGCGGCCGTTTCATCTCGCGGTATGCACAAAGGGCTGCCAGCATCGCATCAGCTCGGTACCCCAGTTGCCCAGCTATCTCCCTGATTCTTTCCTTTGTTTGTGGCGGAATCCGGGGATGATTGCGGAGAGCCAGCGACACGGTCGAATAGTGACAACCGGCTTTCCGGGCGATGTCACGGATTGTGGGGCGAAATTCGGAACTGGACATAGAGCGCGGGGTGGCCAAACATCACCCAAGCCTGCATCGATCACAAATCTTTGCAGGTTTTTCATCGATCCAGGCTCAGCCAAAGGAATCCTGCCATTTGGCAGAAAATTGTGCCGCAATTTCGGGGAAAGCTTTGGAACCATGCCTCAAGAGGAGTGTCAGGCCGGGTAGTATCCGATCAATCGGCGGCCAACCTTTGACAGCGGAAGTGCTACGGTCGTATTTGCTTAAGGTATACTGGTTGCAGCGATGAAGAAGCCTGATGTTTGCCTCCGTACCGACGAACCATTGGGAACCGGAGTACTTCGCGTCGCAGGGAGCCTCATTGATTCCATAACGGTTTCCGGACAAGACCCAGAACAGGAAGCGGGTGAATACATTCATGATGTTCGCACGACAATTAAGCGGCTAAGGGCGCTGTTGCGCCTGATTCGCCCGGTGGTGGGTGAGACTTTTTTCAATCGGGAGAATACTCGGTTGCGGATGGCGGGACAACGCCTGGCAGTCGTCCGGGACACGGAAGTCGCTCGCGAAACATTGAAGAATCTATCTGTATCGGGCAAGCCGGAGAAGGAGGCGGTAGCAGCTGCGCTAGCCGGTCTGGAACGCAAAGCCGAATCCGGGTCCGACCTTGAGAAAGCCTTAAGCGACACCAAAGAAGATCTCAAAGAGACCAGACGCAATCTTGAACAATTGCGACTAGTCAATGGCGAGTGGGAAGTGGTTGGGACCGGCCTGCAAGCCGTTTACCGCCAGAGCCGGAAACGGATGAATACCGCGCTTCAGGATAGGGGAGACGAAGCGTTTCACAAATGGCGCATCCGAGTGAAAAGCCTTTTTTACGAGCTCGAGTTGCTCGAACCAGTTTGGCCAAAGCGGATGGACAAGATGACTGCGCGGCTTTCCAAGCTGCAAGACAAGATCGGTCTCGATCACGATATTGCGGTCTTAAAGGCCTTTCTCCGCAAAACACCCGATAAATTTGGTGGAACCGA
>DASTDH010000342.1:0-6527 GCA_035710445.1 Chthoniobacterales bacterium
CACTTCCCGCTGAACATGATCGGAATCATTCGCATGCTCCGAGAAAACCAGGATGAGCACTCGGCAGGCTTCAAGACCTTGCATGATTCGGCACTCCATAGACCTGTGCAGTCGGAGGCTTTTCTATCTGTGATCCCGACCTCATAGGGCCCGGTGATCTGGTAAGGAAAAAGCGGGAATCTCCGTCTCTTTTTCCAGCTTACTGTCGCCATTCGATGTGCGGTCTGCCACGGCCTGTGCGCAGATAATCGAGCTGCATCTGGTGTTTGATTTCCTTGTGGACCGCCATCGCTTCTTTCCAATCGATTTTGAACTCTTGGCCGAGCACGATTGCGCCGATGAGCGCATCAGCGCGGTCGGGTGACTCAACGCCGCGGGCTCTCAGGTCCGCTTTACTTTCAACGTTCTCGCGGCCTTTACTGTCGTAGAGCTTCCGGCGTGACGTCAGCTGAGCGATGAGCTTTTCATCGTTGGGAATGATGACCTGCCGGCGTTCGATGAGCTGGCCGACGATTGACCACCATTCGGCGGAAAGATTCGCGTAGATGTCAGGCCGCTTTGCTGGGCTGCCGTTGTTGAACCGCTGCAGATAGAATCCTTCCTCTTGCATGCGGTCCATCAACTGGTGGCCGTAACCTTCATCACCGCCGACCTGGTAGCTTTGCAGGTTGAGCTTGCGGAACAGAGTAAGGAACTTGCCGACAGAGTGCATGGTGTCTTTACTGCGCCAGGCATCGACTATTTCAGCTCGATTGCCGTCGCAAAGAGCCAATACGGACTCGTCACCGGGTCCGGCGAAATCGCAGAAGGCAGCCGGTCGGCCGGGAACGTGTTCGGGCGGATTATCGATCAGAGCTCGGACGTGCTCGAGCGAGATCATCGAATCACCTGCATCGTAGAGCCACTCAGCGCCGTGTTTGATCCGGAAGACGTTGTCTTTGAGGTTCTCTCGATCGGCCTCGATTGCGGCGGGCTCAACATGAGGACACAAGGAAGAGGGAACGCTAAACACTCTCCAAAGATGCGACTTAGCAGTGCAGATTCGGTAGAACTCGCCGAAGGCTTGCTCGGTCGAGCTCATGAAGAGCCGGTAAGAAGTGTGGCACCGCTCGAGCGCGTCGAGGACCTCATCCTGGATCGATTTCGCCTCGTCAACCAGAAGACCCGCTGGAGAACTGGGTTGATCGTGGAGTCCTTCGATGTTGCCTGATGTGTCGGTGGCACGACCGAACAGGAAACCGCCGTGAGGGTTACGGACCTCGGCTTCCAACCAGGTCCAGCCAGTGAATGCCAGCCGAGAGCGGAAGCGGTCCAAGGAGGCGAAGAATTGGTTCTTAACCTGAGCGCTGGTTGCCGAGAGATACATCAGGCGAGCGCGAGGGGATTTCGATGCTTGATTAAACTGGTCGACACTTACGTTCGTTTCACCATCAGCAAGCAATGGTGTTCGTGTAGATCGGGTGGGTGTCGCATGTGCGACATCCGTAACCGGCGATCAATAGACGTAGGACACACGGACCTTCCAATCATCAGCATCACGAACAAAGATCGTCACTACGTAGTGACCCGTCGCATCGACTGGCGGTAGACTGATTTGCGAGATCGCGCATACGTCGTTGCCGACCGGGTACAGCTGAAGAAGCTTATGTGACAACTTGCGGGGAGTTGATGCGAACACACTCGCGAACCTTTTCTCAAGGGCTTGCTGACCAGAGGCCAAACCACCCTCCGACCACGTCCGAATGATCTCGACACCGTCCTGCGTGAAAAAGGCTGCGCAAGCAGCTGCGTCATTCTGGTTGAACGCCTCATCAAACTTCATTTGTACCGCTTCAATCTGCTGACGCATTTCTGGGTCAACCGTATTTTGCTCTTGGGCAAAGGCAGGCACGGTAAAGCCGATTGCCAATCCTACCAGGGCTAGTAGGAAGTTGATTTTCATTGTTTCGTCCCGATGTCGGCTATTTGTTTTACGCTCACTGCTCCGGTTGCGCGAAGCAGACCTCCCCCTGATAGCGAAGAATTAATTGGCCGTGGTTCAGATCGATCGCGCCAAAGACCGCTAGGGTTCCACTAGCTCCAGCAAATCGCCCAGTTCCACCCGTAATGGTGACGCCATCGATATATTTCAATGCAACTAAGCCACTGATACTGGGTGGAAACGTTGTCAGTTCGGCATCTTTGAGAAATATTGTGTCGCCGGACTCGGTTACCCAATGGTGCTGGACGTGGTAGACCGTGGTGCCGTTCGGTCCCGGATTGATGCTGAGCGCGTCCACCCCAAGACCACCTCTGAGATCACCAGTGGCGGTACCCAGCGTAGTGCCTTTCGTACCCTGCTCGGGTGTAGGGAGAAAGTTGGTCAAGACTGCCCCACCAACCTCCTTACAATTCTTTTCGCCACCCTGGGCAAACAGACACGCGGCCATCATGAGAAAAGCGATCCAAATTTTACGCATATTGTCTCCTGCTAGTTGTAAAAGCTTCGTGTTAGACCTGATTGATTCAATTGGTAGAAAAGGCGTAACATAGGCAGATGATGTTCCGACTGTCGGAACGAGATCTTCTGTCAGCTGTGATCGAGCGAACCCTGGACCGAGCTACGCCTAACAACAACGGCGTCGGGGGGAGGAGGAAATCGGACGAATAATGTTCGTGCGAAGGCAAGAAGTCTACTGTCGATATTGGCCCAAGGCAAGACGCAGTGTAATGTTTATCGCGACATTGCTGTAATCCTGTTCGCTACACTGTGCAGGTCTATTTGGTTCGACGCCAGAGCTAAATCCTTGGGAACCATGTCTAATACTCTTGCGGAGCTGAGCCGATCGTTCGCCTCGAGTGGATAGTCGGGCGAGGTCGGCTCACATCATCGACGGATAGTTAAATCAAATGACAACGGAGGCATCCTCAATGAGACTGGAACTTGAACAGAGCCTCCGCAAAGCTGAATTGGGCAAATATGTTATTCAAGTGTCAGCGATCAGTCAAAACCGGCCAGCAATAATCGAAATTAAGGGGTTCAAAACCAGCCACTGTAAGGAGAGCAGAACAGCTCCGCTGAACCGGGAAGAAATGGGTTCAATGGGGCATGTCGAATGTCCTCAAAGTGAGCCTGCAAACAACGATATACAGCTTGGCACAGCGCGGATGGTCGCAGCGACGAATTGCGAAGGAGTTGGGGATCAATCGGGAAACGGTCGGTCGATATTTGCGGCTGTCAAAACCGGCCATTTCGACCACCGGCTTTGAGGATGGTCAGTCACCAAAACCAGCCATTTCGATCACCGGCATTGGTGCTGGCCGCAGGAGTCGCTGTGAAGTGTTCGTTGAGGTTATTGCCGCTAAGGTGGAGGCGGGCTTGAGTGCCCGACGGATTTACCAAGATTTGGTAGAGCAAAACGCCTATAGCGATTCCTATCAATCGGTCCAGCGCTTTGTTCGCAAACTTAAAGCGGCACAGCCGCAGCGGGTTTGGCGCATGGAATGAATTGCACGCTTGGCGAAGTCCAGAAACCTGCACGTTTCTGCATCCATTTATGAGAAGGGCCAGGAGCAGCTTCTGCGGCATATCACCGGGACCAACGAAAACGAAGCGATCCGTCAAGCGATGGAGTGGTGCGAGAGAAATTGACGGTCGCGGATTCGTTCTGCGTGGCGCCGTGCGAACGAATCGCGCCATTCTTTGAAACCTGCCACTTCTCCGGCTTCAATCGCGGCCTGGAACGCCGGCGGCCCAGCACCCGCTGATAGCGACAGCGCTGCTTGCGGCGTTTGGATCGGGCTATATGATCGCTGCCTACATCCTTTCCTGTGCGATCGTCAGCATCGTCGCGACAGCATTGCTACCGTACTACACCAACCGCGACATCTCGTAGGGTGTTCCATGCATGAGCGAATCATCTGCGTAGCCGACCTCAGGAAATAAGTGTGAGGGGATGAATAGAAGAACTCCGATCCTGCGGTGTTTGATTCAGGACGCATCTGAAACCGCTGAGCCGAAAATCCTTTGTATATGGGTGAAGGTCGATTACGCGGCCGAAAGCAAATCACCTCATGAAAACTACTTCGATCCCTCCTCCAGCTTCAATTTTTGTGTCGCCGTCTCGGTCCGTTGCCGTTCCGCCTCGTCCGCTCGTAACCTCCATCACTTCAGAAAAAGAAGCGTGCCCAAGCCGCAACACGCGCAGTTTCTTTCGCGCAATTCGAGCGTTTCTTTCCGGTTCGGTCGATGATTTAGCGTTCCAAGACGTTTCTTTGCATCGACAAGTTTCGATCATCTACACTCCGAACGGTCCCCTGATTTACCGATGGGAGCAGAATAGCGGCGAACGACGGGAAGCCGCCGGGCCGTTAGCGTAAATGATACCCAATCGCGCCGTAACGACGAACTCGAGCTGGGCAGCGAGACCGAAGCGGGCGAATCACTGCGGCGCTTCCTCTGTCGCTTCGCGCAAGATTGCTTCAAGGACCGCCATCTCAACAGGTTTGCAAAAGTGGCGATCGAAACCTGCCTCCCGGCTTCTCGCTAAGTCTTGCATGCTGCATCGACCGCTTATGGCAATCGCTCGCCAGGGGCGAAGGCCGGCTTCGCTTAGGCATCGCAAGAGCTCCCACCCGTCACCGTCCGGTAAAGAAATGTCGCTCAATAACAGATCGAACGCTTCGTTTTCAGAAACGGCGAGGTCGAGAGCTTCGCGCACATTTTGAGTGATGTGTGCCCGATGCCCGAGAGTGTTCACTAACTTGTTTAACCCTTCTCGAATGCTTGCATCATCTTCGACAAGCAGAACGCGCAGAGGGCGCGCCAGCCGTGGCAGGCCGCTCACATCAGGACTGGCATCCATGGTAGTGCCGTCCAAAGGCGAGAGGGCAACGCTTAGCAGGGCTTCTTCCTTCCCCAATCCCGCAACACTGTTTGCGCACGACGTGCTTTTGAGCGTCTGGCTTTTCTTTAGCACTGTATATAACCTCCCCCGGTCTCAGAGTCTTTATCGATTTGGTCGCACAAAATCGCTCGTGATCGCGGCGTATCCCGACTCAGAAGGCGAGCCGAACTAAGAACTAAGAACTAGAACTAAGACACCCATTGCGGATATCAAGCCGGCGAGCAACTCGATATCGAGCATCGCCCCGCTCAAGCGGGCAGTGGGGTCAGTTTTTTTCGGGGGTTTCATGGTGGTTCGTTGCGTGCCCCCAGGGTCCAACCGAGAGGGTATTGTTTGTTTGCAAGTGGGCCGAGTCTTTGGCCGTCATCCAAATACAAAGGATTTGAGGCCGCGAAGTTTCAGACAAGCCCTAGAATTGAAAGCTCGGAACTGGATGCCTACCCGCCATGCGCACTCATCCCATCCCGGCCTTGAATCCGGTCATTTCTCCAGCTTCCACCGCGGCCTTGAACGCTTCGAGAGCGTCAGTCATTTCCTTGATCTCTGTCCGCACCGCTTTGCTGTCTTTTGGCGGGTTCGGAGCGGTCAGCATTATACCTGACACGCGGCGGCAGGCGTTCTCGATTCGTGTGAGCGGATCAAAAAGGGCAGGATTGAGCTTTGGTATATAGTGTTCTAGTGAACACATAACGCTGCTGATCAAGGCAATTGGAGCCGCTGCAGCGATGAAAACGAGCCCGGCAGAATCGCGTAAGCAAGTTTCGCGCGTTTAATCTGTCGGAAGCGCGTGATTGATCAAGACCTGACGCTGGTGAGAATCGACGATAGCGTCTCTCCATGTTCGCCGGACGAGCGGTGGAACTTTGGTCGTAATTTGGCCGCCCGTAGTTACTTCGATTTCGCAATGCGGGTACATGCGAGGCACTGGCTTATGAACTACGTCATACGAGTAAGTTGTATTTTGCTGATCTGATGCAAATGGCTGTCGTAGTAGCCGAACATCGAAGGCGAGGATCGCGAAACCCACACGATGCTTACCGGTCTTAGCGTTGCAGAGTACGTCTGCCGGATACTTGGAGTGTCTTTCTCGGTTTACTGATTCGCCTGGGTTTGAGCTGAAGCCAGCGACCAAGTCCTTTCGCTCATACCCCTTTGCGATCCACCGGTAGAGCCATTCCGATGCTCCGAAATGCGGGTCCGGCTTTCGATCCTCGGTGTGGAGCCGTTCAGGGATTTGTAATGCGAGGCAAGCTGGGTCGGCCATTCCCGCAAAGCTTCAAATGTGCTGGCGAATTTGGTCGGCCGTGATTTCCAGGTAAGACTTCTCTCCGGTAGGCTCAATTTGGACGCGGATGTTATCGCCCTCGGAAAAGAATTCCCATTCGATCGTCTGATCGTGGAGCGGGTAACGAATCAGGATGCTGTCATCGCAGGTGGGAATTACTCTGGTTGGCGAAATTCGCGCGGCTTCCAAACCATCCAACAACCAAAGAGCATGTTGAATTGCGTCAGCCGACATCGGCCCGGCATTGCCTGAATCCCAACCTTTGGGCAAAGCAGCAGTTTCAAGTACTTTGTAGCGAAGCAGGTCAAAATCGACGATGAAACCTGTTGAACCAGTTTTGGTAGCCGGTTCGGCCC
>DASTDH010000343.1:0-3608 GCA_035710445.1 Chthoniobacterales bacterium
AGCAGCAGCGACACTAGTGAAGGCGGTAAGCTGCTTCCGGACGGTTCCGTCCGGTGGATCTCTATTTGTCCCAAGAGCCGCAATCGCTGTCGAAACTGGAACTTGGGTTGCGTTGGAAACGAAGTTGCTTGACTCGTCGGCGGTCGGCTTGCTCGACCGTAACGATGTATTCGTCGATCCGTACCTGCTCGCCGACGCGCGGAAGGCGGCCGAGCCGATGAACGACATAGCCGCCGACCGTGGTTACATCCTCATTCCTCCATTCCAAACCCGCTAAATCCCGCATCTCATAAATACCCAGGCTGCTATCCACGCGAAACTCGTTTTTGCCGAGGCGCTGAAATTCTGTCCGCTTTAGGCCAAATTCGTCTGGCAGTTGACCGATCACCTCGGCGACGATGTGCTGTAAGGTAACGATCCCCACATTGCTACCGAACTCATCCATTACCGCTGCCAAGTGCGCCTGCTGGTCACGAAGTTGCGCTAGCAGTCTCTCCAAAGGTAGCATCTCAGGGACAACAACCAGCTCTTTTTTGATAGCCAGCAAGCTCGGCTCCGGCTCGTCCAACTGTATGAGCATGTCTTTGATGTGTACCCAACCGATCGTGCGATCAAAATGCTGCACGCACAGTGGAAAACGAGTATGGCGCGATACCTTAGCGCGTTGAAGGTTCTCGCGGAAAGACAGGTTAGTGTCTAGGAACACAACCTCACCGCGCGGTGTCATGACCTCGCGGACAACCCGACGGCGTATCTCGAAGGCGTTCGCGACAATCTCCTTGCTGACCGGGCAGATTTGAGCGGCTTTGGCGCTTTCATCGAGCATCAGCCGCAGTTCTTCCTCGCTGTGGGCGAGTTCGGCGTCAGAGACGGGATTGACGTGGAAAATTCGCTTCAGTAGCCAATTGGCCAGGCCATTGAGCAGCCAAATGGCCGGCTTAAAAACAATATAGAAAACTCTTAGCAGCGGACTGATCCATAGAGCCGTCGGCACGGCTTTGCGAATAGCGAGAGATTTCGGCGCAAGCTCACCTAGGACAATATGAAGAATCGTGATCGCGCCAAAAGCCAAGCTGAAGGCAATTGTCTCGATCAGAGCAGGCGAAGTGATGTTCGCCAAGGCAAAGAATGGCTCGATCATGCGGGCCAGAAACGGCTCGCCAAGCCAACCAAGACCCAGGCTGGCCAAGGTGATCCCAAGCTGGGTTGCGGAGAGATACGCATCTAAATGGGAGGTTACGTGCCGGGCAAGTCGAGCCTGCCCATTACCCCGAGCGACCAGAGCATCAAGCTGGGTGGACCGCACCTTGACGATAGCGAACTCGCTTGCGACGAAAAACCCGTTTAGCAGGACGAGGAAAACCACTGCCAGGAGTTTTAGAGCAATGATGGCGGGCGCGTCCCAGCTCGTCGCTGACGCGACGACTTCCTCGGCACCGCCGGCTATGACGGAAAAAATATTCATATCAGGCGGTTATCGTTCTAACTTGTGGCTCCACGCCCGTCTTTTACAAATACGAAGACCCTAATAAAGTATTCCAAAAAAGTTAATGACACTGAATGACCTCAACTATCATCACCTGCTCTATTTCTGGGCTATCGCGAAGGAGGGCAGCCTGCGACTAGCCAGCGAAGTACTGCACGTGTCGCAACCAAGCATTAGCGCACAGCTCAAGCAGCTCGAAGAATCTCTGGGCGCGCCTCTCTTCACGCGGACCACTCGGAGCTTAGTCCTGACGGACACTGGACAGACCGTTCTGGAGTATGCCGAAGAAATCTTCTCGTTAGGCCGCGAGCTTTTGACCGCAGTACGCCAGGAGCCGGGAGAACGTCCTCTTCGCTTGCATGTCGGTGTCGCCGATTCGGTGCCGAAAATCATCGTACGGCAACATCTGACCCCAGTTTTTGCGCTGGGCCGATCCGTACGCGTCATTTGTCGAGAGGGTTCGCTGGAAGAACTCATAACGCAGCTAGCCGGGCACAAGCTGGATGTCGTTCTGGCTGACGAACCATCCACCAGCGCTTTACGCGTGAGAACATTCAACCAACGCGTCAGCACTTCGAATGTCGTATTGTGCGCCGCTCCGATTCTGGCCAAGCGCCTAGTCAAGAATTTCCCGCGTTCTCTGGACGGCGCACCCGCGATACTTCCCGTCAGCGAAATGTCATTGCGTCGCCAGCTCGAACACTGGTTCGACTCGCACCGGGTTCGTCCCCGAGTTGTCGCCGAGGTTGAAGATACCGCGCTATTAACCGATCTGGGAGCCCAGGGACTCGGATTTGTGCCGATCTATTCGGCCGTGTTAGATGAAATCGCGCGTTCCTCCCGCTTCCAGACGATCGGAATCGTGAAGGGTTTGCGGATGGAAATATTCGCGATCACCGCTCAGCGCCGACTTCAACATCCCGGCGTAGCAGCGATTACCGCCGAGTCACGATAAGCCTTCGGCGTTGCTCTATTCTCCGGTAAAAACCGCAGCGGCGCTCGACGACCGCTGATCGCTCAATCAGCGGAGGCAGAATGCTTCCCTTTGCCAGAGCCCAAAAATCGAGCAGATCATGATAGTTAAGAATGCTCAAAGCCATTAGCTTTAGTGAAAGGTATTATTCGATTCTTCGTATTAGTAAAATCGGCCGGGCAAGCCCAGTTGTATCGCGTCAATTGTGACCACTCCCAAATAATAGAACGGATACCGCCATCAAGATGTGACGGCTCTTTCGTTAAAAAATTATACGAAACAAGAACCCATCACAAGAAAGACCAATATGAGCACCCAAGCTACTACCGCAAAACACGAACCCTTGCTACCACAAAGAGAGCATGTGCAGCCAAGGCCCGGTCCGGAGCACGACTGGCTCCAGCAGTTGGTGGGTAACTGGGAGACAGAGATGGAGTGCCGGATCGAGCCGGGCGATCTGCCAATGAAAGCTCAAGGAACCGAGAGCGTCCGTTCTATCGGCGGGCTCTGGATCGTTGCCGAGAGTGAAAGCTCCATCATGGACAAGCCTATGCGGAGCATCCTGACGCTTGGTTACGACTTCGAGCAGAAGAAGTACATTGGTACTTGGATCAGCTCCTGCATGACCCACCTGTGGCAGTATGAAGGCTCAGTGGATCCGGCGAGGGAGACGCTGACGCTGGAGACGGAGGGCCCTTGCCCGCAATCTCCTGGAATGGTGGCCAGATTCAAGGAAGTGATGGAAGTAAAGAGTAGGCAACACAGAATTTTCACCTCTTCCATGCAAGGACAGGATGGTAAGTGGGCTGCGATTGCGACGATTAACTATTGGCGTCGAAAGTAAACTAGAGAAAAAGCCGACGATCAAGGAGCGGTCCCTGCCTTGAGAAATTAACCTGGTAGAGTACAGCAAAGTAAGCCTTTTGCTGGAGAAGCATGTCAGGGTAAGTGCTAACGGAGAAACTTGCTCCACCTATACTGACAAAGCAAAATACGGGTAGCACTCGCCCTTGAGGGAGCGAACTCGAGGCTCGCCGCGCTGCTTCGATGCCAGCGCGCCAGCGCTGCGAGCCCGAGGGGCCTTGAGTCCTCGGCTTCCGGCAAAAACACAGCTTCGTCCGTTCTCCCCTAACCTGAAGGCGCGGGCGC
>DASTDH010000344.1:0-15002 GCA_035710445.1 Chthoniobacterales bacterium
TGGTTGGACAAACGCAGCCAATACGGTCAAGGGTCTTTTCCTGAACCTTTTATCGTTGATGATTCCGATTTGGAGATAAACGAAGCGCGCCTGGATTGGCTGCATACTAAGATCGGCGCTCAGCACAGCGATATTGTCACCGGAGAGATCGAAAAGGGATTTGGTCCCGTAACTTTGGAAATCGAGGTTCCTTACGAAAGGGATCTTGCGGATGGCGTACGAACGGAGGGCCTTAACAACATCGATTTGGGAATCCGAACTCCGGTTTTTCAATATGTTTCGGCTGACGACTTTATCGACTCCACATTCGGCATCGCATTCGAGGCCGGTATTCCGACCCACTCAACGTTGAGCAAAAACGCGGAACTCGTTCCCAAGATATTTAACGACCTGAGGCTAGGCGATCATTTCACGATGCAATCGATTTTTGGGTACTCGATGTTGCTCGGTCCTGGCGATGATGGCGGCCTGCAGACGTTCGAGTACGGGTTTGTGTTTGGCTATTCGATCCCGCACAAGGAGCTGCCTCTCCCAGACATTTTGCAATTAATTCCGATGTTCGAGTTGTCGGGAGAGACTGGACTGGACAAAGGTTCCAGAGGCGATACGACATTGGAGGGTAATGTCGGACTGCGGGCGAATCTTAAGCCGATAGGAAATATTCAACCCCGCGTCGGCGTCGGCTACGTCTTCCCGATCGACAAAGGAGCCCGGCAAGATCTTCACTGGGGCGTTATCACGAGTCTTGTCTTCGAATATTGAGGTCACCCAATGGAAAACGACCTAAACCACGGTACGGCTTCAGGTATTGATAGGAGGCATTTCCTGGCCCTCGTTGCCGCCGGACTGACGCCGGCGGCCATTAGCAGGGGCGTTTCAGCCAAGGAGCAGCAGGTTGATATCGGACAAGCGAGCCTGTACTCGGCTGACGGGGTCTACGATAAATTCCGCGATCGAGGATTTTTCCTTATCCGAAAAGGCGGAAAACTGACGGCTCTTTCATCCTATTGCACACATCGCAAATGCAAGTTGGCAGCAGAACCGGACCATACGTTTACCTGTAAGTGTCATGGGTCAACATTTACCCAAGAAGGAAAAGTGACAGAAGGTCCGGCGAAGCGCGATTTGCCTGTCTTCGGCACCAGCACAAGCGGCAACGGACGTCTGGTGGTAAACGTGCCTGTGACCTAATGATGAGAAAGATGAACACCGGCCGGTAGTGCCGGCGGACATCCTGGTTTTCCGCGGACCTGGCGGTGCCCCAGAAAGTAAACCCAGACGATCAATGAGGGTTGCAGTAGCCGTACCTTCCGGCGGTAGTAGAGCGAACTTGGTTCGTGGGCGAGGTCACATCCCTCGTACTTGTCCAGCTCATCCCAGACGGTCAGGTCGAGGACGAGAAGGACCTCTACGGGGACGATGCCAGCACCCTGTACCACCGCCGGAAAACTCCTTTGCCAAAATAGTCTGCCCCGCAGGTGGCCGAAACAAAAGAATCGGAGCTTCTGCGATATCGAGGGTCTTCGATGGAATAGCGAACGTCTTCTCAAAGTACCGTAAACGCCGAGAAATTCGTCGTTCGATCCAGCTTTCGGCAGAAATGTCATACGTCAGTTTTGAGAGAAATCTGAACCAGGTAACTTGGGCGCCTTCGATGGGAGATCTTGACCGCCGTTTTCGGGATACTCACCGAAACGGCCAAGAGCTTGAGCAAGCATATCATTCACCAGCGCCTCTATTCCGGAAAAGCGGTGAATCGGGCAGATCGGAGAACGGGAAAGCGCCACATAGGTTGAGGTCGGGATTTCATGAGCGAAAAACCAAAGCTCTGAGTCGCCCACAAAAAGATACTTCTGAGCTGAATCAGGGAAGGCCGACCAAAGCGCGAGATTTTGCGCAACCAAGCCCGGTACTGTCTCCTCTTCATTCGGGTCTTTGTCGGCACCGTACAAACTAACGCCGTTTTCCACAAAGCCGTCGATAACGGTCAAAATGCCAAGAAGAGACGAAGGTAGGGGCACCCCCAGTTCGGTTTCCGATTGGGCGCGCAGTTTGGCAATCTGATCCGGCGATGCTCCGGGAACGAGCGGATACCGGCCATTGGCTGCGTCGCGTGCAAGTTGTTTCTCGAGGTTTGCGCGATCGTCAGCTGAAAGGTCCCGATAATATTCGGAAGACCGAAGATCGCCGAGGAAAAGGTTGCTGAGTTCTCGAAGAAGCTGCTGGTTGAGATCCATAGTTTAAACTTTCATGGTTTGGCTAGGTCGAAGATTTTGCATCGGTATCGGTGCTCGTACGCGTTTCTCTTGCCGTTTTCGATTCTCGGAGATCGTGGTGGCCGGTGGCGTGGTGAGACCAGACTCGACGATTGGAAGTTGATGCTTCGGTTGATGGCTTGGTCCCAGTATTTTGCCATTGACGCAAGCGTCTCCGGGCAGCCACTCAGCGGCAAGCCCTTCCGCTCTTGCGGCAAGTTTATCGCGGACTGCCTGATTGGCTTCCGGCTCGCGGTTTTCTTTCTTAAAGAACTCTCCGAAAACCTGGGTGATTTCATGAAACTGTTTTGGAACCAGGTACGGTTGATGCCCCAGTGCTTTAGAGAATTCGAGGACTCGACGTTCCCAGATTTCCGGCAGGGGAGTCGCTCCGAGCGAGGCCAAGTGATTGCGCAAACCCTCGGCCGTTTTGAATCCCTGCGTTATCGGCGGATAAAGCGGAAAAACCGGTCGCGGAACATAAATCGGGCTCGATTGATCAGCCACACAATGGGTCTGCGGATGAAGGAATAAAGCGTGCCAGAAGTGATGCGGGTTTTGAGATTGATCGCGGCCGCGGCGAGTGGTGTTGACGATGACAAAATTTCTCGGATGATTAATCGCAGCACGCCCTCCGGCTACCGCTACGCTCTTCGGGATGACGTGATGGCAGTTGTAATACTGTCTTCGGAGCCGGACCGGCCGATGGGGTATCTGGGTCGCGTTGATTACCGAAGACGGGCTGTGACCTGACTCCATTAGTCGGACTCCGTCTGCACCGACGGCCAGGAGCGAGAGGGATCTTCCGATCGGATGCAGGGCTAGGGCCTTCAGGTAGTCGCCGCGCATCTTGCCATACGCTTTGGTCGTTTGATCGTACTCATCGGAAGTGCGGTCCAGAGGCCGGCCAATAATTCGATCGAGCACGATGCCCGGCAATTCCGGACATGCGCCGATAGCCGCAGGGTCAGAGATCAATTTCTCCAATTCCTTAATGGCATCGTCGACCGCGGCGCGCATCTCGGCGCTTGGCGGTTTGGATGACGGATCGCTCATGCGCTAAGCACTGGGCGAAAGAGCGGACCACCCGCGAACATGATAACATTCAATAAACATGTTCGGACTAATGCGAGATTTGCCGCCTGAAGTCAAACACATAAATCAGGAATGTTTTAGTAATTACTAAACCGGTTCCAATCGAACGAACTGCGCGGATCCGTTGCCCGATCCAGTCAGCTCGAGCGTTGCTCGATTTGGTTTACCAAATCGCGGGCGGTTTCGTAGATCTTGGTTACCTGCGACGGACCGATGTCCTCCGCTTCGTTCCAGGACTGCTGCACGCTTTGCAATCCGGCCGTTATCTTCTGGATCAGCTCATTCTTCTTGAAGCGCGGCGCGAGTGTATCGAGACGATCTAAATAGTAGGAGAGTAATTCCCGGTTGCGCAGCCGTTCAGCGCGTTCCGGGCTAAAGCTCCTGACTACACATTCGGCGCCGATTTCAAGTCCTCGTAGCCATCCACCGAGACTGAGCAGTTGAGCCATTGGTTCATCGTGCAGGGCCAACATCGCGTTCTCGACGTCGGCCTGGGTAATGCTCAATTCTTTGCGCAGTCTGTCCCAGGCACCGGCTTGTGCCAGGTCGAGCAGGCGTTTGCTGTGTTGCGCTACGCGCTCGCCCACACCCAACCCTTTGGCTCGCCGAATGAGTTCTCGACCGAGTGCCGGCAGATCCTGATTTCTTTCGGCAGCGACAGCCAAAAATCCGTCTCCGATTAGGACACCGAAGGCGAGCGCATACTTCGAGCGATCGTTGGTGCTCAATTCGCTGACCGGTCGGGTCACGGCATCAAAGGGGATCGGCTTGAGCGCATCCAGGGAGGCAAAGACCCGGTCGATGGCAGGGGCGGTGAATTCGTTGATGCCAAGCTCTTCTCGATAGTCGGGGTCTTTTGATAAATCTTCCTTTACCTTAGATGCGAAACCCATGGTACCGGCAAAGATGGTCCCTCCGACCACACTCCAAATGACCGCTGAACACCGTCGACGACCCCTTCTGGTTTCTTGGAACAGCACCATTCCAACGCAGCTTCTTTCATGGCTTTCTGTCAAGGTTTTCCGCTTGACGGTCTTATCCAAACGAGCATCATGACGCCCGTATCTCCTGGCCCTAACCCTCGGATGTACTCACTCTGACATGCATGGAAACGGCGGAACTTTGGTTTGGACGATTCTCTATTTCACGGTGATCTTTGGGATGTCGCTTTATGGCATCCACCGATATTTCATAATTTTTCTTTATTTCCGCAACCGTCACCGGACGCCTCGGCCACCCCTTAAATTTTCCGAGCTGCCAATGGTGACCGTCCAGTTACCGATGTATAACGAGGTCTACGTGGTTGAACGGTTGCTTAGGGCGGTCAGCCAAATTGATTACCCGCAAGAGAAATTGGAGATTCAAATCCTTGATGACTCTACCGATGAGACCACTGAAATCGCCAGCCGGGAAGCAGTGCGCTTGCGAAATGCGGGTTTTCAGGTCGAGATCCTGCGCCGGCGTAACCGAATTGGATTCAAGGCGGGAGCGCTCAATCATGGGCTGGAACGGGCCAAAGGTGAGTTTTTTTTAATTCTTGATGCCGATTTCGTCCCTCCTTCCCATATTCTGCAGAAAACGGTTCATTACTTCACTGATCCCGCTATTGGGATGATTCAGACCCGTTGGGGTCACATCAATCGCGGCTATTCATTTCTGACGCGAGCCCAGGCGATTCTGCTCGATGGCCATCTGCTTCTGGAACAAACAGCTCGCAGCCGCACCGGCCGTTTCTTTAATTTCAACGGTACTGCCGGCCTTTGGCGTCGAAGCGCAATCGAACAGGCCGGAGGTTGGCAGCATGATACACTGACGGAAGATCTGGACTTGAGCTACCGGGCGCAGCTAAACGGGGCAAAGTTTCTTTTTCTTTCCGACATCGTTACCCCGGCAGAACTGCCGGTCGATATGAGCGGGTTTAAGTCGCAGCAGCATCGGTGGACAAAAGGATCCATTCAAACTTGCAAAAAGCTACTACCGCTGATTTGGAAGAGTCGCTTACCCTGGTGGATTAAGGCCGAGGCCGTCGTGCATCTGACCTCCAATTTCGCCTATCTGCTGCTCGCCTTCTTGTGCCTTCTCCTGCATCCCAGTCGCATCGAGATTGCGACCGGCTGGCGGGCAGCGCTGGTCGATCTGCCGATTTTCGCGGCGACGACTCTCTCCGTCGCGGTGTTCTACTTGTGCGCGCAGCGTGAGCTTTATCCGAAAAGCTGGAAACGAGAAATCTTGTTCTTTCCCTTCGTTCTGGCGCTTGGAATCGGACTCTCCATCAACAATGCCCGAGCGGTGTTGGAAGCCGTATTCAATCATAAATCCCCTTTCGCCCGGACACCCAAGTACGGCTGTGCGTTGGCCGAGAGACTGCGCAAAAGGAATCGCTACGCCGCTTTTCGTAGTGCACTTCCTATCATTGAATTGCTTTTTGCGATTTACTTTAGCTACTTTGTGGTTACTGCTTTGGGAAATCGTGAGTTCCTTAGCCTTCCCTATCTGATGCTTTTTCAGATAGGATTTGCGTACGTAGCCTTAACCTCACTGCGGGAACGGGCTGCGCGCAGGTATTTGGGTGTTCGCGAAGTTCTGTAGAGCGGAGTACATGATTAAGACACGGTTGGTAGGCTCAGCGATCTGTTTGGCTTTTGTCGGGCCCGGCTACGGGCACGACTCAACCGCATCTCCCACTCCGACGCCGGCGGTCTACCAAAACGCGACGGCCAACACCTTCTCCGGCTCTGCGCCAAGCAATGGTTTGAGGGTGCCGACCGGAGGTCCCAGCCCAACCAGAATTGTCCTGCCAAAAGCGACGCCCGATTCGGTGTCACCTCTGCTCTCGTCGGCGGCCGTGAAGCCGCAGCCTTCTCCCAGGTTGGCAAAGGTTGCTGCGTCGCCCGCAGCCGAGCTGATAAAGGCTGCTCCCACCCCCGCGCCCAAACTCGCCAAGGCGGTTGCAAGCCTTTCCCCAGATCCCTCCGAAATCGTCGGTCCGCCTGCGCCGCGTTTCATAAAAGCCCTCGCGCTATCCCAACCAAAGGCGCAAAACTCGAAGGCGAATGCGCCCCCGTCGCCGACGCTGGCAAACGCGGTTGCCTCGCCTCAGCCAAAGCTCCTCAAGGCGGTAGCTTCGACTTCGACGGATTTCATAAGACCGTCGCAAAGTCGCCCGCTCACCAAGCCACCGCCGGCTGCTGCTCCCTCCCTTTCACCGGGCTCTCAGCCTCCCCCAACTCCGGAACCGGAGGTGAAAGTAGTGGTCAGCGTGCGCGATCAGAAGTTGGCCGTCGTCGTAAACGGCAAAATTTATCGCAGCTACAAGATATCGACCTCTCGTTACGGTGAAGGAGATAATTTCGGAAGTTGGCAGACTCCTCTCGGTCATTTGCAGGTCGCGACCAAAATTGGCGGTGCTGCGCCGGCCGGAGCAGTCTTTCGCCGGCGGCAACCCACTGGCGAGATTTTGGCAGCAAACGCGCCCGGCCGTGATCCGATCATCAGCCGAATAATCTGGCTTCGAGGAACCGGGGCCGAGAACAGACGCGCGTTTCAACGGTGCATCTATATCCATGGAACGCCGCAGGAAGCATTTCTGGGCAGGAAGGCAAGCTACGGATGTATCCGAATGCGTTCCTCGGATGTAATCGAGGTCTTTAACTGGGTTGGAATAGGTACCGACGTTGCTATTGTTGATGAGCCGATTCGTCGGGCGGTCAAAGGTTTGGCGACCGAGACGATGGTGGCGCGAAACGATCAAAAGCGGACGCCGGAATCCGTCGGCAGCCCTTCCGAGGCCAATCGATAGTTTAGACCCCTCAGGGAGGAAGCGCGCCTATTCGGTTCGCCACCTCTGCGCGGTCCATCGCAGCTGTCCGATCCTGGCAAACGACGGTCATTTTGCTGGCTTTTGAGGCGATTTATCGTGCCTGGCTCCGATTTTCTCGTAGGGTGCCACGAAGCATTGATTGTTTTCGGTTTTTTTCTTGATCCCACAACATCTAGTGCTTATCGTATGAGTTGTGTCCTATATGATGGGGTTGTTCTCCAGCAATCACAACTAGGTCACAGGATATTGGCCAGGAAAAAGAGCGTTGTTAACAAGTTATTGGTAGCTGAGCGAACTCTGAGCAGAAAACCCCCGCATGATGAAAACCAAATCAGATGTGCACTCGACCGATTTGAAAGTACCGGGACGCAAGACGCGTCGGCGGAAACAGAAGGGCCTCAAGATTCAGCGCGTTTTCAGCCGAAAAGATATTTCGCCTCTGGACGAGATCGATTGGGAACGGCGGACCGCGGAAATCACCGATGATAGCGGCAAATCAATCTTTCGCCAGGAGCAGGTTGAGGTACCGAAGAATTGGAGTGCGCTTGCCACCAAGATCGCGGTATCGAAGTATTTTTATGGAGACATTGCCAACGGCACTGATCCCTATTGCCGCGGACGAGAGAATTCCGTACGCCAACTGGTCCAGCGGGTGACTCGAACGATAACGGATTGGGGCTATGAAGATGGATACTTTGTCGACCGGGAGGCGGCCGAGACTTTTTACGACGAGCTCACCTGGCTTTGTGTAAATCAACACGGGGCGTTCAACAGTCCAGTTTGGTTCAACGTCGGTTTGTACCAGCAATACGGAGTCGGCAAAGGATGCGGTCAGGGAAATTTCTTTTTTAATCGTCAGAAGCAAGCGGCGGAGCGAGCGAGCAGCCAATATGAGTACCCCCAAGCTTCGGCCTGCTTCATCCAAGCTGTCGACGATACCATGGAGGATATCATGCGCTTGGCCACGAGCGAAGCGATGCTATTTAAGTATGGAAGCGGAACGGGAAGCGATCTATCAACCCTTCGAAGCACCCGAGAAAAGCTGAGCGGCGGCGGTCGACCGAGCGGACCCCTTTCCTTCCTGAAGGTGTATGATCAGGTTGCGAACGTCGTCAAGAGTGGCGGTAAGACCCGGCGGGCCGCCAAGATGAACACATTGAAGGATTGGCATCCGGATATCGAGGAATTCATCGAGGCGAAGACCAAGGAAGAGAAAAAAGCTTGGGCACTGATCGAGCAAGGTTATGACGGCAGCTACAACGGCGACGCGTATGGGTCGATCATGTACCAGAACGAAAATCTCTCTGTGCGCGTGAGCGATGAATTCATGCAGGCCGCTATCGAAGGCCAAGAGTGGTGGACGCGGCGAGTACTCGATGGGAAGCGATGTGAGAAGAAAGATGCACGGTCGATGTTGCGCAAGATAGCCGAAGGAACGCACATTTGTGGCGACCCGGGCATGCAGTTCGACAGTACCATTCATCGTTGGCACACCTGCAAAGGAACCGCGCGACAGAATTCAACCAATCCTTGCTCCGAATACCTCTTTCTCGACAACACGGCTTGCAATCTGGCTTCGCTGAACCTGATGAAATTCAAGCGTGAAGATGGAAGCTTTGACGTTGAAAGGTTCAAGGCAGCGGTCCGAATCTTCATCACCGCGCAAGAAATCTTGGTCGATAATGCGAGCTATCCGACCAAAGAAATCGCGGAAAATAGCCATATCTTTAGAACTTTAGGGTTGGGATTCGCTAATCTCGGAGCCCTGGTGATGAGCTACGGGTTGGGCTACGATTCTGACGAAGCCCGCGCGTTGGCCGGATCCATCACCTCGATGATGACCGGCGAAGCCTACTCGCACAGCGCTACGATAGCGAAGGACCAGGGGCCATTTCCCGGCTACTGGGATGCGCGTGCTTCCGGGATGCCAAAACCTCTCCGACCGGACAACTCCGAGTCGATGCTGGAAGTCATTCGACTGCACCGATCGGCATGCGACCGAATCCAGGATTCTACCGATTTTGAGTATCTCAAACTCGAAGCGGCACGCATCTGGGATAATGCGTTAACCTTGGGTCAGAAGCATGGCTTTCGAAACGCACAAGTCACCGTTCTGGCTCCCACTGGTACTATCGGGTTTCTCATGGACTGCGATACGACCGGTATTGAGCCGGATATCGCGCTGGTGAAGTACAAGCTTTTGGCCGGTGGCGGGATGCTCAAGATTGTCAATCAGACCGTCGAGCCGGCACTGGAAAAGCTGGGTTACCCACCGGAAGTAAGCGAGAAAATCCTGCGGCATATTAACGAACACGACACAATTGAGGATGTTCTTGCGGATGCGGGGCGGGTCACCCAAAGCGGTCTGAAAGCAGAACATCTGTCAGTATTCGATTGCGCCTTCAAACCGTTCAAAGGTAAACGCAGCCTCCATTATCTTGGGCATCTGCGGATGATGGCAGCGTGCCAGCCGTTTCTCAGTGGTGCGATCTCCAAGACAGTCAACTTGCCAACCGACGCTTCGGTTGAAGAGATCATGAACACCTATATCGAAGGTTGGCATTTAGGATTGAAGGCGATCGCAATTTATCGTGACGGCTCCAAGCGTTCCGCGCCGCTGAATACGAAAAAGACGAAGGATATGGGCGCCGATGAAGGTGGAGAGAGCTTCATCGACGAGGTGACACCGCTGAAGGTTCGGATCGCTGAGCTGGAGGAAGAAGTCGTGACGTTGAACCAACCTTCTCGCAAGCGTATGCCGGATACCCGCGTTTCGCTTACGCACAAGTTTGAGATCGCCGGACACGAGGGCTACATCACCGTCGGTCTTTATGAAAATGGCCAACCCGGTGAGCTCTTTATTCAGATGGCCAAAGAGGGGAGTACGATCGGCGGTCTAATGGACACGGTCGCGACACTGACCTCAATCGCCTTGCAGTATGGCGTTCCGTTAGAGAGCCTGGTCAAAAAATTTGCTTACGCGCGATTTGAACCGAGCGGCTTCACTAAGAATCCAGATATTCGCAACGCAACTAGTATCACGGACTACGTTTTCCGCTGGCTCGGTTGCCAGTTCATCGTCGGATACAAGGAAGCGACTTCACCCAATCGTTCTCAACCGGATCTGCCGATGAGGGAGATATCGGAAATCGAAAAGAAGGCGGTCAATCGACCGGTGGCCGAACTTCCGCGAACGGCGGAGAAGGAGATTATCGACGTGATCACCAATCGCACCAATTCGGAAGGAACATCGAGGTTGCTGCCGAATGGCAATGGCGGTCATGGACACCCGGCGCCGGCGACTCACGCGGATCGGGTGCGTGAAGCTTTGGGGAACATGTATATGGGAGTGAGCTGTTCTCATTGCGGTAGTACAAAAGTGATTCGGGCGGGTGCGTGCGGTGTTTGCACGGAATGCGGCACCTCACAAGGTTGTAGCTGACCGAATCTCTTCGTTTGGCGAGAGAGGCATCCTCTTGTTGCTTGTACGGGGCGAGAGGATGCTTTTTTTCTAAGGCTACGCCATGGCTTTCAGCCGAAGCTCACCCTATGAATCTGTCGAATTTTGGGTCCGCCATTGAGGCGCGGAGCGCAGACCGTAGCCTCGTGCGTAGTCGGGCTTGAATCTTGTCTGCGCTTCGCGCTTCAGTCCTTGCCGACAAGGCTGTCAATCAGACGTGGAAATCGGCACTCACGGCAATCGTTTCGATTGGCCAGACAAAAATCCTCGAAGATCTGTAACAGGCCTTGCTGTTGAAACAAAAAACGGGTGTGAGTACGTGCGCGTTCCTGGTCTCCAAACAAACGAATGCCTGCCAGCTCAAGATGTTTGTTGCCGAGTTCTGCCCGCACGTGTTTATACGCTTCCCAGTCAGCTGTGCCGGAAAATGCGACCAACGGAAATAAAACGTTCGCGAGGACCTCTTTGACTCTGGTTTTGCCGAGTAATGCGATTGGAGCCGGACTGGCGTCCGAATGAAGCGTGTAGTGAAAATCCCAGAACGGATGGCTTAAACCTTCAAACCAGCGACAGACCGTCGGGAGATCGTTGGATTGTTTTCTGAACTCCAACCACCGGCTTGCCAGTACCGCCAAGGCACCCAGGCGCCGATGCGCATGGTTGGCCGGGCGGCTGCCGCCGAGTTTCCAGTGCTCCAAAGTCAACACTAGAGAGTGCAGCTCGCCTCGTACTTTCCACCAATACGCCCAGAGACTGGCAGCGTAGTGACTCGCAGGAAGCAAGTTTTTGGAGGGCTCAGCCGATTCCAGGAACCCGGCCAATCCAAAAAGGATTGCTTCGGCCGCCTCCGAATCGCGACGCAGCCGTTGAAGGGTGACTCGCTGCGCCAAAATGAGAAACGGTACCTTGTTCCATTTGTAGCCGAGAGCAATCGCGAGCGCCTGAAACAGCGCTTCGTCGATACCGTGGATGTGAATCGCTCGTCGCAACAATTGGGTTTTTCGCTCCAAGCGTAGCCGGGCGGCAGTTTCTAGGATTTGATCGATTTCTTGTTCGGCGAATCGCGCCAACGGCCCACAACACGCGCCCGGTTTGGCCAAATCGATTTCCGTTTCAATGATCGCAAAACGATAGTCTTGCGTTAGCTCAACTTGAAGGATTTCACGATGTTCAATCGTGCGAGTGAAGGAAACCGGTCCCGAGCGCCTGGCAAGGACGTGAAGGATGACGTTGCGGAACGCTGGGTTTTCTCCGTGCAAGTGTCGTTCCCAATCAGCGGGCGATAGGTCGAGTTCGATGTCTCCCGCCAGAGTCTCAATCCCGTTGACTCGAATCAGAGCATTTACAAAATCCGGGCCCGCCTCTTTATTCCAGAAGCCGAACTCGAGGATCTCGATCGAAGACCCGTTGGTGGCTCGAAAGGTCGAACCGAAGGCGCCTGAGTACCAGAGCGCCTGATATTCGAGTTCTGACCAGGCCCGACCGAGATCGCTATCCGATTCTCTCACATTTCCCTGCTCGCTACGAAGCACCTCTTGATAGATCGCGTCCAGATTCATATATAAAACAGAAATATGATATGTTATAATAACTTGCCGGTAAAGCCATTTGCTCGAGTTTGCGCCGAGTAAGCCCGGCGCCGGCACTCGGGAAAAAGCCCGGGAAGCGCGCCCGTCCCAATGTGTTGTCTCGAGCGAATGCTAAAGGCCGCGACTTCTATTGAATCTTGGAAAAGTCTTGAATTCGTGCCTGGAGCAAGTTCGCCGAAAGACGCACGCCATTATAGCTGAACTTCGAGTCCGTCATACGCCAACCAGCAACCAGGCGGCAACAGTTTTTCGGTTTCAGCGTGGAGAAAATCATGACTTAAATGAGTAAAAATGGTCTGTCTCGGGCGGATCTTCGTCGACAGCGCGATGCCTTCTTCCAGGCTAAGATGGGAGAAGTGAGATCTCCACAAAGGTGTACCCAACACCAGAGTATCAACACCGCGTAACTGTTTGATCCCTTCTTCCGGAACGACCTTGCAATCGCTGATATAAGCGAAAATGGATCGATTGGCCGACCGCACGAGAAACCCAAAGGTGTGAATATTTCCGTGTTCGACCGGAATAGGGACGATCTCATTTTCGCCCAGCCAGAACGAACCGTCGATTACGTGCGGCTCGGGCTGAACATAGCCCGGAAATTTTGCTTCTCCGCTAAAAGCATAATGAAACATGCGGTCCAGGTGCTCAAGTGTTGTCGACGAGGCAAATATCGGCATGCGGTCGTGATTGGCCGAGCTGTATCTTCTAAGATCGTCAAATCCAACCACATGGTCCGCATGCGCATGGGTATATATCACTGCGTCCAGTTTCTGTATACCAGCGCGCAGAGCCTGCAGACGAAATTCGGCTCCGGTATCGATCACCCAACTTGCGCTTGGTGTCTGCAAATAGACTGAAGACCGCCAACGGTGGTCTCGCGGATCGGGCGAGTGACAGACCCGACATTCACAGAGAATCACTGGCACTCCCATTGATGTTCCTGTTCCCAGAAAAGTGACCGAGAGCATTTATTGAAAAAAGGCCCCGCCACCCTTACATAAGCTCTTTGTGCCCGCAACGCTGCGCTCGCTTCATATCCGAAATCTTGCCTTGGTGGAGTTCCTGGATTGGGAGCTGGAACCGGGCTTTACCGTCGTCACGGGAGAGACCGGTGCTGGCAAGTCTATCATCCTTGGCGCTCTCAAGTTAGTGCTGGGAGAGCGGGCCGACAAAACGCTGATCCGCACCGGTGCCGAACAATGTTCGGTGGAGGCGCTGTTTGAGATTGCTGACCCGGCTCGGATCAACCGGTTGCTATCTGAGCAAGGTATCGATCCCTGCGAAGGCGACCAATTGCTGCTCCGTCGGTTACTGGCTGCGAATGGCGCAAATCGCCAATTCATCAACGGCTGCCAAACCACGCTGAGTGTTCTGAAAGAAGTTGGGGATGGATTGGTTGATTTGCACGGACCGCACGATCATCAATCGCTCCTCGCCCGCGAGTATCAGCTCCGCTTGATTGATGCTTTCGGCGGTAGCGAAGAGCTTTACCACTCTTTTCGCGAAACCTTTGAGCAACTCCGAGTTCTGTGCGCCAACCTGGAGCGATTGGAAGCCGAGAATGCCTTTGGGAACCTGGAGTTATGGCAACACCAGTTGGCCGAGATCCGTGACGCGGCGATCCAGGTAGGGGAATTAGACACACTGGAAGCAAAATACGCCCTGGCCAGCAATGCTCATCGAATTCTGGAACTTACCTCTTTGAGTTTGTTGCAGCTCGCAGATGCAGAAGATTCCATCCTGACTCGGTTGGGAGACATTGCCCGTACGCTCCGAGAATTGGAAAGGCTTGATCCGGGGTCCGCCGAATTGATGCGCAATCATGAGCGTGGCACTGTCGAACTGGAGGAATTGGAGCGGGATCTTCGACATTATCAAGAGAGGATCGAGTTGGATCCGGGAAGCCTCCGACAACTCGAAGAGCGCTTGAATTTGCTCGAGAGTTTGCGCCGGAAATACCATCGCAACGAAGAGGAGTTGTTGGCCCTGGCCGCTGAGCTCGAAGAAAGACTGGGCCAAATCGACGGACGCGAAGCCATGTTGGAGAAACTGCGAGCCGGCATTGAATCGGCTTCTCAGAAAATGCAGGAGGTCGGAAAGGATCTGGCAACTGCTCGAAGAGTCGCTGGTGCGAAACTAGCCGAGCAGATTCGGGTTCACTTGGCGGATCTTGGGTTTCAACAAGCGAGGTTCGATCTGGAGTGGGAAACACTGGAGAAGCCGATAGGCAGCGGATTCGATCAGATTGAGTTTCTCTTTTCTCCGAATCCAGGTGAACCACTGAAGCCCCTTCGGGCGATCGCTTCGAGCGGGGAAATCTCGCGCATTATGCTGGCTCTTAAGACGGCGTTGGCTCAACAGGATCTGATCGGATTGCTGGTCTTTGATGAGATCGACGCTAACGTTGGCGGCGAGATCGCCCACGCCGTCGCCAGGAAGATGCAGACACTGGGCGAGAATCATCAAGTGCTGGCAATCACCCACATGCCGCAGGTAGCGGCTGCCGCCCGTAAACACTTCTTCGTCAGCAAGGAAGTGAGTGCTGGTCGGACGAGAACCGCTTTGCAAGAGGTCGGTGGCTCAGAACGCTTGGAGGAAATAGCGCGTATGCTCGGAGGTAAATCACGGTCCGCCCTCGAACACGCTCGAACCTTGTTAAACGGTTAACCACGGACCTACGCGAATAGTTGCTAACCACGAATGGACACGAATAGACGCGAATAAGAAGCAGTCATGGGTCTCTATTCGTAGCTTGCAGATGCTCTTTGCCGTGGAAAACCAGC
>DASTDH010000345.1:0-5900 GCA_035710445.1 Chthoniobacterales bacterium
TAACAATTGTGTTTTGTAACTCAAGAAATTTTAGCCAAGCCTTCTTATGGACTGGATGACTATCTACAATCACTCCGTCCATATCGAAGATTACAGCCCTCAACATTGTCTCGCCTCGGTTGTTTTAGAGTTCCCCGGCCAACTTGCCTGCGCGGCTCGGTAATTTTCTTGTGTTCCGACATCCAACAGGTAGTCGGAGATTCGATAGGCGGCCATTCGGCCGACGAGTTTGGGGAGAACATGAGATCCGAGGTCAACCGGAATATGATTTGGAATGAAATCAAGCAGACTGGGTTCGCTCACGATAATCCCTGAAAATGCAAGGTTGCTCGAGGGTTCGTGAGGTTTTTCGACAAACTCACTCACCACATTTTTCTTATCAACGGTGACGATACCACAGCGTTTCGGGTCAGGTACTTCGCAGACACCTAATGTTGCAACTTGAGAGCAAGTGTTGTGATGTTCCAGCATTCTTTCTAAATTCACGTTAGTAAGAACATCTGAGTAGAAAACCCAAAAAGGGGAATCCGCACTCAACCAAGCGCGGTTCTTCAACAGTGTTCCTGCACTTCCAAGCAGCAGCGGCTCCTCGGAAACACAAATCTCAATACCGCCATTGTATCCACCCACAAATTCTCTAACCAGGTCGGCGTGCGCATGGGTGTTTATGAGAATTTCGTCGATGCTGTGACGTCGACAGAGATCCAGCCAAATCTCTAGGAGTGGCACACCTTGGATTCTCAATAAGCACTTGGGGATCGAATCAGTTAGGGGACGCATACGGGTGCCGTGACCTGCTGCTAACAAAATGGCCTTCATGGATGCCTTACGGACAGTATTACCACTTGTGTCTAACTCTAGACAGCTGACATCGGAATGAATGTCCAACGCGTTCCACAGCGTTCATCCGCATCTATGAATGGATCATTAGCGACAACTTGGGCACCGTGAAGATCGAACTCAAATCTCATTTCTCGGATATTGAGTGAACCCAGCGATTCGCGTACCTTTTCCTGATAAGGCTCCTCGCAAAACAATAAAAGAAACCCTCCACCCCCCGCCCCTGTTATCTTTCCGCCCAAGGCTCCCGACTGACGTGCCGCCGAGTAAGCCTGGTCAATCAATGGGTGCGATATTTTGTCGGAAACCCCTTTTTTGGCTTCCCAACTTTGATGTAAGAGATTGCCAAACGAACGAAAGTCGCCTTTTGATAGCGCATCTCGCATTTGATCTGGGGCCTTGCGAATGTGATGCATGGATTCAAGTGCAGCTCTGTCGCTCCGCGAGGTTAAATTTTGCTGTTCTTCGAGAATGTGCCAGGAGTTGTGGGCGGCGCCTGTGAAAAAAAGCATCAGATTACTCTGAAGTTCTCGAGCAACATCAGGTCTTAGCGCTACGGGTTCCACGTGAGCCGTGCCGTCCTGTTGAAACGAAATATAGTTCAGGCCTCCAAAGGCCGCGGCGTATTCATCCTGTTTGCCAACTGGCTTCGCCAGCACATTGCGAGCTATGTGAAATGCCCGCTCGGCTAGCTCATACTTCGATAGACGTAGATTGAGGTAAGTAGCGAGTGTTTTGAGGACGCCAACACAGACACTTGCAGAGGAACCGAGGCCCGTTCCAGGTTGAATTTCGGAAGCGAGAAATAGGTCGATGGACACGCTGCATTCGAGCTCTTTAATTACTGAGAGTGGGATCTCAAGTTGGCTACCCTTCACAGGCATACGCGCGATGTCGTGCCAAGTTTCCGCGACGCGCAAGTCTGAGGAAATCACTTGAATCTTGCCGTCGGCCCTCTTCTGCAAAATCGTATAAAAATACTTATTAATTGCCGTACTCAATACAGCTCCGCCGAAACTCTCGTAGTAGGAGGGTAGGTCCGTGCCTCCGCCGCCAAAACTAATCCGCACTGGACTGCGAACTATCAACATGCAGAACCTCCTTCAGAGGGAGTTGAGCTGCCCCGAGCATATCAGGGCTGATCAACCTTTTGGGTTGAGGTAGTTTGAGGAGTCGAATTGCAAGGGTCCATGCTGTCTGCAATAGAAGCGAGAAATCTAGAAACAACGAACAATGGAAAATATATTCAAGGTCAAATCGCGCCTTTTCCTCGGATGAGTGCTGCTCCCGTAATCCGTGAACCTGCGCCAAACCCGTCAAACCTGGTGTGACGCTTAATCTCTGGCGTTGCCAGTCAGAGTAATGACGTACACGCTCCGGCGACTCCGGCCGTGGTCCAACGAGACTCATATCCCCTCGAAGAACATTCCACAATTGAGGTAGTTCGGTCAGGCTCAATCTTGCAAGCAATTTGTTGAGATTGCTGGGCCCCGGATTTTCGCGGTCCACGTTCAGTCGAAACATGCGGAAAGGGGCACCCGCTTTGCCGCACCGAAGTTCTTCGGTGAACGCACGTCCGCTGTGCCGTTTCAGACTAACTGCCGCCATCAGCAAAACCGGCGAACTGAGTACCGCGAGAAGGACTCCTCCAATCAGATCCAAAATTCTCTTCAGCCCCAATACGATAACTGAAACATTTCGCTCCTCAAGAGAAATCAATGGAACGCCATCAACTTCAATCATTTGGGCCTCGGAAACGTAAAGCTCGTACCATTGAGGTACCAGCCGAACCACCATTCCAGCTTCACGACATTTCGAAATCACTTTTTCGACTTCAATTCCTGCCGGCTGTGGCATCACGACGATCAGCTCGGTGATACCTTTCTGATGAAGGAAGACGGGGACGTTCAGTGATTGCAGCGAAGTCAGTTCCTGATCCCGCGTTGTTAAGCCGTTCAAGGAATCGCTCCCTCCCGGGTAAATCAGCCCAACCACTTCGAGCAACATTTCGGGATGACGAGAAATCTTGTAAGCTAATTCATGGGCAAGATGGCCACATCCCAAGATGGCAGTTCGGCGATTAGTACCAGTCCGTAATCCAGAAGAGATTGCCCACCGCGCAGCGCACCGAATGGCAACCAGCCCAACGGGTAGTAGGCAAGCCAGATAAAGCAACAACAATCGCGAATAGTAATGTCTCTGCAGAAAGGCCAACGCCAAAAGGAACGACATCAGGTAAAAGACACCCACCAGGGTTTGAGAAAAAACTGTTGGTAAGTGCCAGCCTCCTCTGAAACCCTCAAGGTTTTTACTAAAGTAGAGAGTCGTCCAAATTAAGAGTGCGGAAGTTAGCGCGGGAAGGAAACCACGGAAAGACGTCCATGATTCCACTCCGAATCCGAGATATTTATAGCGAAGCGCGTAAGCAAATGAAAAGGCTGTGGCGATCCAGAACAGGTCAAGAACTAGAATAGATTTGCGGATTGTTTGATTCATGGTTTCTTGGGACTAGCAGCTTCTGGCCGAGATACTGTCGAGCAGATCCCCCACAGGAGGGCCAATTCAAACATTCGCGTCTTTGGCCTTTATTGGACTGAATGCTCTTTGACGCGGGCGACTACGCGGGACAAGAGGCCGCCAAGGAGCGCCGCGTAATCCGGCTGTGAACGATGCGATAAATCGAGTGCGAAATCGCAAGATGTACGTCTTCGATTATTTGCATATTATTTGACGGTACGACCACGCATGTATCGCATATCAGTTTCAGTTGCCCACCCTCAAACCCTGAAATGCCCACAGCTATGGCTCCGGCTTCACGACCCACGTGGACGGCATTTAGCACGTTCTTAGAATTCCCACTTGCGCTTATTGCGAACATGACATCACGAGGCTGGACAAAATTTCTCAATTGTTCTGAGAAGACATCCTCATAACCGGAGTCGTTGGCCCAGGCAGTTAAAGTTGGCAGATTGTCTGTCAAGGCGAGGACACGAAATCTTTTTCCACCATTGCAGTAAGCCGTGCCTTTCCCGAGATCGCAAGCAAAGTGGGACGCGAGTGAGGCGCTACCACCATTGCCGAATAGGTATGCAGTCTGTTCGGATTCATAGGCCTTTATCAGAGTCTCAGCGATTTGATTGATGGGATCGTGTGCCAGGCGAGCAAAAACATACTGCAATTCATCAAAGTATTGCTTCGCGTGAAAAATCTGATTTCCTTTGTTCATTCGCCGTTCTCCCCGATCAAGACATCACATAACTACTGCAACTCAAACATCAACCGCATGCACACGAACGCAAGCAGTATTCGGACTGCCACCGAGTCATGCCACATTGGACCTACAAATTAACGTTCGAGGCTGACACGTGGGAATCGGCGGTTGCCTTGAGCACAACACCAGCTCTCCTCATGTCCCCATCCGCGTCTCGCACTTGGATTGGGATCCCACCGATACTTTCAACCCAGGACAGAAAATCATCCAGGATCGCTGAAAGATCAGACTTCGGATTCCAGCCGAGCCGCCTAAGCTTATCGATCTTCGAAACACTATTCCTGTTATCTCCTCGGCGGTACTCACCGGAAAGGTTGATGTTGACCTCCGAGGAAAGCTTTTCACCGACGAGATTTGCGTACTCAAGAACAGTTGTTGATTTGCCGCTCCCAACATTGAAGGCCTGAAAATTCGCGTCGTCGCTCTCCAAAACGCGCACGTTGGCTTCCACTACGTCTTTGATGTGAACGAAGTCCCGGGTCTGGTGCCCGTCTTCGTACACAATCAGGGGATTTCCTTGGAGGGCTCGCCCCACAAAGATGCGACAGATCCCGGAGTATTGATTGAAAAGAGATTGTCGGGGACCTTGTGTAATCGAATAACGAAGAGCAACGCTCGGAATTCCATGAAGCCACCCAAGACCGAGGGCAACTCTTTCTTCTGCCAGTTTTGAAACTGCGTACTGATTGTACGGATTCACATTTTCTTCGGACAGTAAGCGCGGTTCAGCCTGCTGGTCACAGTCAGGACACCGAACTTCCCAATGCCCCTGAGAAAGCTGCTGTTGGCTTCTCGGCACGGGTTGGAAAAATCCATGCGTGGAGCAAATAAATTGGCCCTCTCCGTATACAGCTTGGGAAGAGGCCACAATAACCTTCTTCACTTTAAGCTTTTGTTCGACGATCAGTTCATAAATCAACGCGGTCCCGACTGCGTTTACGTGCAAGAATCTGGAAAAATCAGGCATGTAGTCTTGATACGCAGCTTGGTGGGAAACGATGTCGACATCCTGTAGAGCTGCCAAAAGCTCTTCGCGATTCGTCACGTCCCCTTTCATAAACTCGACTCCCGGAGGAAGATTCGTTGCAAGTCCCTTGGGATGGACCCTGGGGTCAAGAGAATCCAGAACGCGAACCTGAAATCCCTCCAAGCGAAATCGATCGACGAGGTGAGACCCGATGAAACCAGCACCGCCTGTAACCAACACTCGCATTCGTCTGACTCTCCTGCACCCGATTAGTTAAATGTCCAAATACAATGCTCAGCAAAAAGGGTTACTTACCCGATCCTGCGAAAACCACTACAGCCGTCTTCATCAGAATCCAGAAATCAAGTTTCAAATTCCACCGTCGGATATAGTCAAGGTCGAGCCTGACCCAATCGT
Source organism: Chthoniobacterales bacterium (assembly GCA_035710445.1). Classification (GTDB taxonomy): domain Bacteria; phylum Verrucomicrobiota; class Verrucomicrobiia; order Chthoniobacterales; family JAFAMB01; genus DASTDH01. The sequence continues at coordinate 5,496 of DASTDH010000345.1, forward strand.
CAAAATCTTTCACGTCGTTCCTGCCGTTCACCTGCCAAAGACAGGTCATGCCCGGCTTTACAGCAAGTTTCTGCTTTTGATATTCGGTAAATCTAATATACTCGCTAACTAGCGGAGGTCTGGGGCCGACCAAACTCATGTCGCCTTTGAACACGCTACAAAGTTGTGGCAATTCATCCAGACTGTAACGACGCAAGAAGCGACCGACTGCGGTTACTCTAGGATCGTTGGTCAACTTAAACGCGGGTCCAGACATTTCGTTGCGTGATTCGAGTTGTTCTTTCAGCTCATCAGCATTCGAATACATTGACCGAAATTTGAATCCCGTAAAGCGGCGACCTCCCTTGCCAACAACCTGCCATCGATATAACACGGGTCCTCGTGAGGTGAGTTTAACCGCCGCTG
>DASTDH010000346.1:0-7810 GCA_035710445.1 Chthoniobacterales bacterium
TGCGTGTATTGGATCTTTTGAAGAGCACCGCGAAGGAATGGAGCCGAGACAAATGTCCGCAGTTAGGTGCCGCCTTAGCTTACTACACCATTTTTTCCTTAGCTCCGCTGGTACTAGTTCTTCTGGGTGTATTTGGGTTGATCTATGGTAGCAATGAGCAGGCTCGCCAAAAGATTCTCGACCAATTGAGCTACCTCGTTGATCCCAGTGGAGTAAAGGTCTTTCAAGACATAGCCAATAGTGCTGCAGAACCCAAAACTGGGATTTTGGCAACTGCGATTGGAATCTTAATTGCCCTATTCGGTGCAAGCGGCATCTTTGGCCAGCTACAGGACGCTTTAAACACGATCTGGGCGGTAAAGCCGAAGCCCGGCCAAGGGATATGGGGTTTTATCCGAGCGCGATTCCTGTCATTTGCGATGGTGGGTGGCGTCTGTTTCCTGCTTCTTGTGTCCTTAACGGTAGAAGGTTTACTCAAGGGACTGCATAGTTACCTTCAAAGCGTAATTCCTGGTGGCCACTATTTTGGGCTGGCGATCTTTTATGTATTCGACCTGGGGATAATTGTGTTGTTGTTCGCGATGCTTTTTCGCTATTTGCCAGACGCGAAGATCGCTTGGCGCGACGTGTGGACCGGGGCTGCGCTGACCGCGATCCTATTCGTAATTGGCAAATTCCTGCTCAATCTTTATCTGGGGAGTGGCGCAGCAGGCTCAGCTTATGGCGCCGCAAGTTCACTCATAACTCTGCTGCTTTGGATTTTCTATTCCGCCCAGATTTTGCTATTCGGCGCGGAATTCACCAAAGCCTACGCCAATATCTACGGCTCACACGTTGAGCCAGAGGAGCACGCGGTGAAAGTCGAAAGAAAGGAAATTGAGGTGCCTCGGAAAGACGAGCCGAAGCGTGCACGGCTCGAATCGTAGACAGAACCTACGTCGTTTCTTTGCCTTAGATCGTACGCGGGTCTGGCGGAAGAAGCGCGGAGCATACGCCAGAAATTGTAGGAACAGGTTCCCACGCACAATGAAGTTATAGAGTGCCGTCCTCTTCGAGGGTAGCTATGGAGGTCTCCCAAGCAGATCCGCCTGCTAGACCTAGACGGATCTGAACACAGCTTTCCTGAGGAGTTCATTTCAAAAGTCATAAATGAAACGACCGTCCCCGGTCCAGTATTCGAATCTGAATTGAGATCCGAAATGGACGCAGAGAACTCCAGTGCTCAATCGATTGAAAGCCGGCCAGTCGCGAGCTGGGCCTCGATTTTCCTTGATTATTTTGAGCTGAAAACACGCCTACTGGCTGCTGAATCCAGAGAGGCAGCCGGTCATTTCATTGGGCTTCTAGTCTTGGTCGGGGTAATCTTCGTTCTAGCCCTTTGCAGCGTGCTTATGTATGGAGCGTTTCTTTTGTATTTGGTTGCGCTCCTCTTCCATCTCGCCTGGGGTTGGAGCGCATTGATCTGCGGCGTTATCTTAACCCTATCGTGCTTGCTCGCTTTCTTTCTACTCCGAATTCGGCTCCGGAAGCCGGTATTTCAAATGACATTAAAAGATCTTGAAAAGGATAAGGAATGGTTGGCCCAGTCGAAGACAAAGGCTCCCTAACGGACCGTTTGGACGATGATCGCCGAAAAATGGCGGTTCAGGTGAGCGAACTAAAAGAACATTACAACGCTCCCCGTCTCTTAAGAGGTTCGGTTCAGAAATATCCCTGGTCCTGGATTATGGGTGCGGGGCTGGTTGGTTTTTTGCTCGCGCGCTTGCCGGCGCGTCGCAAAGAAGTTTATCTGTGGGCCGATCCTCTTCAGCGAAAACCTTTACGCGAAGCAGGCCCTTCTCTTGCGCAGCAGGATAAGTCAGGCGCCACAGACCAGATTTGGTCTCTCATTAAACCTCTTATCAGCGCGTATGTTGGTAGGGAAGTTTACAAACGTACGAAGGGGCCAAGCAAGCATCGGCGAGAGGCGGAACGACGATGATCGAAGACGATCAAAATGCTGTTGCGCGAATAAAAGGAGGCCACAACTGCCAAACAGTTCTTTTGATCTTCTCGCCGATCGAACGTGGAATGAGTGTCTCGGAAATACCAAAAGTGTCGGGCTGGCACAGCCAGGATCATTGGCCCTGACACGATGCGATTTAAGTTCCGGGACCGCTCCAGCTGCAATTTTTGAAAGGACGCATCTGAAAGGAACAAACTTGCTTACCAAAACCATGATTAAACGGGATCTTATTGAACCACATACAGGCGACAAACGCTACGTGCGCCGCAAAGCGGGTGGGACCCAATGACCTGAACGAGAATTCGTTGTTGTGCCAAAAACTATTCTGATCGATCGCGGCGCCGGCCAGCCGCCGGCACACCCGTTCAAGCGCTGCTGTTCGCGGGATTGGAAGGTAAGGGCAATAGGAAGATGAGCAAAAACCTCACAATCTACTTGAACGATCACCTTGCCGGCTCCGTCGCGGCCTTGGAATTGGTGGATCGTCTGATCGAGGCCTATAAAGGAAAGCCGCTCGAACAGTTCTTCAAAGATCTGCGTAGCGAAATCGCCGAGGATCAAGGCGAGCTACAGGATCTAATTGAAAGGCTAGGCGAAAAGGAAAGCCCGGTTCGGAAAGCGGGCTTGTGGATGGCCGAGAAATTCTCCCGCGCGAAGATTCGATTGAGTGGTTCCCAAGAGGACCAAATGGGCCTCTTCCATGCCCTCGAAGGGCTGGTTCTCGGAATCGCCGGTAAACGAGGCCTTTGGACCGCACTAGCTGCCGCTGCTGATACCGCGCCGCAACTTCGAAAATTGGACTACGGCCGGCTGGAAAAACGAGCAGCGGAACAATGTGGCCGCGTCGATGCGAAACGCTTAGAGATCGCGCGAAAGATCTTTAGCTCGGAGTAGCCGCATGGGACGATGACGCAAAAACAGAATGCGTTTCTAGAAGCCTATGAAACCTCTGTCTCGCGACGTGAACGACTACTCGCAACCAATCATCGCATACCCGACGGGCAAGGAGTCTCAACGTCTGCGGCGATGCTATTGACCGCGGCTAGACGAGGGCATCCGAGACGGAGATAGCAACAGTTGGACGCAAGGGCATGGCAGGTTTGTCAGTGGTTTTCGTGTAGATTCGCTTCCGGGACGCACGATTTGAGAGGTTCCGGGCAAGTGCCTGGTGATCCAAGCAAAGTCTACGCCGAGAAGGTCGGCGAGGGGGGCCCTGATGACGCTCTGCGCCTCTATGGCAAGGAACTGTTTTACCGCCGATTTTCTAATCGAATTCCTTCAACCGACGATAAAACCGCCCACCTAGCCAGAATTCGAGAGTGATCTCACAATAAATTATTTCTGCACATCCTGGTTCTCAGGACTAAGTTCATCTTCCGCCCGAGGGGTCAGGGAAGCAATCCCTCGAACCGCGTCATCGATACTGGTGTAAAGGGTGTTTCCGGAAGATCCCTTGATTCTTTTCACCGATCGCGCGGCTCCTTCAGTTGGCAAGCTCCAAAGGCCGACAAGAATCAGGGCATCGGGGACGTCAAGCCTAATGGAATCCGCCATTTTACCTACAGTGATTGCTGACCTTGACTCGATCGCAGAGAGCAGAATCAACGAGGCTTTTAGTTCTTTCAGACGTTCTAGTTTCTCCGCGCGAAGAGTTCGCCAGGATAACAAATCCATGCCGATTCCTCTGGCGCCTAACAAGCGCGCAACAACTCTCCCTGCAATTTCGTCGCCTTCGCCCATGAAAGGCACGATAGCTGTTCTGGGCTGTTCGCGTGTCGATTGTTCTGATCGTTGCTCCAATTCCGTCGAATCCTCAACAGTCATTTCCTCGATCAGGTCGCGTAACTCCGCATAAATCCGAGATTTTGTTGAATTAGATGTGCCCGGATAAAGATCGTTTTCGATCACTCGGAGGGTGGGCAAAATTAGTTCTTCGGCGATCCTTGCTGAAAGTTGCATCCCGCTCAATTCCTGCAGGAAAGCTTTGGCCTCGGGAAGGCGATTTTCCGTAAGCAGGAGAATAAATCTTGTCTCTGAGGAGGAGGGCGGCTCTGCGGCTAACAAAACACTGCAGACATGAAATGCCGGAAAATAGCGACCCAATACTACTAAGCCAGCGCTGAGCGGAGTCGCGAGCAATAGACCGATCGGCCCCCAAAGCCAGGTCCAGAACAGGGCGGATACGATGATGGCCAGTGGTGACATCCCGGTGCTGCCTCCCAAGACAAAAGGTTCCACGAAATTATTGGTGAGCACTTCCAGGGACCCATAAAGGGCCAAGGTCAGTATCGGTTGCCTCCAGCTTGTGGAAATTGCGACGGACAATAGCAATGGGAAAAAGGCAGATATCCAGAGCCCGACATAAGGCAAAAACCGCAATACGAGAGTTAGAACCGCCCAGAGTAGTGCGTTTGGTATACCGATTAGAAAAAGACCGAGGCCAAGCAGTAACGCATATCCGGTGTTCACCAACAGTTGCCCCAAAAGAAAATGGCTTAATTTGGATCCGACCTCGTCCACGGCAAGGGTCGTTGACGCAACGTGCGAATGCCCAGTCAGACGAAGAAACCGACGGCCGAGTCGCTTTCGCTCTAAAAGCATAAAAATCACAAGCACGATGACCACGGCAAATTCCCCGATCGGACCCACTACCGGCGTAAGGCTGTTCTTCACCATTGCAACCATGCTATCCGCGCCGCTAACAATTTGAACCTTGGTTGCCTCCGGCTTTTGGTTGTCTTCAGCAGATGCCGTGACTTTGCTCATGTCGGCAATCGCCGCACCAATGTTACTAAAGGCCAAATTAAGGGGGCCAGGCGGTCCCTGTTGAATGGCCGTCCACTTGGCATGAATATTATCGCGGTACTTTGGCAACGAGTTTACCAGATCCAGAGCTTGCAGCGAAAGCGTTGAGCAGAGAACTCCAATCAGGGCGAAAACAATCGCTACGACACTCAGGACAGCTATTGCGCGAGGGAACCTCCAACGTTCCAGCCGAGACACAAGGGGCGTTAGCAAAAAGCTGATCAGAACAGCTAGAATTAACGGCAGCAAAAATTCTTTCGCCCAAGCAAAAGTCGAGAGGATGACAACGAGGTAGGCTACCTGGACTAGCTTCCCGAGTTCGGCCGGCTTTTCAGATATGGGGTTGTTCAGCAAGACAAGCAAACAATCTTACGAGTTCGTGCCAGCTGCTATCTATGGCCTTGTCGTAGGCTAGTAAGTCTGGACAAGGGCGATTGCCTCGAAACGGCGAGCCTGGAATCGATCTTGTGCACCGAGGAGTTGGATCGACGACCTACGCGTGCCGCGGATTACGAAACCGAGAACCATGCTTTGGTAGAGTTAGTCGCGACACTGGCTGACTCGCCCCGATCTATTTTTCAAACATTAGCCGACACGATCCTGAGTGTATTTTGTCCGATCGGCGCGGCGTTGTCTCGCCGGAGGTACAAATCTCGCCTGTGATTCGCAAGCATCCAATTCCAGCGTATCTCGATTTTCTTTGAGCCAGGTTCTCGCCTTATCAAGATTTGCTATTTGTATTCGAAAGGTATTGCAAAACTTTGGCGTGTGGTTTTGCGACACTGCGGCCCGCGGCTCATAGACAAATGACAAACATCGGAGCTCTGATCAGCCGCCAGTTGAAATTCAAATTCTATTTGGGGCATGCAAGGCCCCAACTGGTCTCTAGTCTCGATGATCTTGATCGCAAACGGCTGTCAAAGACAGCCCAAAACGAATGCCCCGCACGCACTGTAATGAAATCCACCACAACAATTGCGAGCCCCGCTATATCCCGTCCGTCCACACAGTCGTTGGATTCTACTCTGGCCGCTCAGCCAGGACTCGCTTTTCGGAACACTGATTCATTTAGGAGCTATACCTGATTGACATATCAGGGTGCGCCAAATAGGGCGTTAGTTCTTTTCATCAGAAGCAGGGGCGCACATAATTTGCTCGCGATTGGAGCCATGAATTTTTGTTTCAAGTGGAGACACCGAGATGGGTCCATCCTTGAGTTCGGACCGACCGGCTGGACTTCGGATGATCCTCAGAAGATCGATTGCCTTTTAAAATCGTATCAACCTTCCGGTCCTGGTGTCGCAATTCCTCCGGGCATTCGCAAGTGGCTGCTGGAGGAGTGCGAGCTCATGGCCTTCAGTGGTCCGAACGACGAGATGCCATCACGTCAACGGCAGTAGGATGAATCGTACAATTCATTTTTCCGTGTTCGCCTTTCTGTTGCTATTGGCTTTGTTGTTTCTGCTCAGCGACCAGCTTAGTCGCTTATCGGCTCCGCGATCTATACTCGAATCGGAAAAGACAATCGATCGGACAGCAGAAGAGAAAGCGATGTTAACTCGTATGCCGTTGGCCCGTTTCCGGATCCGGTTGAACTCAGGGTATCGGCAAATTACCAGGCAGTAGATTCCTCCATTGACTCCCCGATCAACAAAGTCACGCAAAAGCTTCGTCGCGTGCAACGTCGCCTAAAGGATCGCGTGCATCCGTCATTCAATGCGAAGAAGTCTCGACACAGGTCCACGGCGAACCTTGTAACCCGGATCCATTCCTGGCTGGTAGGTGAGTTCGGGCTCGCGTATACAACAAATGGACGGCCGTGGAAACGAAACCTGATAAATTGGCCGAAGGCAGCTCGCGACTCATTGTCTCGCGGCGGCAAGATTCAAGCCTCGCGGGCAGAACTGAATTAAGCGAGGGAGGGAGAAGTTATGCGGTATCCTCGCGCGTAACCCTCCAACTGGCTTCGCTTACGGTGCCAAACCAATTTAGCATTTAGATGTAGACGTGCACTATTGAAATGGCGCCCAAGGAATCCGAAAACCTCATCGCAAAGCTCAAAAGCCGGGCTGATGCCGAATACCGCAGACGCGCGGAGCTCGCTAGGATGCTCGGCGTAGCTCGTCAACGCGTCACCGATTGGCTTGCCGGCCGGACGACGCATACTCTGGATTCGGAGCTTAAGACTCAAGCTTTCCTAAAGAAACAGCGTATGTGTCTGCCTGGAATAAGTGAGGAACTCGCCATCATTCCAGCGCAACATCAGCCACGGTCAACACTTGATCGAGTTACACGCCTGGCGAAGCCCAGAAACTTGTAGGTTTGCGACATCATCTATGAGAAGAGCTTTCAGCGACTTCTGCAGTATGTGATCGGTACCGATGAAAACGATGTGATTCGCCGAGCACTGATGTGGTGCGAGGCGAATTCGTAAAGGTTGAGCTAAGCAATCATGTTCTTTTGGTGCGTCGAAATGTATACAGGCGTTTCGATATCAAACTATCGGCAATAGGTGCCAATACAGCGGGTCGCCAGACCCGAGCTTTAAACAGCCGTGGGTGGCTTCAGATTCCTCCTGCACAAGTTGATGGGCTTCGTCCTTATTGGCAGGATAGAGCGTCAACCGTCTGCCGAATTCAGCCTCGATTGTTGCTTCCGCTGCTAGCCAGGACAATTGGTCATCAATCCAATCAGGAGTGTGGACCTCTACGATCAAACAACAATCTTGCTGCTGACCATTTCTGACCGACTCCTCCGCCATGAAATAGCGGATAGCCATTCTTTAAGAAGCTTGCATGCTTTTGTTCAATTAGTTTGCTTTGCATCTATATCGTTATATTCCTAAGAGGCGGTTTCTTCGTGCTTACGATTATCTGAAGGATTTCACGCGGTTCCAACGATGTGATCAATGGAAGATCTCCCGCGTCTAACCGAAGGCCTTCAGGTTTTTTGATCAGCGATAAAATCGGCATCCTGAAACCCTTCGGATTCTCCCTGCTT
>DASTDH010000347.1:0-4430 GCA_035710445.1 Chthoniobacterales bacterium
ACGGCCTGAGTCAAAGCGATTGGCACCAGGGCGATTGCGATAATGATCGCGATGATGCAGAAGGGTCTGAAGCCGGCCGGGTTGGCCGCCGGCAGAAGGAGCTGTCCCAGGATTCCAGCCAGGAGACCTGTCATGCCGTAGACGCTCAGAATCTGTCCTCGGGTTTGTTCCGTCGCGGCGCCGTTAAGCCAACTCTCAACGACCATGAACAGTCCGGCGAAGCAGAACCCGGTCAACGCGCGCGCCGCCACCCAGGCAATCGGATGAATTGCCAGCAAGTGCACCAGTGGCGCGGTCGAGGCAATCGCCCCAAGGGCCAAGAACGCCCGGATGTGGCCGATTTTTCGGATCCATCTCCCGCAGCGGAGCGATCCGATGACGATGCCGGTCCAGAAACCTGAACCGACCGCGCCAATTTGAGCGGGCGAAAATGTTTCGATCCCACCGCGGATACTCAGGAGCGTGCCCTGGAACGTATTACCCATCTGCATGAGTCCGTAACCCAGCAGGAGGGCAAACAAAGTCGACACGGTCACTCGCTGTACGCCTTGCATTAGAATGGCAGAAGCAGTCAATGACTCAAAGAAGCCTAGCCGATCCTCTCGGAGGCGGATATAGGACCTTAGTGCAATACCGGTGAATGATTTGGCGGTTGTCCGGTCGCGGTTTGAGCCGGCCCACGAAGATTGTCGATCAGGATATAGATGCTGACCAACAACACCCACAATGGGAAGACCATTAAGATCCAGTCGATATAGCGCCCGCTGAACAGGAGAATCAGGGCACAGCCAAAGCCGAGATATCCAATCCATCTCGGGGCGAAAGCGGTGCGGATTGCGAGCGTGGAAGTAGAGATCATGAATACCGCCGCCATCTTGACCGCGTAAAGGTTCATAATCTCATAGGTCGTAGCGCGCGCGAAAGTGAAAGTCGCCGAGTCACGGAGCGCTTCCGGATTAGCAGCAAATGCGATGATGATTCCTCCACCCACCGCGGCTGATATGAACAACATGGCGAGGAACAAAAGCCCGCTGCCCAGAAACACGGTGGCAAAGAAACGGTCTTCAAGTCCTCCCATCCGATCACGCAAAACGCCGATAAACCATAAGAAGGCAATGCCAGCGAACGGCACCAGGTTTAGCGCCAGGCCCACCATGTTCGAACTAGTCTTGAGCCAAGCCCCTGCCTCCAGCGGGTCGGCTCGAACTGCAAGGCGAAACAATAAAAGCCCGGTAATCAGGAGAACCGCAAAGAGGATGCCGGCGATGGCGGCAGCCCGCGGCGTAGCCAAGCGCGCAGGGGTCGAGATTGTTTCCTGCTTCATGCCTCCCTTTGAGGAAAACGTTTAGCGTCAAAGAGCTTGTCGAACCAGCCAATCTGCTGTCAGTCCTCAGTTCCAGCTGCGTTCAGAGCGGTCGCGGTCTGCGCAATCACTTGGAGTTGGATCAGTGTTCGGTCGTGCTAGCCGGCTCCGATTCGGCATTCGGCTTCGTCTCTCACTCCCCAAATAGGCCGTCCCGATGGCAGAGCGAATCCGCGAGCAAGCATTCCGCAATCCGCGTTTCATCTTTCTACCCCCTCGGCGGAATAGTCTCGAGCATCTTCTGAATCGCTTCTCGGATCTTCTCTTGGTTGCTCTGCGCGCTCCCGACGGTTCCAGTGGCCGTTCCTCGCCAGATTGATGTCGCTGTCTTCGCATCGACGAAATCTACAATTAGCGTGCCTTCGGTGTAACGAGTCACTTGAGCATAGCTGATCGGATAACTTGGCCAAAGGTGATAATAACCGCGGCCATAGCGGTAACTATATCCTCCACCATAACCCCAATCGGTATACTGACTGACTCGGACCTGCTCACTCCTGGTGATATGATAAACGATGTAAAAGTCCGGGTGAGCTGACTTGGTATAGCCTTTTGCCGCCAAGCCCTGGCCGAGTAACGATTCAATTTGAGCCCGCACGGCAGGACCAGGCTGAATGCCATTCTTCGGAGGTGGTGCGAAGGCGAAGGTCCGATATTTGGCAAAGTTTGTCCGCGGATCGTGCTCCGTGCGAACACTTATGCTTGAACAGCTCGCGAAGGCGAGCGCAGCCAGAACGATCATGAGGGGCTGACCGTATTTCATGTGCTGAATCCTCTACTAAAGAAAAGAACGGTACCAGCCTGAATGCATGCGACTAAGGTGCCATTTTTCTGTTCCGGGAAAATGAGAGTATGAGTAGCATGCCAATTCCCCCACCGCGCAGATTGGCAATACATTGCAGGGCACGCTCCTGAGCGTTAAGGTTGGAATCGAGACGTTTTCGGTCGCTCAAATTGGTGCGGTTGGCGCAAGCTTCTGGGCCGGTATCGTGTTTGGATCGCTGCGCTTCGGAAAAGTGATCCAAAGCGTCGGTCACATCGGAGCCTTCGTAGTTCTTGGAGCGATCGCCTCAAGCGCACCGCACGTAGAATTTCATGGGGTCATGCAAACGTTGGACCCCGGCTCTCGGCAAAAACGCGCCCGTCCAGCGAGGGTTAGCCCATCCGCCGTACCGCCGAATCAGATCTTATCACTACGAGCCTTCAATCTTGGCCTTGTGAGGCTCAACAAAGAAATGCCCGAAGGTCTCATTTCGCCGGGTACGCGGTTTTTGGTAGAGTCGCCGACAATTGTTGTGATTTGCCTATGAAATTCCCACTTATCATTGCCATTTTCGCCGCGCTCGTCGCCACTTCCTTCGCGATGGATCAGCCATCATTCCACACCAAAGGCGCGCCAACTGGAAAGCCGACCGGCCCGCTTAAGTCGGGCGAGTACTGGTGGAAACCAGGACTTTCACCGCGCGGACCGGTCATCGTGCTGGTGAGCCTGCCGCAGCAGACAATGTATGTGTATCGCAACGGCATTCTCATCGGCCGCTCGAGCGTCAGCAGCGGCAGCAAGGGCAACTCCACACCGCCAGGGGTATTCAACATTCTCGAGAAGAAGAAAACGCATTACTCGAAAAAGTATAATAACGCCCCGATGCCGAACATGCAGCGGCTCACCTGGACCGGCATCGCCATGCACTCTGGCCAGTTGCCGGGTTATCCGGCCAGCCACGGTTGCGTCCGGCTGCCATATGACTTTTCGGCGCTGCTTTTTGATGCCACTTCGAATGGCGGAACAGTGGTGATTGGCGATGGCAAAACGCCACAGCCGCATCTTGCCTCCAACCCCGGGCTGATGCTGGCACCGAAAGATTTCACGCCAGCGATGCTGCGTCCGCTCGCGGCGAATGAATACGATTGGCATCCGCAACGCAGCTCGAGCGGTCCGATTACCATCGTCATCAGCTCGGCTAACCAAGCGCTCTACGTTTATCGCAACGGTAATCCAATCGGTCGCGCTGCGCTTGAGGTCAAGGGCCGGCTTGGCGAACACGTGTTTACCTTACTCGAAGGCACGACCGGCAAACCGAGTCAGCTTGCGCCCGGACGGCAAGCTGGCCGGTGGATGCGAGTGGATGGCGAAGGTCGCGGTGTTGATGCGGAAAAACTTGCGTCGCGCTTGCGGTTCAGCGCGGAGTTCGCGCACAAGGTGGCCGCTGAAATCGCCCCGGGCACAACCGTGATTGTGACCGATGCGCCAGCGGTGCGGAAGCCGGTGGCTGATTCAACTTACTTCGCTAGCTAGCGAGATGCGCGCGTATCTCTGCATACTCGGCAACGCGCTCATCCTGGCCGGTTGTGCGAGTCCCTACGTAGAGGTCTGGCACGTCCATCCGCACCTGACCGGCGCGCCGGGCGTGGGCATTCTGGCCGCGGCCGAGCAGGCGATGAAAAAGGCAATGCACGAAGAACACGGAAAGGCGCTCGTTGCGCTCGCCGACTGTCTTACTGCATTGCAAGCAGAATCGCGCGAACTCGAGCACGACCCAAGAAACGCGACCGCTGTTCGCGATTACAACTTTGGGATCGCTCGCATTTTCCAGATCGTCCATGATGCGAAACTTGCATGGAGCGCCCCGCTAACGATTCCTAGCCCGGCTGGCGATTTCGAGCTCACGCACAAACCCGATCCGCGGCCCGAGTGGAACCCCGCGCTATATGAATTTACTCCAGCCGACGAGTTCGATGTCGGCGGAAAATATGTGACCGAGCGGACAACACGCTTTGGCATCGGAGCGCCGATCGTCGCCGTCGAACGAGAGCGGAAAAACCGACGGGACGATTTTGCGCCCTCTCGGATCTTCTATAGCGTAACCGTCGTAGCGCATTTTAACGGACGCCGCTGTGTCCTCTCTTTCGAAGATCCGCTCGCGAGAGAAACGGTGGCCTTCAATGGGCGCACGGTTCCGCTGGCAGCCGACTTCACTGTGCCGCTCGCCGTGATGCTCCAGCAGAGCGATCCGAAAAAGCACGAGTTCTCCCGTCTCTTGAACCCGGAGAAGTATGCACACACTGC
>DASTDH010000348.1:0-9015 GCA_035710445.1 Chthoniobacterales bacterium
CGGCGGCGGCGAAATCTATTTTGATGACCGGCTTGTCCGTAAAGACGGTTTGTTTGTCCAGAAAGAGCTGACCGGGCTAAACCCGGAACAGTTGGTTAGTTAAATCGGCAGGAAACGCGTTTGGTAGCGGCGACTGTCCATCGCAAGAGCAGACGGTGTGCGAGACGAGAGATTTGAACGTGAGGATTAGAGCGATCCTGGCCAAATCGTGCAGTCGCCATCGTGTGGTCCGCCATTCGCGAACGGTACGATGGCGACTGAGGTTTTTGGTTCCCTCGAGCGAGCGGCTCCGCGCCAGTTTCGAAGCCGCATCAAAACCCTAGGCCTAACGGGACAGTCGCCGCTACCAAAAAAGGAGCGCCGCGCTTCTTCTCTGATACGTTATTCCTCTGGCAGTAGTTTGGTCCGCGAATGTGGCAATGCACCGGAAGCGTTTTCCTCGACTTTGGACCACGAGACTCGAGCGGAGCACTGCGAACCAGAGCGATCACAACATTAAGCCGTCATTCGCGAACGATACGATGGCGACTGAGGTTTTGGTTGCCTCGAGCGAGCAGCTCCGCGCCAATTTCGAAGGCGCATCAAAACCGCAAGCCCATTGGGACAGTCGCCGCTGATATCAGTGTCGCCCCGGAACACCTGAAACCGATCAAACTTCAACTCAATCACCCCTCCCGTCTTGGCGTCCTTGCGCGAGATCTCCTTTCCGACACGTTATTTCTCTTCAGGCAGCAACCGCCGAAACGCCGGGTTCTCCGAAAGCGCGGAATTCCGTCGCAACAGCTCCGTTCTAAGCTGCTTGCTCAAGTTTTCAATCGCGCGGACAAACCGTGAGTATTCAACTTGGGCCTCATCGGGCGTATAACTCGCGGTGACTATTACCCGGTCGCCGTGCCGGCTAAATCGTAGCCAGGCCTCTGATTCAGTGAATTCAAATGTCTCGGTTCGGCCTGAATGCTGGAGCTTTCTGGCGATCTGACCGAAACCCGCTGCCAGATCGATGAGCGGAACCCAGCCCCAATCCGTGCCGAAATTCTTTGATCCGATTTCCAGGATCAGATCACCAAGCGCGACTCGGTAACGAAAATCTTCTTCATCCGCGTGCGACCAGCTTTGCGCGTTGCCGATCGGTTCCGTCAATTGGAAGTCGAGTTTCATGGTTCTAGAATGGAAAGGCGGTTACGACCTGGTTTCGTCGATTCACGACGACGCGCAGGCGCGTCGCCGGCCGCCCGTCAATGTTGGTTCCAATCTGGCGTTGGAAGTCATATTCGTAGATCACGCCGGGACGCCCGTTCGTGTTGACTCGACTATGGCCGCGCTGCACCGCCTGATTGATCAAGGCGCGCAGGCCATCCTCGGTGATCCCGTATTGAAATTTGCCGGCCCCGGGCGCCGTGCTATCCGGCCAATGGCGTTCCCTGATGTGACGGAACACCTTTTCTGTCAGAACGACTTCGTCAGTAGACCCCTCTGGCTGATACGCCCGCGCCGTCGGCTGGCCACCGATCAACAGGAATAGGAGCAACAACAGAAGGCGGAGACCCGGATTTCTCATATCGAATCGACCATCTTCGTGTACTGCTATGCCGGAATTGTTCATTTTTTGAAAGATTCTTCTCGCGCACGACAGCGCCTCTGTCGCGTTGTCCACGCGGATACGCCCCTAGGCCGATACGGTCATCGTCCTTGGTTGCGGCTCCGCTGCGCTAAGGCTTCGCGTCCCTGGCCGACAAAGCCTTGGCGACGTCTGCTTGGCGTGAGATTTTCCTCCTTTAACCTTCGCGGCGTGCCGGTCTCAAGTTCCCGGGCTTTCGGCTTCGCGAAGCTCCGCCATAGCCTTCGCCGGATCGACCGAACGAAAAATCGAGGTCCCGGCGACAAAGATATTCGCACCCGCTTCTCGTGCGATTTGCGCCGTAGTTTGGTTGATGCCTCCGTCGACCTCGATGTGAAACTTATAATCTCGGTCTTCCCTGATCTGACGAGCCCGACGGACTTTTTCCATCGTTTCGGGCATGAAAGCCTGGCCTCCAAACCCTGGGTGAACGGTCATTACCAGAAGAAGATCGATCTGTGCAAGAAACGGCAAGACTTTTTCGAACGGGGTCGGGGGGCTGATTGCAAGCCCCGCGCTACACCCTTCATTCCGAATGGCGCGCAAAGTCCCCTCAATATCAACTTCGGTTTCGACGTGCATTGTCACATTATGTACGAACGGTGTGAATCGTTTATAATAATGGTCCGGCCGCGAAATCATGAGATGAGTGTCCAGTGGCCTGGTTGCAAATTTTGAGATGCTCTCAACAATGGGGGGCCCAAACGATATGTTATCAACAAAATGGCCATCCATGACATCGAGATGCAGCCAATCGGCTCCGGCCTTTTCGATTCGAATGCAATCCTCTTCCAGCTTGGCAAAGTTACAGGCCAAAACCGAAGGGTTCACAATGATGGGATTATCGCGCGTTCTTGCCTCCGTTAACACCCGGTAAGTTTGGCCAAAATGTTGGATTTTGCGAGTGACGATTACTTCATGGGAGAAGCCTTGCGCCAAGCCCGAAAAGCTGAGGCGCAAGAGGAGGTGCCGGTAGGATCGGTTATCGTTTATCGGGCAGAAATTATCGCCCGTGCGTGGAACCAGGTTGAGACATTGAAGGATGCAACCGCTCACGCGGAGATGCTTGCGATCACGCAAGCGGAGAGCGCACTGGGCGACTGGCGTCTCGGCGAATGCGATCTGTACGTTACCAAAGAGCCCTGCCCGATGTGCGCTGGCGCCATGGTTCAAGCCCGTATCCGCCGAGTGATCTTTGGCTGTCCCGATCCTAAGATCGGCGCTGCCGGTGGAATGATCAACCTGTTGCAGATGCCACCCTTAAATCATACGTGTATGATCACTGCCGGCGTTCGAGAATCGGAATGCCGTCAAATCCTGCAAGATTTCTTTCGTTTAAAGCGGTAGGGAGACAGCCGACAACGAATAAGAGATTGCGTGCCCCCCTCTAAGACTGCGTGCGCTGAAAGCGGAACGGAACTTTGCCCGGGTGCGGCTCGGGTTTTGGTGTTGCTCATTCAGCGGCGAAGCCGCGACAGAATATAGCCCAGGGTTCCGTAACGCTTTCAGCGCAGATCAATGCTCCCTGCTCTCCCGGCACCTCGACTATCTGCTATTTGCCATCTTCACTACCTCGTTCCATCCATCCCACGCCGTTTTCGCCAGCAGAATACACACGACGACGAAGAAAAAACGTCGAACGTACGTGTTCCCTTTCCAGAGCGCATATCGAGCTCCGACTATCCCGCCGGCCGCGTTGGCGATCGCCATCGGTACGGCAACCGGCCATAATATATTTCCGGTAAATCCAAATAAGAGCAGCGCACCAAGGTTCGTACATACGTTGACGAACTTGGCCGCAGCGGACGCATGCACAAAATCGAACCGAAACATCCGGATAAACAAAAAGATCAGAAATGTCCCGGTGCCTGGCCCGATAAACCCATCGTAGAATCCGATGCTCGACCCAATCAAGCATCCTTGAACCAACGCTTTTGGACCAAAAGGAGCTACGGCCGATAGTTCGCCTAACCTTTTATGCTTAAGCGTATAAAGCAGGAGTCCCAGTAAAAGCACCGGTAGACCTAGCTTGAAGAGCTCCGGTGAAATGAACCGGGTCACCTCCGCTCCGGCGAGCGAACCTATGCCTGCGGCCACACAAGTAACAATCATGAAACGGATTGGCAGCGTTACCCGTCTGGAAAATGCAATGCTGGCATTGATCGTTCCGGTAATCGCAGCCAGCTTGTTAGTTCCTAATAACAGCGGCGGCGACTGCGTTGGCAGAATCGCAAATAGGGCCGGCAGCTGCACCAAGCCGCCGCCCCCGACGGTTGCGTCCACAAAACCGGCGAAGAACGCGCTGATTGTTAATAGAAAAAAATTAAGCAAGAAGAAGATTGAGCACAACGAGGTGCAATGTGCAAAGAGGTGAAATTCTTGATCTAGCGCGATCAAGTCTCCCGGGCGGCAGGACCGGGCGCTCCGCGCCGCCGACCGACTCCAGGAAACGCCGAACGCAGCGGGAGCAGTTTTCGGTACAAGCGGCGACTGTCCAACCGAAGACTTGGTCGTCCCCTATCTAAAGGGCTGAACGAAGCGGCTCGTTTACAGCAGCCGTACATCGCCAGTCGCCTCGGTCGTGTCCGTTCCCATCGGCCCGCACGGTGGTAGTCCGGAATTTCCGTAACCGCTTTCGGGCTCGATCAATCGAATCACCGGTACGGTGCTTACGATTTGGAAATTGATAGGTTCCAGTGCTCCCCAGAAGGATGCGCGATGCAATTGAAAAATTTGCTGCTCTCAGAGAAGGAGCCGGACGCGTTTCGGAGGTTGGCTCGAGATTTCGGTAGAAACCGGTGACCAATGTATCGTTTTATCTGTCCCGTATTCCGTATTCCATGTTCAGTGTTCCGTGTTCTTCTTGGCGTGGTGGCGCCTCGGCGTGAGATCATTCGGTTCAACAATCCATGTTCACATCCTCCTCTTACCTTGAACGCGTTTACGCCGGTGTGCTTGGCAAAATCATTGGCGTTTATCTTGGTCGGCCCTTTGAGGGATGGACTCACGATCGGATCGCGACCGAGCTAGGGGAAATTTGGAACTACGTCCATAAACGGTTAGGTGTACCACTCGTCGTTGTGGACGACGACATCTCCGGTACCTTTACGTTCCTACGGGCTCTCCCAGATCATGGTGGCACCGCTGATCTAACAGCCGAGCAAATCGGATTAACCTGGCTGAACTATATCGTTGAGAATCGAACTATTTTCTGGTGGGGCGGCCTGGGAAATTCCACTGAGCATACGGCATTTCTCCGGTTGAAAGCCGGGATTCCGGCGCCCCGGAGCGGTGCGATTGAGACGAACGGAAAAACCGTCGCCGAACAGATCGGCGGGCAGATCTTTATCGATGGGTGGGCAATGATTTCCCCCGGCAATCCTCGATTGGCGGTCGAACTGGCCCGGAAAGCGGCCTCGGTGAGTCACGACGGCGAAGCAGTTTATGCTGCTCAGTTCTTGGCTGCGATGGAGGCGCAAGCGTTCGTTGAATCGAGGATCGATCACCTGATCGAAACCGCGCTCTCGTACATTCCTGCTGACAGTCTTATCGCGCGGCTCGTCAACGATATTCGGATTTGGAGTCACACTGATGGAAACTGGCGCGTGACGCGAGAGCGGATCGAGAAGACTTACGGATACAATCAATTTCCAGGCAACTGTCACGTGATACCGAATCACGCCATCATCATTCTTGGTCTCCTTTATTCGGAAGATGATTTTCGTCGTGCACTGATGGTTGCGAACACCGCCGGTTGGGATACCGATTGCAACTCGGGCAACCTCGGCTGCCTCATGGGAATCAAGAACGGTCTTTCCGCGATCGATGCGAGCCTGCGGGATCCGGTGGCGGATAGACTCTTTCTTTCCACCGCTGATGGGGGACGTTGTATCACGGATGCCGTCCGAGAGACCTACGCGATCTGCGGGATTGCCAACCAGTTAGGACAGGCGGAGCTGGTTCCGGTCCCCAAGCAGGGCGCCCGTTTTCATTTTGAGCTTCCCGGGTCAGTCCAAGGGTTCCAAGTTGACCGGGACGACGGCGACGGTTCTGCGCTGAAACTCTCGAATGTCACCGGTCACAGTGCGACCGGCCAGCGAAGCCTGGCCCTTGATTTTGAGCGACTAAAAGAGAACTACCCGGTCCGAATCGCGACGCCAACTTTCATTCCACCCGATTCCAAAGACGAAAGTCACTACTCATTGATGGCTTGCCCAACGCTCTTTCCCGGACAGACGGTCACCGGAAGACTGGCTGCTGACCGAGAAAACTCCGGTCCGCTTCGAGTCGCGCCTTTCATTGCTTACTACGATGGCAATGACGAACTTGCTCGGCGCTACGGTGCGCCGTTTTTGCTCGGTCCTGCGGGAACCGAAAATTTCCGGTGGCAAATCGAAGACTTAGGCGGCGCGCCGATTGCACGCTTTGGCTTGGAAATTCGTTCTGAGCGCCTGACCAAAGGCCGGATCTACGTTGACTACGTCGATTGGTCGGGAACTCCCACGACGACCTTTCGCCGTCCGGACATTGAGGGCGAAATGTGGCGCCGAGCGTGGATCAATGCGGTGGATCATGTCGGTACCCGATGGATGTCCGCTTTTCATTTGTCGCAGAATCGTGGCACTGGTTTGTTTATCCAGGGGTCACGAGAGTGGCAGAACTATACGGTCCAGGCTGCCGTCAGGCCGGACCCGGCCAAATCTTTTGGCCTGGCCGCACGGGTCCACGGTCTGACTCGCTATTATGCACTGATGCTCGGACCGAATCAGGCTTTGCGACTGCTGCGAAACTACGATTCGATGGAGGTTTTAACGGAGGTGCCGTTCACTTGGCATTGGCACGAACTGTACCGTTTCAGTCTGCGAATCGCCGGGAGCTTGATTACCGGTTCGGTGAATGGGACGGAATTGATTCGTTACAACGATGCCGGTACCAAATTGCGGGATGGTGGTATCGCATTGGTCTGCGAAGAAGGGCTGATCATGACGGATGAAGTGAGTGTTGCGGCCATCGAATGATCTCACGCAAAGACGCAAAAGGCGCAAAGAAGAATACAGAATCTAGAATCTGGAATTCACCAGACGGAGGGGTCGCATACCTGCGATCCGCGGCTCCCAATCACCGATCACTTCTCACCAATCACTGTTCCCGTCTCGCCCGTCTCCCAGCTACCCCGCCTCCTGCACTTCTTGCGTACCCAAATTAAGCGGACTGAACGGTGTTGTTGAGGGGTGACTGCTCACGGTCCGGCGTTGGCCTCCCAGTTCCCGGTTGACGCAAAGGAATATCCGTTCCTCGATTGGACCGCCCCCCAGATGAAACGCGTTTGCCTGATCGATAATCGCCTTTTCGGCTTTGGTCATGCGTTCTCGTTGCAACGTGTGCTGGGTCCACGATGGAACCAACATCTCGATTCGAAAGGTGTTGTGACGGGTAAGATCTTCGTGAAGACGCCAGGTGAAAGCGCCATTGCGCAGATGAATCATCCGCACGTGTTTCATCACTTCCAGGAACTGCGGTGCGCGCGCCGAATCAACATTAAACTCATACATCACCGCCACCGGCCCGTCTTTCGGTTGCGGCAAGTAGATGAGTTTATGAGAGAAGCTGGTTACCGGTGCCGGCTCGAAATCAAGTGTCCCGGTGAAGTTAATTGATAACGGTATTGCCAGAATTAAACTGACCACCAGGAGGGCGGCTCCGCCCACTAATGTGGGATTGATTCCCAGGGCGGTCGCAGCTGTTCCCCAAATGATGCCACCTAGCGCCATTGCCCCTTGCGAAACCATGATAACGGTCGCATTCATTCGGCCTCGCGCCCAAGGCGGCATTGCTCGCTGCCCGGCCACCCAGAGTTCTGAAGCGGATAACGTCCAGCCAACGCCAGCGAGCGCGGCCACTATCATAAAAATATTTTGGTCACGAACAAAGGCCATCAGGACGTAGACCACGGCGATCACCAGATTCGCTAAAACCGTAAGAGTGTTGGGCGAGAAATGTTTCCGCACCCAGGGCACCACAAAAACCGCTCCTAGCACCGAGCCTGCGCCCATTGAACTGAATAGAATACCGCAACCGGCGGCGGTTAGCTTCAGTTCGCGCAACCCAACCACCGGAATCAGAGCTGGTATCAGAGAGATGAAAAAAGCGAACAAAACATTCCGGGCTAAGACCACTTGAATGCCTGGGGCATATCGAACGTACCGTATCGCCGTAAAAAACGATTCGAAAAAACTCTCCAACGGAAGTTTGTCGGCTTTTTCCCGGCGTCTCCATTGCAGGATAGCGGCAATTACAATGAAGAAACAGATCGAATTGATCGTAAATAACCAGTTAGCACCGACCAGTGGCAGCAGCAATCCACCTAAAGCCGGTCCAATAATGCCGGAAATATTAAGTTGCAAACCGCTCAAGGTCGCTGCCGAAGGAAGCTCTTCATCCGATACTACCTCTGGTACCACTGATGTCCAAGCCGGAGCGTTGAAGGCAAAGCCGACTCCAATCAGGAATATGCAGACCAAAATAATGTAGGGATTGAGCAGGTGGAGCGAACTCAAGACCGCTAGCATCGCGGCCGCAATCGCTAACCAGAGGTTCATGACGCACAGAAATTTGCGGCGATCAACGATGTCGGCCAAAGCTCCAGCCGGTAAGGTAAAAAGAAAGAATGGCAAGGATGCTACCGTCGACATCAACGATAAGAAGAGCGGGGAGGGATTCAGCTTGTACATTACCCACGTCGCGGCGCAATCGTGCGCAGCAACGCAGGTCCCCGAAAGGACGCTAGCTAGCCAAAGGGTTCGATAAACCGGGTTCCGGAGCGCGGTGAAAGTGGAGGTGTTTTTTTGGCCTTTACTCATCGGAGATATTGTTTTGGAGCCAGCTACCTCCGTGTCTGCCGCCGTCGGGGACGAGTGACCAAAGTCAATGGTCGCGACAAGAGCCAGCATACGCCGTAAGGAGAGCGCCGACAACGCTAGAACGCCGGCGGTCTCGGCCTGGAAAGGGACAAGGCCTTCGACCATACGCGGCTTCCGAGCATTCTCCGAATGGGCTCGAACCGTTTTCAGGGACAGTCGCCGCACCAATCGACGCCCCACTACCGTCGTCCAATCACTCTCCAGGAATGAGGCTGGCGGGAAAGGTGTTTTCAGATAGCGGGCCGAATTCTTCGGTAGCGGCGACTGTCCCTCAAAGCATCTCGCGTTATTGAATTGAGAGACCCGAACGGAGCGACTCTTTTACCCCGGCCTGAAAACGCAGTCGCCTTGGAGTCGCTCGCCCCAACAGTGGTGCCACAGGGTCATGGCGAGCGATGGCGACTGCGCCTCTAGGTGCGAATCACCAATTGCTTCGTTCCGCCGCTTTAGCCAAGAACACGAGACGGCGTAAAGGGA
>DASTDH010000349.1:0-4176 GCA_035710445.1 Chthoniobacterales bacterium
TCGATCACCGCCCGGTCTCGCATGATCCTCCAATGACCGACCGAAGCCGGGATCAGTTCCGCACCTGGCCAGGCAGCCGCAATCGCTTCGCCATGCAAAAAAGGAATATCTCGATCGTTCGGGTCGTGAAAAATCAGGACAGGAATACGGAATGCCTTGACCATGAGGGGAACCGAAACGATTTCGGCCGCATAACGGGCTGCGAACCTTTGCCTAAGCTCGATTGCGACCGGTTCCGGGATTTTGCGTAGCCGGATAAATTCTTCCAGTAGCAGTTCGATAAATGAGGCCGGGCTCAGAAAAACGACGCGCTCAGCGACCAAGCCCTGAGCCAGCGCGATAACGGTTGCGGCCGCGCCGAGCGAATGCCCAATGATTCCGTGAACCGCCCCGCCCGCGATCATTCGTGCCGCTCGCGCGAAGGCGGGTCCACTGGCAAATGTACCCGACGAAAGGCCGTGAGCTGGGGCGTCGAACCCGATCACTTCAAATCCGCTTTCGAGTAACGGTCCGACAAACGAAAAGAATTGAGCCGCCTTTCCGCCCCAACCGTGAACCAGCAAGATCCGGCGATCCGCTTTACCCCAGCGATAGACTGCCACTTCTTCAACGTCATTTTCCGTCCCCGGAACAATCCGGAAGCGACTCGTTTCCGCCCGGTCAAGGATTGCTTCCTCTCGTTTCAGATTTCGCAGAGGTGTTGGCGGGCGCAGGAATTCCTGAAGGGCTGATGCGGAGTCCATGGAGAGGAGTAATCGGTAATCGGTAATGGGTAATCGGTAACGGTACAAGAGACAGCAGTCGCTGGCTGGCAGAGTTCGGACGCCTTTGGCGTTCACCCCTTGCGCTGTCGGCGACCGTGGAAACGGTTTGCGCCTTACTGATTAGCGATTACCGACTACCGATTACTGTCCTACCAACTCCATCGTCCCCTTAAATTTCGGTGCGTCCTCTTCAATCCCAAAATTGGCTGCGTACAGCGATTGGATCCGATCCTTCTCGTCATCGGTCAGCGCCGGAGTATCGGGTGCCGCAGCGAATTCGGTAAGCTGCTTTTCGTCGTAGATGTTAGGCAGGGTCGAAGCAACCCTCGGATCCCGAAGCAGCCACTGTAGTGCCGTCTGCCCAAGGGTTCGCTTTGAGCTCTCAAGAAATCGCAGTTGTTCGACCTTCTTAACACCATTAAGCAACCAGCTACGCGGACGATGATTGCGATGGTCGTTGGGTGGAAATTGCGTTTCCGCGGTGTAATGCCCTTCCAGCATTCCAGACGAATGAGTGACCCGAATCAGGAACATGGTATCGCAATCGCCCTCGGTAGCGGCTTCCTGGATCGCTCCGCCCGGATGTTGTTCCAAAATGTTGTAAATATGCTGAAGACTGGTGGGGTTCCTGCGTTGAAGACAGTGCACACCTTCATATAGCCAGCCGATTGCCGGTCCGAGCGCAGCCCCGAAATAACGTATCTTTCCCGCCTGCTGCAGACCGACCAACGTTTCCCAAACCGAATCGTCGTCGACCTGTTCCATTCGGATATTGTGCAGTTGCAGGAGATCGATCCGATCGGTACGTAGTCTCGTGAGAGCAGCTTCGGTTGCCTGGCGGATAGCCTCCGGGGAAAAGTCCTGGGGTATTTCCCGCTGGCCTCTTCGCTCGCTCCCATGATGCACAAAATCGTAGCCTACCTTAGTCGCAATCACGATTTGATCTCGTTTAGCGCTAAACGCCTCAGCGATTAATTCCTCGCTCAATCCGTTTCCATAGGTATCAGCCGCATCGAACAACGTGATTCCGTGATCAAACGCCCGTTGCATGAGCGCGATGGCCTCAGACCTGGTGAAGTTGCCCCACCAACCGGTGGAAACCGTCCAGAGGCCGAACCCGACTTCGCTGACGATCAGATCGGTATTGCGGTAAGTACGATATTTCATGACGCAACCGCATTATTGTGCGGCGCTTCGCGAATAGCAAATTGGCCGCGCGGCTCGTTTCTTGCTCGTATCCAGGGCATCGCTCAGCGTTTTTGGTGATTGGCTATTGGCCAGGCGTTTTTCAAGCTTGCTTGTTTTGAGATCACCGAGTGATGTAGCCAAACTTGAACCCCGATAGTAACGGCAAATGAGAGAAGCAACCTATGCAACCTGTTCGGACTTTTAATGTGTCACCTCGGTTGCCCGAGGTGTTAGAACCGCTGAACGAACTTGCGCGGAACCTCTGGTGGACTTGGGAGCCTGACGCTCGCAAGCTTTTCCGGGACCTGAACCCGACGCTCTGGGATCAAACCAACCACAATCCGATCCGCATGCTGCAACTTTCCAAGCAGGGCCGCCTCGAGGAAATCGCCTCGGATGAAGATTACGTACGCAGCATGCGCCATGTCCAGGATCAGTTCCGAGGGTACCTGAATCGTACCGATACCTATGGGAAGCAGCGCGCCGGCGTGCCGTGCATCGCTTACTTTTCCGCGGAATTTGGTTTTCACGAGTCGGTGCCGAACTACTCGGGCGGCCTGGGAATTCTTTCAGGCGATCATTGCAAATCAGCCAGCGACCTCGATCTGAATTTTTATGCGGTTACATTGCTTTACCGGCACGGCTACTTTAAGCAGCAGGTTGGAAAGGATGGTTGGCAGGAAGCGGTCAGTCTGAACCAGAACTTTCATCATTTGCCGGTACGCGATGCACGAATCGGCGATCAAAGCGTGTTTGTGACCGTCGATATTCTCGGGCGCAATGTGACCGCGAAAGTGTGGGAGCTCCAGATTGGACGAATCAAACTGTACCTGCTGGATACCGACATCCAGCAGAATTCACCCGAAGACCGCTTGATCACCGAACAGCTCTACGGAGGTGACTTTGAGATGCGCATCCGCCAGGAAATCGTTCTTGGCATCGGAGGGGTACGTGCTCTCGATGCCCTGGGCATCAAGCCAGATGTCTACCACATGAACGAAGGACACTCGGCATTTCTCTCGTTGGAAAGGATTCGGCAGTATGTCCAGGAAAAAGGCATGACTTATTATCCGGCGCTGCAGATGGTGGCGGCCTCCAACGTTTTCACAACCCATACTCCGGTTCCCGCCGGCAATGACGCCTTCTCTCGGGATCTGATCGGCCGCTATCTGGGCAAATATGGGCACGACTTCGGCCTGAGTTTCGATGAATTATTCGCGCTGGGACAGCCGATGGTAAACCCGCCGCAACTATTCAGCATGACCATTTTCGCTTTGCGAACGAGCCGGCACGCAAACGGCGTTAGCAAGTTGCACGGCGAAGTCAGTAAGGGCCTGTGGCAAGAGGTCTGGGCTGGCGTGCCCTTACAAGAGGTGCCAATCACCAGCGTCACCAACGGTATTCATACCAAGACTTGGACAGCTCCCGAGTTTCATCGGCTTTACGAAAAATACTTGGGCCCGGATTGGGCGGATCACCTTGTCGACGTGGAGTATTGGCGCCGGGTGATCGACATCCCAGACGAAGTGCTTTGGCAGACCCATCAGCTGCTCAAGCAACGCTTGATCGATTTCATTCGCGACCGGTTACGGGTCCAGCGCGCGAGGATCGGCGAGTCGCCCGAACAACTGCGTAAGATCAACAGCGTGCTCAATCCCGATGTTCTCACCGTCGGTTTCGCCCGGCGGTTTGCCACCTACAAACGAGGTGCCCTCCTCTTTTCCGACAAAGAACGGCTGCTCCGTCTCATTCAAAATGCCGAGCGGCCAGTACAGTTCATTTTCGCTGGCAAATCGCATCCGAAAGATGATGGAGGTAAGAAGATTATCCAGGAGGTATACCATGCATCTCGCGAGGCGGGCTTCGAACATGCGATCGTTTTCGTTGAAGACTACGACACCTACATTGGACGTCGCTTATATCAGGGGGTCGATGTGTGGCTCAACAATCCCCTTCGTCCGCTCGAGGCGAGCGGAACCAGCGGGATGAAGCTCCCACCCAATGGTGGTTTGAATTTTAGCGTTCTCGACGGATGGTGGTGCGAGGGCCACAACGGTAAGAATGGCTGGCCGATCGGACCGGAAATCTCGGGTGGTAGCGTCGAATTTCAAAATGAAGTCGACATCGATAGTCTGTTCAACATTTTGGAGAATCAGATTATTCCCCTCTACTACGCCAAACCGGACGGCCGTTTGCCCCTGGCCTGGCTGCAATTGATGCGAGA
>DASTDH010000350.1:0-11594 GCA_035710445.1 Chthoniobacterales bacterium
CGCTTGCTCCGCAAAAACTCCTGAGCCGAGGTGAAGAGCTCTACCCGCAGCCCAACGGAGCGAATGAGGTTCTTGAGTGACTCACGCATGGACGCATCATCATCGACAACGAACACCACGGCGTCTGTTTCTGTCATGACATCCACTCCTCACCAATCGGCAACGCGAACTGAAAAATGGCGCCTTTGGGCGCATTGGCCTTTGCCCACAGCCACCCTCCGTGGGCCTCGATAATCGAGCGGCTGATCGCCAAGCCCATACCCAGGCCGTGAGGCTTAGTCGTGTAGAACGCCTCGAAAAGGCGATCAAGATCCTTCGGATCCAGCCCTGGGCCCGAATCTCGTACCGCAATCAATACGTGGGTGAATGGAGCTTCCGCCAAGGCTTTATCGGCGAACCTGTCTTCTGGGGATTCACCAGGGATCTCAGCAACTTTCTCCGAGCTTACCAAAAGCTCTCGCGGACCGGCGCTTACTCCAGCAATAGCTTCGATGGCGTTGATAAGCAGATTGAGAATGACTTGCTGCAATTGGATCTTATCTCCTCGAATGAGTGGCAAGTCATTGGCGAGCTGAGTCTGTAGTGAAATGCGGTTCCGCCGCACTTCGCTGCTCGCCATGGCAATGACTTCACCGATCGTTTGGTTGAGGTCGAGCCAGTCCTTCTGTGGTGGCGCCTTCTTGGCCAGAGCGCGAATCCGGCCGATGATTTCGCCGGCTCGATGACCGTTTGCGATCACCAGCGTGGCGGATTCCCGGGCCTCTTCCAGGTTCTGAGCCGCCAGCCAGCGCAGGCAGGCACTGGCGTTATTCACCACTGCGCCCAGCGGCTGATTGATTTCATGAGCGATCGAGGCAATCAGCTCTCCCAGCGTCGTGACCCGTGTCACGTGTGCCAATGCGGCCTGTGCTTCCTGCAAGGCATCTTCGGCCCGTTTGCGCTCGTCCTCGGCGCACTTTTGTTTGCTCAAATCAAGCACGAACGCTACACCCTCGTTCCCACTTCCTTCGAAAGTTGCGCAGCCAAGCAGCACCGGCACGCGGCTGCCGTCCTTCCGCACGTACTCCTTTTCGAAGGGTTGAATTGTGCCCGTCGCCTTTAGCTCCGCCTGAGCCTGTTCATCGCGGTCACGCCATTCCGACGGCGTCAGGTCCGTCCAGCGCATGCCATCCGAAACGAGATCTTCACGGCTGTATCCCAGTAGGTGGAGAAACGCTTCATTGGCCTCGAGAATCTCACCTTGAAGATTCCAGATGTAGATCCCCATAATGTTGGCGTCGACCAGGCGCCGGATCTTTGATTCGCGCTCTTCCAGACCGCGGTAAAGACGGGTATTTTCCAGGGAGATCGCGGCTTGCGAGGCCAGCAACTCAAGCATCGCCAGCCGCTTGGGCGTGAATGCGCGGGGCACCAATTTGTTCTCCAGATAGAGCACGCCGATGAGCTTGGCTTGCTTCACCAGCGGCAGGCAGAGGACTGATCTGGGGTGCTGCTCACGCACATATCCGTCTTCTAAAAACAAGTTCTGGACCGGGGCGTCATCCAGAATCACACTTTCCTGAGTTCGAATGACATAGCGAAGCAGCGAGTCGGGCAATTCGGACGGAGTTACCAAAGCATCTTGCAGTTGAACATCGACCCCGTCGTGGCCGGTCCTGGCTTCCGCAGCGATTCGAAGATCTTCGCCATGCGACAGAATCAGAAGGCCGCGCTCGGCACCAGCATGTTCGACGGCAATCATCATGAGTGTTTTGATCAACTTCTCCAGGACAATCTCCCCAGCAACCGCATGCGACGCCTTCATTACCGTCTCTAAGTCCAGCTGCTCAACCGACGTGCCGATGGTGATGGTAGGGCGCACCGCGGCCTGTTCTTCGATCGCAGGGTAGCGCTCGCTGAGCTGTTTAACCTTGCCCAGTGCGCCCCAACGAAGATAGCAGTAGCGCGCGTCACGGAGGTAGGAATGCGCCACTTTTTCGATGCCACGCTTTAGGTAGAATTGGGCTGCCAGCTCATTGGCGACGCCCTCGTTCTGGACAAACCCATTCTCGCGCGCCGTTCGGATCGCCTCCTCGTACAGCCGCATAGCATCAAGGTCCCGACCTTCGATGCGAGCGAGTTCGGCGGACACCAACCTGTATTTGTCCAAAAAAGTCTCCGGACAGCTCTCTGCCCATTCTCGCAGCTGCTCCAGACGCGCGCTTAATTCTTCGCGTACCGTGCTCTGCCTTTCCGGCGGTTCCACCGGGTAGAGTGCGGCAATAACGAGCGCAGAATAGTAATGGTAGCCGAGCAATTGGATGTGCGCGTACGACGCGGAGATCAACACCTTAGCCTTCTCGGCTGCGGCAAGCGCCTCCGCGTAGTCGCCTGACATGAACCGCGCCTCCAGCTTGAGAATCCAATACCAGCAGACCATCGTGGCCATTCGGTCCTCGGTTAATTGTGACTCAAATGCCTCCTCGTCGAACTGCGCGTCGCTCAACGATGAGAAACTCAGCGTGTTTCCCCTCATGTTCTGGATGAATCGCTGTTGGCTCACAATAATATCGGCAGCGTCGCGGAATTTAACCTTGCGATCGAAATGCAGGCATTTCTCTGATTCGCGCCAGACTTCGTCCAGGTGGACCCCTTGGAAAAGAAGATCCGTAACCAGATGGTTGCAACTGTAGCAAGCGAAAGTCAGATCGCCGGTTTCGACGGCCGCGTCGAACGCGGAGCGGATGAAGCTGATCGCAGTTTGGAGGGGCTGCGTCCAGCAGCAAATGATCTCCATACCGAAGTACGTTTTCGCCTTGTAGGCCAGGAATTCGTGTTTCTCAACGAGCTCGCAGGCGACCTTTCCGAAACGGTAACCGTCGGCATAGCGGTGGGAGAGCTGGCCAAGCATTAGTCCGAACCATATGTAGCCATGAGTACAAGCGTCAGTCGTCCCGAAGGTCAGACTCACATTCACCATGTGGCAGAGGTGCAAGTAGAGTAGGTTTTTGTCGGTGTAGAGGGCCGGCCCAGTGAGTGCCGCCAGCACCCGCATCGCGGTCTGCATCTCTGGATCGTTCATGAGCGGAAGATCGATGAGGCTCTCGATGGAGCGCTTACCGAGATTCTGCCAAGTCTTTCCGTACTCAACCTGGACCTGTTCCCAGGTTGGGTGTGCCGGGATATCAATGCCGAACAAGCGCAGACACGGGAGCGCAGTGGCCAAGGCTTGCGGGTATTCGCCCTTCACGATATGCAACTGGACCTTGAGGTGATAAGCGGCCGCCTGGTCGACTTTCGAGGTCGCTCGCTGCAATAATTCCGTAATCAGTTGCTCGGCTTTGTCGAAGTTACCGCTCAGAAACTCGCACTCCGCACGTTCGAGCCATAGGCTGAACATTAACTCATATTGGCTGCCCCAGTCTCCATCGTCGACTAGGGCGACGCCTGCCGCCAGATACACACACGCCGACACAAAGGCTGCTGACGCCTTCGCCTTTCGGCCGGCACGCAGGTCGATCGCCGCCACTTGCTTTTTTTCGTCCCGCTCGACCAGCCGGGAAGCACCCCGATTGAATTGGTTCGCCACATCGAACAGATGCTCGGTGAGATCATCCGCCGTCATGCTCGCCAGCAGCACGCGGGCGATCCGAAGGTGGACTTCGGCACGGTGCTCTTCTGGGATCAGTGCATAAGCCGCCTGCTGGATCCGGTCGTGCAGGAACTTGTAGACATTGTCCTCGCGAAAGACGAGGCCAGCATGGACGGCTTCCCAGAGTGCCGCGTGCGTCACCTCCTCTGTTTCCCCCTGAACCAGGGTCAAAGTGGAGACCTCCGCGACGTTGCCCAGGCAGGTGAGCTGTTTCAGAGCCTCCTGGGTGGTGGCGGAGAACCGCCTCAGCTTCCCGGCCATGAGATCCACCACGTTGTCGGTATAGCTCTTGGCGCGGATGTGGTTTATGTCCCACCGCCAAGCCCGCTCAACTAGGTCGAACGAGAGTAGGCCCTCTTCGGCCAGCGCGGTGAAGAACTGGATCGCGAAGAACGGATTGCCTCCGGTCTTCTCATGCACCAGTTGTGCTAAGGGCCGTGCGCGCTCGGCCTTGCAATGCAGAGCATCGGCGACAAGCCGTCCGACGTCGTCGAGCCCAAGTGGTGCGAGCACGATCTCCTGGACCCGCGCTCCGGCGTTGCGAATCGACTCCAGCGTCCGCAGAAGCGGGTGCGCCGGGTCAACTTCGTTGTCCCGGTACGCGCCAATCAGAAGCAGGTGCCGCACCTCAGAGTGCGTGATCAGGTACTCGAGGAAGTCGAGTGTCGCTCTATCAAGCCATTGCAAATCATCGAGGAAAAGCGCGAGTGGGTGTTCGCTCCGTGCGAATACGCCGAGGAAGCGCCGGAATACCATCTGGAAGCGGTTCTGCGCGTCCTTGGGCGCCAAGTCTGGAACGGGTGGCTGTCTTCCGATCACCAGCTCCAACGCGGGAACGAGATTTACGATAAGCAGACCGTTCGGGCCCAGCGCCTCGCTCAGGGCGTCCCGCCACCAGCCAAGCTCCGCCTCGCTCCGGCCGAGCAGCGGGCGCACCAGGTTCTGGAAGGCTTGGGCCAAAGTGACGTACGGAATGTCCCGCTTGTACTGGTCAAACTTGCCGGACGCGAAGAGGGACGAGCACCTTGTGCAACTCCTGCACCACCGAAGACTTGCCGATACCAGAATACCCGGAGACAAGTACCAACTCCGGCCTCCCACTGGTCACGACGCGGTCGAAGGAGGCAAGTAAGATATCGATCTCATCTGCTCGCCCGTACAATTTCTCGGGATCAATAGCCGGTCCGGGGTGTCGTGTTCGCCGAGCGGGAATTCGTCGGCACCCCGCTTAGTATCCCATTCTGCAAGGCAGCGTCGAAGATCACTTTCAGCGCCGGCCGCGGTCTGGTAGCGTTCCTCAGCTGTCTTGGCGAGCAGCTTCATGACAATTGCGGAGACAGTTGCCGGGACAGTCTTCAACCGCTCAGTGGGGGAGACTGGCTGCCTGGCAACGTGGCAGTGCACCCATTCCATCGGATCAGAGGCCGCGAACGGAAGACTCCCGGTCAGCACTTCGTACAGCGTTACGCCGAGTGAATAGAGATCGCTCCGGGAATCAATGGAACGATTCATACGCCCGGTCTGCTCGGGTGCCATCTAGGGGAGTGTCCCGGCAATAAATTCTGGAGGTTCGGGAGCCTGGCGCTCGCGTGGCAGCCGTGAAGCGATACCAAAGCCCGTGAGCCAGCACCGGCCGGTGACGGAGTCGACGAGAACATTAGCCGGCTTGATGTCCTTGTGGATGAGGTCGCGCTGATGCAAGTGATCAATCGCGCGCGCAAGGCTAATGGCTAGGCGCAGCGAAAACGCTAGCTCCAATGGGTGACCCAATAGTTGATCGAGAGGCACTCCGCCGGGATCCTCCAGCACAAGCACCGTCCGCTCCCAGCAGCGGGCCATTGCAGTCGGTCGCGCAACCCACGCTGGCTCCAGCTCTTCCCTAAGGGAATATTCGTGCTCCAGGCGTTTCAGAATTTGCGGCGCGGGATACTCCGCCAGAGGCGAAAGCACAAGAACCCGACTACGTCGCGCGTCCGCGGGACTTCGTCGCGGCTCTTGGCTAACGTTAGCCTCACCCAAGATTAAGGGCGCACCGTAGCTTGCGAAGGCGGCCTGGGACGAAACGCCCTTACTCTGGCCGCGATAAAGAATAAATTCTTCATCCTTATGCAGTGCCTCGAACAGATATCCCGACAGGTCCATCAGAGGAGCTCCAGTCGTCGCAATTTACACAATTCTTTTCTCAGATCAGCCAGTAAAAGACCGAATGAGACTCCTGAGTCACTCGAGCGTAGGCGCCTGCATCAAACCGCGGCGAAAACTGTATTCAGGATTATTTTCGACGGACACGCTGCACTGTAAATGTTCGTTCAGTTTCTTCTTCTTGGGTTATCCTTCCTTAAATTAATAATCTCTCCAAAAGGATTGAACAGGTTACTTCGAGCGTGCCAGATGTCGAATAATAACAAATCGAGACCGGAGATGGAAGCCAGTCAAAATGGTGGTTCGTATTTGAGGGCCGCTTAGTTCACCGGCGCCCTCTCTGGTTCTGGGAGCGTTTGCGATGAGCGGCTGGTTTCGCGCGATTTCCGCTCGATCGTTTCGAGCGTTCGCGATAAGCGGCCTGTTTCTCCCGGTTTCCGCAGACCGACATGCTGCACCAGCGGCGGGCGCGTCCATGTGTCCTGTCGAGAAATAAAAGCGTACAGGTTCTGCCCTCGCACCCTTTGATGAGAGAAAAATCTTCCGAACAGACGAGATCTGCCATCGCTTGAGCGAGGGGTAGAAGAAGAGAATTTGGCGTACTCCAGCGTCGCAGGGCGCGCCATTGGAGTCCGGACCTCGCCGGTTGATTCTGTGAGTAGGCAGGCCTCGCCACGATCGCTCCATAACCTTCGTCCCGTTCAAGTACGCGATTGAGAGGCTCAAGCAAATCCAATGCTTTGGCCGTTAGGGGCCGACCCATATGTGAGAGTACGAAGTCGCGAAACCACTCGCGTAGGGCCCGCGCCTGGGCGGCTACTTCGTCGAGCTCCCCAGGGAAGGAATTTGCATGAACAGCGCCGGCGGCGGCAGGATCTATAAGCTTGGCTTGCTCGAGCCAAGCCAGAAGGTCTTGGCCGCTGGCTAGCCACTCGATTACCGTGTCTACTGGCGTCCCGATGGAGTTAAGGAAATCGAGGCCGAGGGCATCGGCGACGAACATTGGAGGCGGTCGAGTGTCAGGTATTTGCAGTCTGCCTTTAACACCTCCCTTAGAGGAATCTTCCATAGCGATGCTAACCGATAATACCATACTGGTATACCCGCTCCAAGCCAAAGTGACAGGTTACCCTGCGCAGCTTCGCCCTGAATGCCGGATGCCGCGCAGAGGAAGTTTCGGCCGCGAAACGGCTTCCGTAAACGGTCTAGGATCGACGATTTCAATCCGGACAATATCTGGCCCCTTAAATCAACCATTCCAGTTCAGCGTTCATAGCCGGGCAGTCTTCTCCACCTGCGAGTGTAAGTTTAGATCTGAATAAGATGACGAGCATATTTGCTTCTTGGTTCTAGATCTGTTGAAAACCCGCGTCGGTTAACTGGAATTTTTTCAGATCAATGCCGAGCTTCCGAGTCTAATAGTAGGCAAAATTGCGTACTCCTTGGGCCTCGCTGGCCACGAATTCAGGATGTTTAATCGCGTCGGCGTAACAGACAGCCAACAACTTGAAATACTCAGAATAATATTGCTTGGTCGCATCGGGGATTGACTTAGACCCAAATTTGGCGAGCAAAAGTTCATTTGCTTTCTGACGCACTTGCCGAATGCCGGAAGGATAAGCCGAAGCGTTTTGATTGTTAATAATTTCCCACATCACAATGAGGTAGCCGGCATATGAATCAGATGAATCGTGACTGGAAAAACCGTATCGGGAGAAGCGATCGTCGAATCGTTTCTCGATACCTTTTTCTGCGAGTTCCCTCGCCGCGAATGCTTTGACGTTTGGAAATCTGGGGTCAATGGACGAAATATACTTGGCGTGGACCGTGTTGGTAACCCCGGCGGACGGGCGATAGCTGAAAAAGCTATTTGTGGTCTGGTCGGAGCGAACCTGGACTTTGCTGCTCGGACGGATTTTAGTTTCTTTGTGCGCTTTTCCTTCTTTTCCTCTAGCTGATTTGTCAGCCGGCTTTTCGTTCGCTGTGCCGACGGCTTGTGAGGTCAGCTGACCCGCCATGTTCTCAACATAGAACTGGTTCAGCGCCTCATCCGTCGAGTCGGCAACGACATCAACGACCGGCAGCGAAGCTAGTAAGACAAGCAAAAAGGGAGAAGATTTATGCTTCATCGGCGTTGCCCTTGCGCATCAGTAACTCAGTTTCTGGCGAGGAAGTGAAGTCGTAAGGATGTTCATGACTGCATCCGAAGTTCTTGTTAAGTCTAGCTTAACCCCGAGATTATGGACAAGGTCGCCGAAGGCTCTCGAGAAGTTAATTTGGAAGAACTACTAGCTAGCTGGCTGGTCGGAAGGGTAAGAGTATCAGTGCCGCGGAGGATCTATATGAGCAGATGCGAGCTTTAATTCCCCAGTATCGAGACGATTTCAGGCTCAATGCAAGAACGAGAAGAGCTTCGGTCACTTAATCTCGGAGCTGGTAGAGGCCGCGAAGAGAGGTAGTGACATCCTAGGAGAGAGCGTCGTCCAGCATAAATCTAATGGGGTTAAACTACTAGATGTCGAGCGTAAGAAGAAGGAGTCATAATGATTCCAGGACTGAGTAAGAAGCAAACCGAGGTGGCTCTGATGTTTCGAGACCTGCTAACAAAGGCGACCTTACCCAAGCAAACTGGCGGCGCCTATACACTCAGAATTCAATGAGTCGGCCCTTCGAAAAATTCCGAGCAAAAATAAGAGCCGAGCTACCCGTCTTCGCGCATCATTTGCTAGAAAAGCGGCCAAAACGTGATCCTTCGATCGTTAATCTGAGCTTCACCGGAGTTTAAAAACGGAACCTGACCGGTCCTTGTTGGCTTCCGTTCGAGATGACCGCTTCAAACAGCGTCAGATCTGCGTTTGGGTGTAGCTCTACGATCCGAAAATTGTCCAAGTTGGGCTCAGCGGTGATCTTCTGAACGTCGTTCGTCTCGGTATTTTGGACATAAATCTCGTCCTTTCCAGCGTCCTCAAGCCAGCTGACCAACACAAGGTTACCAAAGATCCCGGCCTGCGCTTGTGGCTTTGTTTGAGCGCCTTTTGCGGCCGTTTGAGTAGGTTGCGGAACTGACGGGGGAACGAAGGTCCTTGGATCGGCTCCCGGTCCGATTCTCTCGTTCGGATCCTGCAGGACTATTCTTTGTTGCCCTGCTGCGTCGGTCGAACTGTAGCCGCTATTGATGTACGCGGTATCGGCCCTTGAATCCATGGGCCGGGAATTGCCTGTGTTGATGACGACGACAACCGGGCCACGGTCGCCGGCGGGTCTGAAGGATTCCGGTTGCACAGACGCGGCTGAATTGTCCCAATATTGATAGTCGTTATCGGGACCGTAATCCAAATAGGAGTAATCGTAAGGATAGTAGGGATACCAATAAACAGGCCAGGCAAACTGTTGAAAAAAGACACGATGGTCGCGATGAAAGAAACGGCGGTTTTGATGAAATGCGAAGTCAGGACGAAATGCGAAGTTCCGGCGAATTCCAGATCCCATCCTGAATGCCGAGCCGGCACTGTGGGCAACGAACCCACTACGAAAACTGGCGCCGTGCAACCCACCGCCGGGAGAAGCCGCGTAAGACGTAGCGGATAGCGTTAAAAAGACGCTCGCTATAAACAAAGGCATTTTCACACGATTGACCCGCCCTCTACTTCAGCGACGATTTTCTGGGCATCGCTGACGTCGTCAAACATCGTCACGCATTCGGGCTTGTCAATAACCATGGAGAACAATGCCAAGGGACGTGTCTCTAACATTGGACATTACGGTCCAGTCTAAATATATCGAGAGCTACACGTCGGGAGCTTCACCGCGGCGCGATGCAGATCGTCCGCTTATAGCGGCAAGTTCTCCGCAGGGCTACTCGGCTTCTTTTTTGGAGGGCCCCGGTACCTCCGGTCGCACCTTCAGCGCTCCTCGTTCTTTTGACGCTATCCTGGGCCTGTGCGCCTAACAGTCCAGGCTAAGATCTGACCGAGGTTCGCGCTTTACTGAGCTTCCATGTTTCGGAACGACGTTTCTAGGCGCACTGTTTAATTGACCTTTAGCAGCCGTTGCACGATTCCTTCGAAAAAGGCCGCTCAAAAAACAATTCCTACAAATGTTGCTATGAAAGAACATTTTCCGACATTATTATGCCTTCGAAGGTTTATTCGACACATTCGAGGCAATTCCTATTCTTGCGTACGAAATCAACGCTGGTTGCTCACCGGTGATGGCAGGGTCCATACGAACTAAAAGCGCCAGTAGGCCGGAGCGCTTCCTGAAAACGGGCTAGGATCGACGTTCTGTCCGCTCCCCTCCTGACCAGAGGCGGTTTTGAAGCTGCTCAAGTTCGAGTACGTCGTCCCATTCCAGGAAATGACGAACGCGCTACTGCCTGCCCAGTAATCATCAAAATTAAAGGTAGCGCCGCTCGTACCAGGGAAACTCAACAGGGTCTTTCCATTGGAGGTTGCAACGATATTGTTGTTAAATGCAAGGCCGCTGCAATTAGTATTAGTGAAAAAGATCCCTGCACCCGAGCCAACTAAGATTATGTTATTATAAATCTTATCGGAGCTTACCGGACTGGAGCTATTCGCTGCCCAAATCGAAATTCCGTTTTTATCGTTCTGACTTACGTTGTAACGAACGAGATTTCCCGAATGCACGGACGCTCCCGAATACTGAAACAAGCAAAGGCCACCGCCCGCATTATCGTGCGAATAGTTGTACTGTAGATAGCTATTCGTAGTTCCCCCATCGAGATCGAATCCGTCTCCGTCGCCTCCGGAGGTTAGGTTGCCGTATGATTCGTTATATTGAATCAATACGTAACTCGAGTCATAGCACCAAATACCCACGGGTCCAGAGGTACTGGTATTCGATGCTCCATTGTGAAAAGCTTGGCACTGTTCTATCGTACCGCCGGTAACCTCACCGAATACTACGCCGCTACCCGAAGGATTGCTAAGACCGGCTTTCCCAGTATTGTTATAAAACTGACAATAACCTACGTAGATGTTAGTAATAGCCCCTTTAGTTTGAGCGTATACCTGCATTCCGTCCATACCATTATCGTGTACCTGGGCGTTGGTAACTCGTACGTCGGTGTAACCAGTGAGATTACTCCAGGTACCGATTGTAATTCCTTTTTTACCAAAACCATCCACGTCAACGTCATCGATACGAATATAAGGGAGGGTTACGTTTCCTCCTAAGTCCGCGTAAAACTCGATACCGTTAGCGGTATTACTTTCGGCCCCCGAGCCTTGGAAATCGATGTGCTGGATGACGATCCCTGCATAATTATAGGCGAGAAAGCCTTCGCCGGTTCCCGCGTTAATCATCGCGTGGCCGGTTCCGTAAGAGCCGATAATAACGGGCTGGATAGGGGTTCCCGCCGCGTTTATATCTAAGCCGCCGTTAAAAGTGCATCCTCCGCTAAAGAGGATGGAGTCTCCCGCATTAAACGATGTCGCATTAACCTTCGAGATTGTCTGCCAAGGGGTACTAGGCGAAGTGCCGTCATTCGAATCACTTCCGGTTGGACTTACGTAGTAAGTGCTAGGAGCCGGCGTTGGTGTTGGGGTAGGGATGGGCGTCGAAGTCGGGGTTGAGGTTGGGGTAGGGGCAGGCGTTGGGGGTGGAGTCGGAGTAGGGGTTGGAACAGGGGTAGGCGTTGGGGTTGGGACAGAGGTAGGCGTTGGTGCCGCCGACGCGCTGAACGCCACCATTTGACAAATCCAATAACCGGTTCCGGAATATGTGTAGGTGGCGTTATAAGATCCGGTAGCCATGACGATTTTATCTTCTAACATGTTGAGCCTTTTGGTGTAACCAC
>DASTDH010000351.1:0-3004 GCA_035710445.1 Chthoniobacterales bacterium
TTCCGGGCCTCCTCGATCCGGTTCTGGTCGGTATCTAGAATCCCGAGGTCGTTGAGGGTCGCCGCTACGTCAGGCAAATAGGTCTCCGGGTCTTTCCGCGCCAACTCACGGTAGGATTTCAGTGTCTCCTCATATTCCTTCCGGGCGTCCTCGATCCGGTTCTGGTCGCTATCTAGAATCCCCAGGTTGTTACGCTTGTCTGCAGGCTTGGCCTTTTTTCCATCTTTCCTCGTCCAGTCCAAGCATATCTGCCGCCCCGGTTCTGCGTGACGGCTCGCGATCTGCAATGCACCAGACGGAGGGGGCAGCAACAACCAGGCGACCAAGACCGCTAGCACACGCCAACGCCGCGCATGTGGCAAGAACGCCATAGACTAAGCTAAGCCCAATGTTCTACGCGGCTGATGAAATTAAAATGACCGATCCTCACGGACGGATACAATCGTTACTCCAGTCGCCACTTCGGCGGTCGATCCCTCGGCAATTTTGACCTTCATCGTCGAACCGTCGTCAAGGGTCAGGCCGACATATCGCTTAAATGCCACGACGCTGTTTATCCCCTCTTTTGGTCGTATAATGTTTCTCATGAGCTTTCCGCCGCCCCTCTCCCTCCATCATTACTTCGTCGTGGCAGCTCGGATGCGCCATCATTTCGAGTCGAATCTGGTTGCTTTTGAGGAACCCAGGGTTGCCGCGTTACAAGATCCGGATCTCGCCGCCTTCGAACTTTTCTCCGGCCCACGCGGTAACTTCATGTACTATTGGTACGCGAGCCTGTACGTCGTTGTGCAATGCTTCCGGAATCTGAGGCTGATTGATCCCAGGATTAACGCACTCCTGGCGTCGCCGAATGTCGAGGCGCTCCGCCGGTGTTGGAACGGCGTCTTTCATTATCAGCCCGACTACTTTTCCGCGACGTTGCTCGAACCCATTCAATCTCCTAACTTCATCGGATGGGTGCGCGAGTTGATGGAAGCTTTTTGCACCTACTTCGCTCGAGAAATCAAGCCCGTTGAATCATGAGGTGTTTCGGTTCGGTCGCGCTCGCGCCCCTGGGCGAAAGTGAGTCAACGTCATGAGACGCTGGGATGAATCGATTTTCGAACGGAGCCGGTCATAGCTGGTTTGCTTGCTTGAATGGAGAATATCCTTTTTGCCATGCCCGCGCCCAGAGGAGCGCTATTTGTTTAGTGGGCCTGTCAGGCACGAACTCGTGCCGGCCTACAGCCAATTCTCGATCGCCTTGGAACGGCGTCTCATCTAGGTTTCCGCTCATTGGGCCCTCACAACTGACAAGCGTATATCGCTGCGGAATCACAACGTCGAATTCCACACGACCATCCGGTGAAGGCGCTATCATTTTTCCGGCGACCGCAATCTGGCCAACTCTGAGGTAGTTGTGCTCGATGAAGCTCAGCGTGGCTTCACCGAAGCGCGTCGAAGGATTGCAAACCGCTGTGCGCGTCTCCACGAGCCGTCGAGGCACGGTATTTGCGAGTAGCCCTCGTTCGATCCGCTCTTCGGTAAATCCCTCGAAGGCATAATAGTAAGGCCGCCGCCGGAAAATTGTTTCTCCTTTTGCGTCCATAACGCACTCGCCGGGTGTTGTTAGAGTGTCCACATCCCTGATAATCGCTAGATCCCGATCGTATTGTCCACCGTAGAGCCTGCAGGCATCCACAGTCCAATCCGGTTCAATCAAGCCAGCTATCAATAGGAGTAGAAATGGCGGTGTCCAATAACGAAAAACGTTTGGCAACCAGGTGCTTACCCAGACGAGCAGCGCACTGGCCGCCACGGCTGAGATAGGAATTCCAGGCATCTGCGTCTGGCGCAAAATTGTCGTCCAGAGTCCGTATAACGTTGGCCAGAAGAAACCAACCGTCAGGAGAAAGAAACATTTCCGCAGAGCACGGGTTGAAACTGTTTCATGCTTCGCTACAACAAAGGCGATCCCCGCAACAGGAGCGAAAATCCACGCGACCGTAAGGAAGTGTTCCAGGGTGTTTAACGGCGAGTTTTTGTCAGGTAGGAGGTTATGTTCGATTACACAATAATAAAGCTCTCTGAGAGCACCCTTCGACGCAAAAAATACAAGGATCAGCCCAGGCACCACCGCTAATCCACCGAGTACCGCCGCGGTGCCGGTGCCGGAGGACTGCCACAGCCTTTTTCCTGTTAACAATATCCTGTGCGAT
The DNA here is from genome assembly GCA_035710445.1 of Chthoniobacterales bacterium. Classification (GTDB taxonomy): domain Bacteria; phylum Verrucomicrobiota; class Verrucomicrobiia; order Chthoniobacterales; family JAFAMB01; genus DASTDH01. The sequence goes on from DASTDH010000351.1 coordinate 2,199, forward strand.
TGAAATACAAGAGCCCACGTTCCAGCTCCGGCAGCTAATACGGTGAGTGCGAGAACGGTCGTTTTCATCGATACGCCGAATGCCGCGCCGAACAACAGCCCGGCGATCAGGAGCCGTTTCGGTGTCAGTCGCCCAGTCAGCAGAACCACCAGGGTCACCAACCAGAGAGTTGTCCACAGGTTATCGGTGCGAAATTCGACCGTTAGCAATGAGTACTTCGGCTCCAGTGCAGTCGAGACTGCGGCCCAGAGGCCGACCCTCGGCGAAAACACAGTCGCGCCGAGCACGTAGATGCACCAGAGGCTTATCAGAAACAGCGGTACCATCATCCATCGCATCGGTGTAACGATGTCTGGCCGCTCTCCTAGCCATGCGAACACAGGCGAACATAACCAGTGGAAAAGAGGGCTGTGGTTGTCGAAGACGTCCCGGTAAGGCAGAAGACCGCTTCCCCAGGTCCACACGACGTGAAGGTGTTGCAGTTCGTCAGAATCCCACCGGAAATGGTTCAGATACAACCAGTGTAATGCGAAGATAAGCGCGAAAAGTCCGGCCGCCAGAATAGCTGCGTATTTAGAGATTGCCGGGGGTCGTCCCGGAAATCGGGGAGAAGGGCTCGACGTCAGTCGGGAATGTTCTGGTAATCGCCGACTATAGCCAGATTGAGCTACGGGCAGCCGCTTATTTTTCTGGGGATAAGAGGATGATTGAGGCGTTTGTTAAGGGTGAAGACCTGCACACTAAGACTGCTTCGATTGTCTTGGGGAAGTCGGAGACGGAGATAACCAACGAAGACCGGCAACTGG
>DASTDH010000352.1:0-13781 GCA_035710445.1 Chthoniobacterales bacterium
TAGGTTGGTCGCACATCTCGGCCAGAAGAATGTCGAAGCCTGTCAGCCCGACCATCATAACCATTTGATCGGAAGACAAACTGTCATAAAAAACTTTTCTTCGAAGCGGTCTGCGACCTTGTCGTAAGTTCTAGTAATCACGGAAGCCAAACCTCACACTTTGGCCAACGAAACTACTGTTTCTGCCGCTTTCTATCGCCCCTTACCAGCTGCTTCAGAAACGCTTTCTTGTAGGTCTCAAAAACGGTGGTGATGATCGCAGCGTCGTCCGCATAGCCGATCTCCGGGATTCGGTCCGGGATGATGTCTGCCCCTTTGCGGAGGTAAGACAGTGCGAACGCACCCTCCGCGATTGCAGTGTATGGAACGTCCTGGTTCAAACCCGAATGAAAATCTTCAATCAATTCCGCCAAGAATCCGACCTGGTCAGCGAGATGGGGAAACTCAGCAACTTGTGTAGCCATGAGCCGGATCTCCGGCAATTGCCTGACCAGCTTGCCAACGTAACGAGGGGTGACGTGGCGGGCGCCATCAAGAATAAACTGATGTAAGTCTTGCTTCATCCGAATGGTTGCAAGTTACAAGTTAAGGGCTCCGGGTTACAAGCTGATTCCCGGCTCGCCACTCGGAACTCGCAACCCACAAGCTCTAGCCCGTGACCAACTGTTTGGCTCGCTCGATTGCTTGGCCGAGCTTGCTGATATCTTTGCCGACACCGCGCGCCAGATCAGGCCGCCCTCCGCCTTTGCCGCCCAAAATTGCAGTGAGCTCCTGCACCAATTTCCCAGCTTGCCGGGCACCCGTGCAGCCTGGGCCGACATACGCCAATACGTGGATTTGATCGGGCTGTTTGCCAAACAAAATCGCTACACCTTCGAAATTCTTGCTCTTGAGCGCGGTTGCCAACGCTTGAAGGAATTCTCCGGTCACATTATCGATCGACTGCACGACCCGGCCCGAACGCAGATCCAGATTGCGTACATATTGGTCAGCCTCACGTTGAAGCGCCTGAGCGCGTTCCTTCTCGACCGCCTTCTTCAGATCTACCAATTGCTGATTCGTAGAATCGAGTTTGTCGGTCTGGCTCTGCAACTTGCTCCGAAGCTGATCGAGAGCTGACAACCCAGTTAAAGCTTCGATGCGCCTGACACCGGCGGCAATCGCCGCCTCGCTATCGATGGCAAACAACCCAAGCTGGCCGGTGCTGCTTACGTGGGTGCCGCCGCAAAGCTCCATCGAGTATCCGTCGAGTTTGCCGGCACGCCCACCGATCTGAACGACGCGCACGATGCTCCCATACTTTTCGCCAAAGAACTGCATGATATCGTTCCTGCCCCTCACCTCTTCGTACGGTAGCTCGACCGAACTTATGGTCTCGTTCTCCATGATGCGGGAGTTTACCAGTCTTTCGACCTCCCGAATGTGCTCGGCCGTTAGCGGGTTACTATTAAAGTCGAAGCGGAGATGGTTTGGACCAACGAACGACCCTTTTTGGCTAATGCCTTTGCTGACTACCTCGTGCAGCGCCCAATGAAGCAGATGAGTTGCCGTGTGATTTGCTTCGATCAGCCGGCGGCGCGCGGCATCGACCCGCAAAGTAACTTCAGCGGGCACAGTAAGCCTCGCCTCCCCCGGGAGGCTTAAGTAAAAAGTGCGACCCTGTTTGATAACGTTCTGCACTGGCCAGAGTAAGCCCTCATCGGTTACCAACTCGCCGGTATCGCTGACCTGACCCCCCATCTCTGCATATAAAGGGGATCGATCAACCGCGACCAGAACCTGGTTCGGCTGAGTCATAAGCCTCGTCGCGGTGGCTGCTGTTTCCTGTTGGGTAAAGCCGACAAACTCCGTCGGTTCCGCCTCGGAGACGGCTGCGATGACTTCTTTCTCCTGGGCCGCGCGGGAACGTTCCCGTTGCTGGTCGAGATGACCGTCGACCGCAGCGAGATCGAGCTCCAGTCCGCGTTCCCGGACCAGCACTTCGGTGAGATCGATCGGGAATCCATAGGTGTCATACAGCATGAAGGCGGTCTCTGCCGGAAAGACTCTACCCTGTTGCCGCGACAACTGTTCTTCGAAAATCTTCAGCCCCCGATCAAGGGTCCGGTTGAACAACGTTTCCTCTCCATCAAGAATTTCACGGATCTCTTGCGCGTGGGCCGCGAGTTCGGGAAACACGTGGCCAAAATTCGCGACCACCGTCGATACAAGCTTGCTGAGAAATCCGGTAGAGCCAAAGCCGAGGTAGCGGCCAAACAGCACTCCGCGGCGTAAGATTCGGCGAATCACATAATTGCGGTCGGTATTGCTGGGGATGATTCCATCGGCGATGGCGAAGCAGAGGGTCCGGACATGGTCGGAGATGACACGGAAAGCGACATCGATTTTCTCTTGTTCGGAGAGGTTCGTGCGCGACTCTGGCAACGTCCCCTGGTAGCTCTTACCGCTAAGCTCCGAAAGCTTTTCGAAGATTGGCCGGAATGCGCCGCTTTCGTAGTTGGAAATTCGTCTTTTGAAATCGTTGAAGCCGGCGGTGCATTCGATCACACCGGCCACACGCTCGAAACCCATGCCGGTATCGACATGACGAGCTGGCAGAAGAGAAAACGTACCGTCCGGGTTCGCATTGAACTGGATGAAAACCAGGTTCCAGATTTCAATACAAAGCGGGTTTCCTTGATTGACCAACTTTCCGCCGGAATCCCCGTCCGGAGTCAAATCGAGGTGAATTTCCGAACAAGGCCCGCACGGGCCGGTTTCTCCCATCATCCAAAAATTATCTTTCCGGTTGCCGGAAATAACGTGAACCTTTGGGTCAAGCTTGGCGGCGATAAAGAGGGGTGCCCAATGATCATAGGCTTCTTGATCGAACTCGGCCGGATCCTTCAGGCCGGGGCGATAGACCGTAGCGTAAAGGCGCGCTGGTGGAAATTTCCAACGATCAACCAGCAGCTCCCAGGCCCACGCGATTGCTTCTTTTTTAAAGTAATCGCCAAAACTCCAGTTACCCAGCATCTCGAAAAACGTGTGATGATAGGTGTCAAATCCAACGTCATCGAGATCATTATGTTTGCCTCCCGCGCGGATGCATTTTTGGGTATCAGCTGCGCGCGGTGGCCGGTAGGGAACATCTTGCTGGCCTAGAAAATAAGGCACGAACTGGTTCATGCCCGCATTCGTGAACAAAAGGTTGGGTGAGTCCGGAAGCAGGCTGGATGAAGGCACGATCGTATGCTTCTTCTCCTTGAAGAAGTCTAGGAAACTTTGCCGGATCTCGTCGGTCTTCATCGTCTCAACTTCAAATATGATCGTGCGGCGCGGACGCAGGCTTTCTCTCGCCGGAGGGGAGCCGCTTGCGGCTCCCGGAGACTACCCATGTGATGCAACCCGGGACCTTGGCTCGATTCCTCGGCTCGCGCCGGGTTGTTTCCGGGCGTCACCAGCGACGCACCTTCCGAGTGCTATGGATCTCCATATTTCATCGCCAGCGCAACTCTACCCCGCATCTTCATCGCTTCTTCGCCTCTTCATCGAGAGCTGCTTTGACGATATCTTCAAGCTCTGCGTACAGCTTGCTATCCACCTTGAGCGCCTCCTTCGCCGCATCTCGCCCTTGTGCCAACTGCTGACCTTTATAAGAGATCCATGAACCGCGTTTTTCGAGAATGTTCTTTTCCAGGGCAAGGTCCAGCAAGGCCCCAACGTTAGAGATCCCTTCGTTGTACATAATATCAAATTCGGCCTCGGTGAACGGTGGAGCGACTTTGTTTTTCACGATCTTCACCTTGGTCCGATTCCCTACCACGGTGCCATCGGTCTGCTTAATCGCGCTGATCCGCCGAATGTCGACTCGCACACTCGCATAAAACTTCAGCGCCTTTCCGCCTGGCGTCGTTTCGGGATTACCAAACATGACACCGATCTTCTCCCTGATTTGGTTGGTAAAAATGCAGCAGGTCCGTGCCTTGGAGATGAGCGCAGTCAGTTTGCGCAGAGCCGCGCTCATGAGCCGAGCTTGCGCGCCAACCGTCGCGTCACCGATCTCACCTTCCAGCTCAGCCTTGGTCACCAGCGCAGCGACCGAATCGAGTACAATGACATCCAAAGCGTTGGAGCGAATTAACGTTTCACAGATTCGGAGCGCCTCTTCGCCTGAACTTGGCTGCGAGACCAACAGATCATCTAGATTAACCCCCAGCTTCCGGGCATATTGAGGATCAAGTGCATGCTCGACATCGATGAAGCCGGCCAATCCGCCGCGTCGCTGCGCCTGCGCAATCACCGTGAGGGTCAAAGTGGTTTTACCGGAGGATTCCGGTCCAAAAACTTCGATGACACGTCCCCTAGGGAATCCGCCCACCCCCAGGGCCCGATCAATAAGGATGTTGCCGGTAGGAATCACCTCGACTGCGGCGACTTTATCGTCACCCAGACGCATAATTGCGCCTTCGCCGTAGTCCTTTGCGATCTGTTGGAGCGCCAGATCCAAATTCTTCTTGCGAGCCGCGTGGGCCGGATCGATCGGTTCTGCCTCAGGGTTCTTCGCTGCCATGATCGGTCAGATTATCGGGCACATAGGAGAAAACAAATAAATCCTGATGCAGCCTGCTGCTATTAGGGAGGTCTCCAATGCTCAGGCCGACTCTCTATTCAGGCGCCACGGTAATCAGGATCTTTCCTGTGGTTTTGCGACTTTCAAGGTCACGGTAGGCTTGGGCGGCGTCGACCAGCGGATACCGATGCCCGATCCGCAAATGCAACCAACCTTCCCGAATCCAGTTGAACACTTTTCCTGACCTTTCGATTAAGCTTTCACGATCACCAGCGTGATGAGTAAGAGACGGACGAGTCAGAAACAGAGAACCCTTTTCCACGAGGACCGACGGATCAATTGGCGGAACCCGTCCGCTCGATTGCCCGAACAGGACCAGCATCCCCAATGGTTTGAGCACTTCGAAACCTCCCTGGTAGGTTGTCAGACCAACCGAATCATAGACAACGTTAACACCCTTTCCTCCGGTGAGTTCTTTCACTCGACTAACAAAATCTTCTTGGGCGTAGAGGATAGCACTGTTCGCGCCCGCCGCCGCGGTGAGCTTGGCCTTTTCCGGTGTCGAAACCGTAGTATACACAGTGGTTCCCTTGTGTTTCAACATTTGGATCAACAGAAGCCCTACGCCTCCCGCTCCGGCATGAACCAATGCGCTATCGCTTTTCTTAACCGGATAGGTGGTTTCACAAAGATACTGCGCGGTCATACCTTGGAGCAGCGCCGCCGCGGCCGAACTGAGATCCAATCCGTCTGGTACCGGAACTAAGCGGGCGGCCGGGACGACCGCGAACTCCGCGCATGCGCCTGGATATGAAGCCCAAGCCACCCTGCTGCCAGGCGCGATATCAACGTCGGGGCCGCTTCTTTCCACAATTCCAGCTCCTTCGACGCCACTGGTATAGGGCAATGCAACCTTGTACAATCCGGTCCGATGATAGACATCGAGAAAATTGACCCCAGCGGCCACGACCCGCACCAAAACTTGTCCTGGCCCCGGTTCCGCAACCGGAACCTCCTCCAGCTTAAGCACCTCTGGCCCGCCGTGGGTATGAAATCGGATCGCTTTCATGGTTGTGACTCCAATCGCATGCGGGACAAGCATCAGCAAGAGAACGTCGCTCGGCGACGGCTTGGGCAAATCCGGAAGCGGATCCTGGCCAAAAAAAGCCCGCCACGATTAGCGTGGCGGGCTTAATCTCGATTGAGATGAATCGCTTAATCGACTTCGATCCGACGAGGCTTGACGCTTTCCGCTTTGGGCAGATTCACCGTCAATACTCCGTTCTCAATCCGGGCAGTGATCCGGGCGGTATCGATCGATGGATCCAGTTCGTAGACGCGCCGGAAATCGTTCGAACGCGATTCGCGATGCACCAGTTCACCGGATATCTCAAGTGGCTGACGGTGGCCGGTGAGAACCAGGTCACCATTTTCCACGTGTACTTCGATGCCTTGCTTATTTACACTTGGCATTTCGGCATGCAGCACATACCCATCCGGGGTGGATTCAATATCGACGCTTGGGGTCACAAACGGTCGAGGCTGAGGAGCTTCGGTGCTCAACTGCTGTTCTTGCTGCGGGGCAATATTCATAGTTCCTCCTTCGCTGCCTGGAGCAATTAAGCTTCAGGCATTGATCGTTTCAGGTGATCTTAGCTTACCGAGACTTCGATTTGCTTCGGTTTTGCTTCCTCGGATTTCGGCAGCACCACTTTCAGCAACCCATCCTGATAGCTGGCCTTGACTCGGTTGGCGTCAACGCTAACCGGAAGGTTGATACTGCGTTGGAATCTGCCGACAAAGCGCTCCGAGCGGAATCCCTGTTCGGACTTTTTCTCTTCCTTACGCTCGCCGGAAATGGTCAGCACTCCGTTGTGCAGCGAAAGATTCAGGTCCTCCTTTTTCATTCCCGGTACTTCCGCCACGACGGTGAATTGATCTTTGTCCTGGTAGACGTCGATGGCAGGGGACCAGGTGCTGAATGAACCCGGCACGGCAAAGAAGGGACGGAATGAGTTTTCGAACAAGCCATCCATCTCCTCGCGCAACGTTGCGAGGCGATCGAAAGCCCGAGATAACTCCGTAGACGGATAACGTTGATAGCGTTGGATGTTCATAGGCGTTCTTTGAAAAATTTGCATTTACGCATCTGTAGGTAGCTTAGGCCATGCCATCATTCTTATATTGTATAATTCGTTCGTTTATAGGCAGTTACGTCGTTTGTATCGGGTCCTCTCTTCGTCAAAACTGCGCCACTACGTCACACATTCATCACGGCGTCGCACTCGAGCGTCATTTTGGCGCTATTCCCGTTTTGCGCAGTCTGCTCGCGAAATTTTCAGTTCCTTTCAACCGATTCGCTTGAAATCACTGCCAGCCCTTGCTCAAGGTGACGTGCTTATGCAAGGCCACCTAGTGAGCGAGCGTTCTGCAGCTAAGGCAGCGAGTGCCTGCCTATCGGTTCTGATGCCTATTTACAATGAAATAGACACCCTCAGAACAATCGTGTCCGCTGTCCTTGCTCAGCCCGTTGTCGGTGAACTCATTGCAGTCGACGATGGATCCAGCGATGGCAGCCGCGAGCTGCTGGCCGAACTGGCAAAAGAAGATAAACGTATTCGGGCATTCTTCCATGAAGTCAATTGTGGCAAGGGCGCAGCTTTGCGGACCGCAATCAGCGCGATTCAGTGCACCTATGTGATCATACAGGATGCCGACTTGGAGTATGATCCGGTGCAATACGAAAAACTTCTAGCACCCCTGCTTTCGAATGAGGTGGACGTGGTATACGGCTCCCGTTATTCCCAGGCGAGAAATGTTCAGGAGGCCTACTTCGGCCAGTATCTGGCCAATCGGATTCTGACCTGGCTTTGCAATCGTTTTACCGGGCTGCGGCTTACGGACATGGAGACTTGCTATAAGATGTTCCAGAGCAGCCTGCTTAAAAAAATATCTATCGAAGAAAAAGGGTTCGGAATCGAACCGGAAGTTACCGCTAAAATTGCCAAGATGGGTATCCGCCTGCAGGAAGTGCCGATCACTTACGCTGCTCGCGCTTATTCGGCTGGGAAAAAGATCGGCTGGAAAGACGGAGTGCGGACCTTGGCTTGCATCGTCAGGTACAGCCGGTGAGAGCGCCGACAGCGGAGAATGGGGGGGAAGTGATTGGTGACTGGTGATTAGCAAATTAAACAGCGTTGCTGGTTGTAGGGGACAGGAACACACAACCTCAGGCGTTGGCGCAATTTCTGGTAGCGGCGACTGTCCGGTTAGGGAGCCTCGTGTTCCCGGCTAAAGTGGTGGAACGAAGCGATTGGGGCGGCGGACCTAAAGGCGCAGTCGCCATCGCTCGCCATCACCCTGTGACAATACTGTTCGGGCGAACGACGCCGAGGAGACTGCGTTTTCGGGCCGGGGTGAACCAGTCGCCCCGTTCGGGTTAGTAGGTTCAATGACACGAGGTGCTTCGGTTGGATCCGACGTCGTCCTAAGGAAGCAACACGGCACCTGTAAGTGTCGAGACTATGTCGGACAGGCTAGTTGCCGCTACCGAAATCCAGCCCGTTACCTGACAAGACCTTTCCCGCCAGCCTTATTCCTGGAGAGTGATTAGTGATTAGTGACGGTTGTGAGTTGGCCACCCCTGACGAATCATCAATCACTTCCCGCCATTCTCCGCACTCGGCGCCTTCACCGCTCGTTGCCGGCGGTCCCACAGGGGTCGGACCATTCGTTCCTCAGCCGGATTCAAATCCCTAAGGATCGTTGAGAGGTAGACTGTTTGATTCGTGAATTCTTTGAACTTCGTAATCTCTGAACGATTCAGAACGCGGAACCCGTAGCGTTCAAGCAGCGCGATTCCACGCCGATCGTCAAACGTCACCATCTGGGCACTGATCTGAGTCACGTTCTGGTTCGCCAGGAACCGCAGGAATGTCTCTAAGATTTCCCGAAAGGCAGCAATGCTCTTCACTTGCGGTAGGAAATTGACATGGAAATGTCCAAGCCACCTGGGCGCCGGCGGAATCTCTCGGCGCGCATTGCGAAGGATCCACCAAAGGTAATACTTGGTCTCGGGTTTGTATCTTCGGTACCGCAGTAGAGCCTTGGCAGCGAGCCGAAGACCTTGGACTGCACTGAACAGTTGGTGCCGGAACGGATATCGGCAACCGAGGAGGAATCCAACCACTGAGTTATCGACGGTGACCACAAAGGCTGCGTCCGGCTCGTGCTGAAGATAGTAGTCGGTAAAGAAGTCGGCAAACAGATCTCGATCTTCGAAAACCGGATCGATCGGGCGGCCGAGAAAACCCGTATCGCAGCAAATTTGGCGTACGGCAGCGCGATCATCCCGAGTGTAGCGGCGGACCACGAACGATTTCAGATGCACTATAATTAGCCTACAACAACTTTTGTGCCGATCCTAGGCTGGAAGGAGTCGTCTTGCAGGGACTCAAGTGAAAGTAGCCCATCCGCCGCGGCGGATGGGTTCGAATTTTTTGACGAATCCGTCCCGAAGGAGCTGTCGGACTTTCGATTGGGTAAGGCTCAAATGTCCCGGAGGGGCCAAGCGAAAGTAGCCCCGCACTTTAGTGTGGTTCGCGTTCCAACGATCCGTCCGTCCCGCAAGCGACGATAGAAAATAGGGGCGTTGAGTCTGTAATTTTCGCGTGATCAGCGAACATCAACGCGATCGATCGTCCCTGGCGGGACGCGCCGCTGTTTTGACGGCCAACCCTCACTAAAGTGCGGGGCTACTATCTTTGGGTCCCCCCCTGACGGGACGGACATCTTATCTTTCGTTGGGCTTCCAACCGCTAAAGTGGTGGGGTACTATCATTGCGTCCCCGGGACGGGGACTTTCGCATACGGATCCCAGTTCTCTGTACGTAACACACTGGCTACTCTCAATGGGTCCCTCCGGGCTAGCTATGCGGATCGCCCTTCAGCTCTTTATAAATGTCGAACATTTGACCGAAAACCTTTCGCCAGGAATAGCGTGTGGCAACCTGCTTGCTAGCCTTATTCCCGATCACTTCCAAGTCGGCCGAACTCATTTCGAGAATAGCCGCGGCGAGCGACTCAGAAGAGTTCTCGCTGGCCCAATGCGTCTGATCCGAGAGAATAATTCGATCCATGTAACTGCCTCGAATTCCCACAACCGGAGTTCCGCACGCCTGGCTTTCCAAAGCCACCAGGCCAAACGTTTCCTGGACGCCGGGGTGTACAAAGAGATCCGCGGTGCGATAGATCTTCGCCAGCGAGTATTTGTCTGAACAATATCGCTGCCAACTCACTGATTCGGTTGCCTTTTGCAGCTCATGTAAAGCATCTCGTTGCGGTCCATCGCCAACCACCAAAAGATGAAAATGCTCCGGATTGCGCCGATGCAGATTTTCAAAAGCTTGAAACAGTGTTTTGACGTTCTTTTCCGAAGCCAACCGGCCGACATAAAGAAGCAGCAAACGATCGTCTGGAATCTGAAGTTCCGCACGCGTGGCAACCTTGTCATTGGCTCGGTGAAAAGTCTCGGTGTCAACACCGAGCTCGTTTAGCACTACATTATCGACGCCCCATTCTCGCAGGACCTGAGCTAATCCGGCCGAAGAAACGAAAGTGTAGCGAAAATGGTTGTAGAGTGACCGAATGTAGACCCTGGCGGTTTCCATCGCTATATAGGTCGCGGTTTTGCCGAAGAACTTCGAAGTGGTTCGGAGGTATGCTTCAGGAAAGTGGGAATGGTAGAACCCGACCACCGGGATTCTCAGATTTTCCCCTGACGCAATCGCCTTCCAGGCCAGTTGGTATGGATCACTCGATTCGATGATGTCGGGTCGCTCCTGTTCGAGCAGGTTTTCAACCGCGCGGAGATTTAAGAGTGCTCGATATCGGGAGGTTTTGGAAACCAGCGGCGCTCCTATGAAATAGGTTCGAGCCTTTGGTTCCTCGATACGCTCGGTATACTTTCCCGGCACGATCAGGATGTGTTCGTGCCCAGCTGTCACTGCGTACCGTCTTTTTTCTTCCAGGTACCGTTTCACGCCGCCGCTGAAGGGCGAATAGAATTGCGTGAGATCGCAGACCTTCATCGGTTACCAGGCTTATCCTAAGCGAATCAGAGAAATCGATGAGCCGACCCGCGGGATAGGTGCGCTAAGCTCCTTCCTGGTCGCTTAGGTAGCGTTCTGCGTCCATAGCCGCCATACAGCCTTGACCCGCCGCCGTGATGGCTTGGCGGTAGTGTGGATCGACCACGTCGCCGGCTGCGAAAACGCCAGCCACATTGGTCCGAGAGCCGTCCTGATGGATGAGGTAGCCATTGACATCCATCTCGAGCTTGCCCTGGAACGGAATCGTATTGGGGGTATGACCGATCGCAATAAAGACGCACTTCACCCCCAACGAGCTGGTTTCACCAGTCTCGATATTCTTCAGGCTGACCGCTCCCACTTCTCCGGCCGGGTCGGTTTTGTATTCGGTAATAACGGTACTCCAAATCGGCTTGATCTTCGGATTCTGAAGCGCCCGGTCGGCCATAATCGGAGTGGCGCGAAGCGAATCCCGGCGGTGGATCAAATAGACGATCGAAGCAAATTTCGTGAGAAAGACAGCTTCCTCACAAGCGGTATCACCGCCCCCAACTACACAGACCGGGACGTTGCGATAGAAGGCTCCATCGCACGTAGCGCAGGAGGTTAGCCCGTGTCCTTTGAGCTTTTTTTCGTTTTCCAGGCCCAACCACTTGGCCGAGGCACCGCTGGCGACGATGACGCTTTTCGTTTCGATCCAATCTCCGTCGACCTTGAGCCGATGATGTCGTTTGGCGGGTTCAAATTCTTCGAGCTCGGCGTACCTGAACCGAGCGCCGAATTTCTCCGCCTGTTTGTGCATATTCATGATCAGCTGCGGCCCGTCAACGCCATCGGGAAATCCAGGGAAATTCTCGACGAGCGTAGTTGTCGTCAGTTGACCGCCAGGTTCTCGACCCTCAAGGACGAGGGGAGTCAGGTTGGCCCGTGCGGCGTAAATTGCAGCCGTCAATCCGGCGCACCCCGTTCCAACAATCACTACTGTTTCCATGGGCGGGTTATGTTCCACCAAATTCGGCCAGACGCAAAGTTTAACGCGGGTAGCGTCGCCAACGCCGGCGCTATCAACCCCCTTGCGCTCCTCCAGCTCCCTTCCTAGGATTTGTCGATGTTTACTGGAATCGTCGAAGCCACCGGAAAGCTCGATGCGTTGACCAAAACCGATAGTGATGGGTTCCGGTTGGAGATTGAAACGCCTTTTTCCAGAGAGCTCGCGCCGGGCGCCAGCCTGGCGGTGAATGGCTGTTGTCTGACTGTGACCGAGATCATTCAATCACGACTTCGATTCGATCTTCTGGGCGAGACCCTCGGCCGCACCAATTTGGGCGACCTTCTAAAAGGTGATCTGGTGAACTTGGAACGACCTATGGCTGCAGACGGGCGCTTTGATGGACATTTGGTTCAGGGTCATATCGATACAACGGCCCCGGTTCTTACCCTGGAAAGAAGCGGATCCGATCGCCGAGTCGAGATCGAACTTCCTCGTGGCTTTGAACAATACGTCGTATTTAAAGGGTCGTTAGCCGTCGACGGTATCAGCCTCACGGTGGCCGAACTTCATTCCGACAGCTTTGTGCTTTGGATTATTCCGCATACCTGGGAAGCAACGAATCTGCGCCGGCTCGCTCCTGGGATTCGCGTGAACCTGGAGTTTGACCTGATAGCGAAATACATCGAACGGATGTTGTCGGTCCGTAACGCGTCGCCGTAGGTGGCACCCCAAAACCGGGGTCAAATGGTCCGCGGAGACTGATAGCATCGATCCGATGTCGACCGGTTAAGCCTCTTCGTTGCTCAAAGTTTTCCGGTTCTGCTTAATGACCGCCCGACGCTCTTTGGTCTCGCGGAGTCGGCGCTTCAATGCGGCCGGTCGCGGCGAGCGCTGTCTCCGCCGCTTCTCCCGGGCAGCCCTTTGTTGTGCTTGCTGGTTTGCAGCTTTTCTTTCCAGGAGCGCCACCAAACGCAGTGCTGCCAGACGTCGATTCTGGTGTTGGGAGCGCGATTCCCGAGCGGTGACGCTTGTTCCGGTCGGAAGGTGCCGAAGTGTGACCGCGGTCGAAACCTTATTGACGTTCTGGCCGCCCGGGCCGGCCGATCGAGCAAAGAATTCTTCAAACTGGGATTCGTCAAAACCGAGCGCATGGATCCGTTCAATCAGTCCGGGTAGCGCGATCAACATCCGGAAGTATAAAGGGAGTTTTCGCTTGCCGCGAATCGAGGCGAGTAAGATTCGTCTATCGGCAGTTACGCAGATTTTTTGTCTAGTCGGATGATCATGGAATGGGAATTGACTTTTCGCGTGGCCCATCCGTCGGATGCGGAGCTTCTCGGCCGGCTCAATTTCTTACTCATTCGAGACGAAGGTCGTCGCAACCCGATGTCGGAATCTGAGCTGGTCGCTCGAATGCAGTGGCTGCGATCCGATTTGTTTGCTAAGGAACTGCTGCCGGTAAATACCGGAATCAGTGTCGACGCTCTTTGCCACAACTCCGCAGGACTCGCCTTCTGGAGGTCACTCGGTTTCCAGGATTACTCGCTTTCGCTGGAATTGGAATAAAGGATAAAGATTCCGCATTCCGCAATTCGCATTCCACGATTGAATCTTCTAGGGTTGACGGCATTCTCGGCTAGACCTATGTACGGACCAGTTGCCTCCCCCGGCATTTCTTTCGCACATGAATATTCACGAATACCAGGCGAAACAGCTTTTCCAACGTTTTGGCATTGCCACTCCGCCCGGGGCACCCGCTGAGACTCCCGAGGAAGCAGAAAAGGTGGCAAATGATCTGAAGACGTCCCACTTGGTCGTTAAGGCGCAGATTCATGCCGGCGGCCGCGGCAAGGGAACATTTAGGCACGGATTCAAGGGCGGAGTTCACCTTTGTTCGTCGCCCGCCGAAGCGGCGGAACTGGCGCGAAACATGTTGGGCTATACGCTGATCACACACCAAACCGGTCCGGAAGGTCGAGTGGTTCACAAAGTGATGGTGGCTGAGTCGGTAGAGATCCAGCGGGAGGCCTACTTCGCGATCCTCATCGATCGGGCGACCAGTACGCCCGTGGTGGTTGCGAGTACCGAAGGTGGTATCGACATCGAAACGATTGCGGAGGAGCATCCCGAAAGAATCATCCGCGAGAAG
>DASTDH010000353.1:0-2643 GCA_035710445.1 Chthoniobacterales bacterium
GCCGACCACGCGAAATTGCAGACCCAAGGTCCCCATCTTCTATCGTCCCTGCGGGACGGTCGGATCCTTGGAACGCTAACCCCGCACTAAAGGCGGGGCTACTATCATCTGTCCCCTCCGGGATATTTGAGCTTTGCCCAATCGAAAGTCCGACAAGTCCCCACGGTACGATTTCGCCTCCAGTGAGTGGTTGCGTTGAAGCACGCGCGTTGCGCCAAGGACCCGCAACGGACGACCAGAGCCCGGCAATTGAGCGATTTCGCAATCCGCCAATCCGCATTTCTCTATAACTCCTCCTCACCGAGCAGTTCATCATTGGCGGGTGTATTATCTTCGAGCTGGTCAGCTAATGAGGGTCCGGGCTCATCAACGGCCTCTGTTCCCTCATAGGGATTCCTCGCTTTGTGACCGCGGCTAGCGGGCGGCTCGGCCAACGGATCGCTCGTTGCACCAGTCATTTCCTCGTCTTCGTCTTCCGATCGATAGTCTTCAGGGTCAGGAATCGCTTTGTTCACAATCGAAAGTTCGCGGCCGCCAGGCCAAGGAGTTTTCTAAAAAGAAGGGACCCGAGTTTCCGAAAAATTCGAACCAGGTAAATCATGGCTGAAGGCGAGCAGGAAAAAATCGCTTTCAAAGCGTGGATTGGTGTGTGGGGCACGATGCTCGGCGCATTTATCGCGGTGCTCGATATTCAGATCACCGATGCCTCCCTGCGTTATATTACTGGCGGCATCGCTGCGACGGAGGATGAGGGCTCTTGGATACCTACCAGCTATCTCATCGGTGAGATAACAACGATACCGCGACGAGTTCCCGACGCGTCAGGAATACCGAGCAACTGACCGTTTGGAGCTTTCGCGGTAAAGGCGGCTCGCTCAATGGAAGCCGAACGGATCTGATTAAGCTCGAACGAAATCAAAGTCCGCCCAACTGGTGTTTGCTTCACCCAGCGTATTCAATTGTTGGCCAGTGAGAGAGAACGAGGTTTCGAATCCGTCGGGCGTAGTTACCGTCACAATAAAGTTCTTTCGGTCCGACGCCCGTTCGACGCTAACCATATCAGCCTGATAGGCGGCAAGCTCCTTCCTCACAATGTTTTTCCTGTGCCTGGGCCAGGTTGAACGTGCAACTCCGGACGACGATTCTTTCTGTTGCGGCTTCATTCTTTATCAGTTGCTCGATGATGTGGTCGATAAACCTTGCTCAGCGACGACCTAGAGAGTCTTCGCGTCGCCACTACCGTTGAAAGCAATAAACACCGAGAATCGACTAAGGGACCGGTTTTTGGCCCAACTGTCGTGTTCGCTGTTCCAAGCAGAGTTAGAGCAACTCTTCCTTCTCCATCTCGGCGCGCAGGATCGGCGGTAAGGCCTGGGTTCGACCTACGATGATCACGGCGTCGCCTTCGCACAGCGATTCCTCGAGAAAGCCGCTTCGCAGGATATTCCCGTCGGCTCGCTGGATGGCCAGAACGAGCAAATTTCCTTCGGCGAGGTCCTGCAATTCCTGGACTTTTTTTCCAACGAGAAATGTATCTCGATGCAGGCGCAACTCGTCAATTTCCACGCCGAGCCGCTTAAGTTCCTCGCCCACAATTCCCCGACTATCACCGAGGAATTTCATCGTCGCGGGGCGTGTGATGATGTGGGCAATGCGCGCGCCGCCAATGGCGGCAGGTAAAACAACTTCGTTGGCACCAGCCTGCAGGAGCTTTTTCTCGGTGCTAGGCTGCTCGCCTCGGGCGATAATCAGAAGGTTGCGGTTCAGATTCCGAGCGGTCAACGTGATGAAGACATTGAGCGTATCCTGCGGAAGCACTGTGGCCAACACTCGGGCGCGTTCGGCTCCGGCCCGGATCAACGTTTCTTCCTCGGTGGCACTTCCTTTGACAAAAAGGCAACCGGCCGCTTCGGCCATAGCCAAGCGCTCATCGTCCAAGTCCACGACCACAAACGGAAATCCGTATGCGGCGAGATCGTGCGCGAGAATTTGTCCGATCCGGCCGTAGCCGCAAATAATCGCGTGCTGGCTGATACCTTCGACTTGACGGCTCTTTTTGAGTTCTCCAATTACTTTCAAAATTTCTCCTTCTGTAATGAAACGAATGACTTCGCCGATGACGAAAACGACTGCACTGGTGCCGCCAATAATAACCAGCATTGTGAAAATTTTCTGCCACGCATTGATCAGTGGATGAACTTCGCCGAAGCCGACGCCGAACATCGTGATCACCACCATGTAAACGGAATCAATCAACGACCAGCCAAATGCCAGATAACCCGCAATTGAGACGACAAAAACAGCGAGCAAATAGAGCAAGCTTCGCTGAAGCTTTCGAAAGATCCCGAAATTGAGGGGGACGGGCATAAGCGAAACGGTGGGATACCAAGCACGTTGTATGCTGAGCCAGTTGTCTAGGCCAGTGGAAAACCGGATGCCGAGGAGGTAGAGCGCGGAGCCGTTTTGAGAAGGCTCTCATCGCGCAAGCCCCGCTCGGTCGTACCGGCCAGGTCCGCGACATCGCTCCCATCGCCGTCTTCCTCGCGTCAGACGACTCAGGTTGGTTGACCGGCGAGCTGATTCTTGCTACCGGCGGCATCCGCTGACTGGAGCGCATCAGTCTAACCTCCGTGAGAGAGTAAA
>DASTDH010000354.1:0-12644 GCA_035710445.1 Chthoniobacterales bacterium
AAGTTCATGGTGCTGGAACAACAGTCGGGCCCGAGCGGACAGATAGGCGGTATTCTGAACGGCAATCCAGATTACCTTCACCCGACGCCCAAACCAGGGCAGATGCGTCTCTGGTGCTGGAACTCAATCGCCCAGGGCGCCGATGGCCTGCTCTATTTCCGTTGGCGTTCTCTGCCCTACGGTTCAGAAGCCCATTGGAACGGGCTGCTTTATCACGACGAGCGAAATACCTGGCGATTGGACGAAGCCAAGCAGCTGGGCGAGGAAATCAAACGTCTCTCGGATACTTTGGTCGGCACCCGATGTGTTTCCCAAGCAGCGATCTTGTATGATTTCGATAACGAATCACACGCCCGCATCGAGCGTGTGACCGGGAAGCACCGGGATACAAACGAGCTTAGCGCATACCAAGCCTTATCGGAACGGCATTTGTCCGCCGATTTGTTACCTCTCTCCGGCCTGCAGTCGGGCGATGCGCTAAGCGATTATCAAATCGTCTTTTTCCCGCATGCTCATGTGTTAACCGCTACGGATGTATCAGGCTTACAAAAGTATGTCGAAGGGGGTGGCACACTGGTTTTTGGCTGCTGGAGCGGCTATCGCAACCGCAATCACTGGTGCTACGATGCGGCGGGAAAGGCGTTCTATGAGAGCCTGACAGGTGGGCAAGTCACAGATTTTACCGTGGTGCCTAGCGGAGAGATCTCAGTCATGCGGTTCGCGAATTCAGCCGCACCGGTTGAGGCGCCGATATTTAATGAGGTGCTGGCGGTGGACAGCGAGCGGACCGACATTTTAGCGTATTACGCGTCAAATTATTATAGCGGTAAGCCGGCGGTGACACTCTACCGAAAAGGGTCTGGGCGCGTGATCCATTTTGGGAGTTTTTTCACGACTCAAAACGTGACCGCTTTACTCGATGCGCTCGGGGTTCGAGATCCAATGAGGGAGTGGGCGGACATTCCTGCCGAAATTCAAGTCACAATGCGCTCTGGCAATGGCGAACAATTCTATTTCCTTTTAAACTTCACCCATTCGATCCAAACGGTAACCTTTAAGGAATCGGTCTTCGACCTTTTAGGAAGACAAAAACTGCACGGTCACACTGAGATCCCAGCGTACGGCGTCCTCTTTGTCCGTCGTGTGGAATGACAGTTTGGAACGCGGCTAACGAGCACGCCAAAGCCGAGTCTCTGTAACGGCCAAAGTCGTTTCTTGTTTCGTGCACGACGGCGATCCATTTTTCACGCGATTCGACTCTATTTACCGGACTACCCCTCAAGCGAATCTGCCGGAGCGCCCGCCCTACTTCGCGCGATCAGTCGTGATCAATTCGCGCGGCGCGCCGTTCTTATCCGGTCTGCCCAATCCCCCAACTGTAATTCTCCGAGTTCAAAGTGCTGGAACAAGAAGGTGCGACAATTTTGGATCTGCGCCCGTCCGCGCTTTTCGGTGACGCACATGCCGTGGGTAGCTTGAACATCGGAGTGGCCAGCCCGTCGTTCCCAGTTTGGAGCGGTTTTTTTGTAAACCCCGATCTGCCCATCCTACTAGCAGTCGAAGACGAGGAAGAGGCGGAATTGGCTAAGTTAGACCTCGCTCGTATTGGATTTGATCAGATTGCGGATTTCTTGTTGCTGAGGATCTCCAAGAGACTCTAGGAATTACTCAACTGGGAACTCGAGATCTCGTTTCAGCCACGGATGCCCCGCCGCGCCCGATCATTGTCGATGTACGCTCGGCCGAGGAATATTATCAGGACCACCTAAAAGGAACGATGAACATTCCGCTGCCCGGGCTGCTTCGGCACAGCGGAGTGCTTTCTCGGGATGCGCCGATGGCCGACCTTTGTGCCAGCGGCTACCGAAGCTCAATCGCCACCAGTCTTCTTGAATCGGCAGGTTTCACGCGATTGAGCAATTATCATGGGTGGTATGGATGCAATCCGAAACTCGGAACGTCTGAGCACGAGTTGCCTTGATCGCGACGTCTAAGAATCAAGGATGTGCTGATGTTCATCAGGATGTGAGCTTCGAGAGTGTTAACATCTCTAAGTCACTCACATTCTTTGCTAAACGTCCGTTGTTCCGATAATGGTAGAATAAGTGTTATTCTGGATTGGGCCGGATTAGGACGTTCCAGCCATGCGTCTGCTCGTTCGATTCGTAAAAGCCACTTCGGCTAGCTGCTGAGAACCCCCGATTTGTTCGAAAAAAATCGAAATTGAGCGTTGACACCGCCATATCCTCAACCTTATTCGTAAGCCGACTTCTATACTAAGTTTATCTATTTAATATACTTTCTGAGATGGATAATGTCCAATTCACCGTCAATCAGGCGCTCAAGCCGGAGCTCGGCATCGCCAGCGAAATCCTGCTCGGCTTTCTGCTTCTTGCCATCGTCTACTACGTCAAGATTAAGCTTGTCAGAAATACCAAGGATTTCGTCATCGCCAATCGGAAGATCGGATTTGGATTCGGAGTAGCCGGCCTTATCTCAATCTGGACCTGGGCGATGGCGGTGATGATGTCTGCCGCACAGACCTATTCTTTTGGTCTCTCCGGCCTGTTCTGGTTTACAGTGCCAAACGGTCTGGCGGTCATCGCGGCCATTCCCTTTGTTCGGAAGATCCGGACTCTCATGCCGGATGGCTACACAATCCCCGAATTCGTCAAAGTTCGTTTTGGCGGAAACGGCGTTGCGGGCGGCGTGGTGGTTCTCGGTGCGCTCTTCGGTTCTCTGATTGAAGTTATTATAAATATAAAAGGTACTTCGCTCGTCGTATCGAACGTTTTTGGTGTCGACCCTAAGCTTGCCGCGATCATCGGGCTGCTGGTGGTGCTGATCTACTCGATTCTGGGTGGCTTATGGGCGTCGGTAACGACCTCCGCTCTATCCACCCTCCTCCACACCGTACCGTCGGCGATCATTCTTGTAGCGGCACTGCACTATGCCGGCGGCGTTAACACCGTATGGCATTCGGTCGCAGCACAGGGAAACGATTTACTCAGCGTTGCACGTCCAGATGCCGCAGCAGGGTTCGGCATCACCTTGGCGCTTGGACTCCTAACTGCCACGATTGCAGGCCAAGAATTCTGGCAGGTTGCCTGGGCGCTTAAGAAGAAGGACGTCAGTCGATCGTTCTTCTGGGCCGGCGCGTGGTTCTATCCGATCCCTATCTGCCTCGGTTTGCTTGGCCTCATCGGGATCGCACTGCATGTCAACGTTAATACCCATCTCGGTGGCGACGCTGCTGCGGTTGGCCCATTCCTAATCTCGCATCTTGGGCTTCCGACCTGGCTCGTTATCCTCTACGTGATCGTGATTTTATCTGCCTGCTATTCCGTGATTGATAGCGCCTTTACTGCTACCAGCTCGGTATTTGTCGTCGACATCATCAAACCGCTTGTACCGAATATCAGCGAGAAGCAGCTGTTCGTTTGGGCGAAGGTGCCAATGTTCCTGACCGCAATCGCAGCTGCCGCCGTTGTCCTAACCGGAGCCGATTTTGTCACAATAGTACTGACCAGCTACGCGATCCGGACCGCTATTCTTGTTCCTTTGGTTCTGGCATTGTTCTGGTCGCGGACCACAGGCTGGGGCTTTATTGGCGGCACCATCCTGGCGATTGCCATCGGGATGCCGATCCGGTCCGCCGCTGGCGAACTGTGGGGTTCCCTCTCCATCCTAGTGATCAGCGCTGTGGTGCCCCTGGTAATTGGTCTGCTCAATAACCTCAGTTTCGATTTCGCGCGGTTACGAAACGTCAAGGACGCGACCATATCGTCTCAACTAGAGGGGGTTGCGGCGGAGTGATCGGAGCAGCCACTTAGTTGGCCAATAAAACGGAGAGATAGCATGCCTCACATTTTTGTTTCTATCGGTACGATCATTACGATTGTGATCGGGATTACCATTACCTTCTTTTATTTGCGTTACATGTGGTTCGTACTTCAGCGCGTGGCTCAGACACTTGACGATCCCGATGACGGAAAGAGCGATAGGTTTGGATATAGTTTCGTGGGTGCGATTATCGCGGTCATAGCTTCTTCGCTGGCGATCGTAGCTTACGGCCTTGCTCCACAGTTGCTATACGTTGGGATAGTCTTGGCCTTGGCCAGCCCGATTGCCGTCGCTTACACATTTCACCGTGAGCTCAATGATTGACCGAACCCGGCGGCGGTTACCTTTTTCCTCGCCATTTGTAAAGTTCTTTCCTGGTGAGCTCACCAACAAGATCCACTGTTAGCCACATGAGCAAAAAGCGCGCTCATATACTGGGCTTTGTCCAGCACGGCGTTAATAGTCATGCCACCGGCATGTGGCGCCATCCAAAGGACAAAATTAATTGGGATTGGTCGCGTCCTCCCTACTGGCAGCACATGGCCCGCACGATGGAGCGAGGTTTGTTCGACGCAATGTTCATTGCAGACGAACTCGCGCCTTATAACAATTACGAAAGCAGCTCAGACGCAACTGTGAAATACGCGGTTCAGTGTCCAGTGCACGAGCCTTCAACGATTGTTCCGATTATTACCACGGCGACTTCTCATTTAGGAGTCGGCGTCACTCTATCCACCGCATTTGAGCACCCTTATTCGATGGTCCGTCGGCTTTCTAGTCTCGACCATCTATCGGGTGGCCGCATCGCGTGGAACATCGTTAGCTCGTATTCCAAGAGCGAATGGGACGCTTACGGAGCCGAAATGACAAAGCGTTCTGGCAGATACGAGCGAATGGAAGAATACATGGAAGTCTGTTACAAACTCTGGGATTCCTGGGCTCCGGACGCGATAATAGCCGATCGTTCGACAGGAATGTTTGCTGATCCTGCCAAGGTTCGCGAGGTCGACCATGTGGGCGAGTTTTTTCGCTGCAAAGCGCGGTCGTTTGTCTTTCGGTCGCCACAAGGCCGTCCAGTCCTTTGGCAAGCGGGGTCATCGGATCGGGGCCGCGATTTTGCCGCCAAGCATGCCGAGGCAATCTTTGCTGTCCATCCCAACGTAGAGCGAATGCGGGAGTACACCGACGATCTCAATCTTCGATTGGAAAAGCGCTTCGGAAGACCACGAGAGAGCGTCAAACGCATTTATGGTGTTCAGACAATCGTCGGCATCACCCGAAGCGAGGCCCAAGAAAAATACGAGCGCATCCAGAATTGCATTCCGCTCGAGGGAGCAATGGCGTGGATATCGGGTCACTTCGGGCCGGATTTTTCGAAGTATGACCCTAATGAGTTTGTTCAGAATATCGAGATACCTGGCATTCAAGGGTTGTTTGATTCCATCATCTATGCCAAAGGCGGTGCACCGGTGACCGTTCGCGAAGCAGCTTTAATCTATGCCGAAGGAATGGGCATGCCGCGGTTGGTCGGTACGCCGGCGGATATCGTCGATCAATTGGAACATTTCATGGACGACGGCGGCGCCGATGGGTTCATGCTCGCAGCGACCTATACTCCCGGTTGTTTTGAAGAGTTCGTTGATCTCGTGGTACCGGAATTGCAACGGCGCGGACGTTTTCGCGCTCAGTACACCGGCTCAACTCTGAGAGAGAATCTGCTGGAGTACTAACCAAAGTCTACTCAGTACAGGTATCGTGATTCCTTGAACCGTGTTACCCCAATCATTCTTCGGTCGATCCGCACTGCTCTTGGTTCTTCCAGCCTAAGAACCCAAAAGAGACTACGACTGGCGGCAGGGCGATAACCGAGGCCTTTTATTTCCCGCCAGGCTTCGCCGCGGCTGGCAGCCAGGCATTTTCCGCCAACATAGTGAAATACGTTTTCGGCAGAAGATGGTGTCGGCAGAGGACACGACGAACTTCGACGCCAGGTTTTACTCGCTCTTCCGTGAGCATCACTTTGATCGGATAAAGCCGTCCGCGCTCCATTCTTCGCTACCGACTCCGTGGTGAACGAAGGAGAGCCCGGTTGGATCATACTTCGACTTCACTTCCTGTAATTTTGCGTAATTAGATCCCCAAAACGATCTTTGCCAGGACCGTTCGAAGAAGTTGCTTTCCGATAGGTAAGACCCAGCGTTTGGCACTATCTTTCGCAGTTCGCGAACGGGGATTCCACTTTGATGAGATTTCCCTCGATGCTTGCCTGAGTCTTTCCCAGCTTTCGGCATTTGGCCACAATGGATCGGATGGACGTACGCGAGTGGCGGAACTCTTCAAGGTAGAGCCGGCCCGCGCTGATTTTGACAGATAGCGCCAGAGCACAGGCAAGATGGGGATAGGCGCGAAGCGTTTGCAGAAACTTCTTTTCTTCTATTCATCCGCAAGGGCGAAAGCTAATCGTTGTCTCAGTAATCCGCAATGCTGTAGGCTGGGCCGAACGACGAAAGGAGCATAGTATGGCTAATGTAGATCTGGTTGCGCTTTGGGAAGCACATTGTCGATATGAGTTCGAGACTCGTGATGTCGATGCCACTATGGCAACCATGGTGGTAGAGCCTTACGTCAACCACATCCCGACGATGACTGGCGGCGTCGGGCATGATCAACTCAAACGCTTTTACAAGTATCATTTCATCGGGGTAAATCCGCCCGATTTTCGGCTTACTCCGGTTGGCCGTACCGTTGGCACCGATTCTATCGTCGACGAATTCATTGTACAGTTTACTCACACCACGGAGATAGATTGGCTTTTGCCTGGGGTAGCACCGACTGGACGAGTGGTCGAAGTTCCCACCGTTGGCATTATCAAGTTCGAAGGCGATAAGCTGGTCCATGAGCATATCTACTGGGATCAGGCTTCGGTTCTCGTTCAGGTCGGCTTACTCGATCCCGCCGGCTTACCGGTTGCCGGGGCTAAGAGTGCACACAAGGTTATGGATAAGAGCCCTACCGAGCAACGAATTGATGGCCCGTTGGGTCGAGAGCGAGGGTAAACCACTATAGCCTCACGAAGCTATGAATGACAGGAGGGCGCAGAGACAGATTTTGAACAGCAGGTCACGCGGCGGCACAGATGGGATGGTCGCAACCACATCGCTTTCGTACTGGTGCTCGTACTCGAAATGCATTGAATATTTCTGCACCTTGAATTGCTGATCGCGCGTAAAACTATGTGATTCTCGCCGGCAGGCGATACGTGACATCTTCGAGTCCGAGTACGAGTACGAGGACGACCACGAGTACGAGAGGATTCTCCCGAAATGGTGCGATCTTGGATGCACGTACCGAAGAGCACGCACGGGTCCTGAACAGGAGACAGCAAAGGTGGAAAACTGACTTACGCTTTCCTTTTGGACGGTACCGCAAGAAGATATTACTTTGTTTGTCGGATGATCCGTATGAGTACGCACACCCTCGGCACAGATAAATCGGACGGCTTTGATCGGTTTGAATCAGACTTGAACTCGCAGTTGCTACGATCCCGAACCCTGATGGTTGGTCCTAACTTGGATGAAACAAACTACAATCTGGTTATCGCCCAACTGCTTTTTCTTCAAGAGCAAGATTCGAATCAGGAAATCTCACTCTGGATAAATTCCGATCATCCTTCGGAAGTGAGCGCGCTGGCAATCTGCGATATGATCGGATCCCTATCTTGCGATGTTCGCACCTACTGCGTTGGGAAGGCGATCGGGGTGAGTGCCGTCCTCTTAGCTTCTGGCAAGAAGGGAAAGCGGACTGCCAGCCGCAGCTCGAGTATCTGCCTTTGCCAACCATCGATCAAGGCGGGAGGTAACGCTGAAGAAGTCGGCCGAATCAAACGGCGCATCGAATTTGCTCGTGATCGCACCGCCGAGATCCTCGCGGAAATCACATCCCGCTCGAAAACCGAAATATTAAGCGCGATCGATCGGGAATACTGGATGTCGGCCGAGGAAGCCAGGGACTACGGAATCGTCGATCAGGTCAGATGATGCTAACCGACTGGTAAGCCTGTTCCTGCTCTTGCTCGCTCTGTTAGCTTCTCCTTCAAAACCTTCGTGTCCTCTGCGATCTCCTGTTCAAAATCTGTCTCTGCACACTCCTGAGTGAATCCGGTCTAGCCCGGTGTGATTCTTTCCTCACCCGCTCTTACCGGCGGCAGGTAGACTGCCCGTTGTGCCTTCCGGAGCCGTCTCAGGAAGAGTTTGGGGAGCGATCTTTTTCCCGAGCGCGAACCGTTCGCCTGCGCTTTGGATCAACGAAAAGAACATCGGCACGAAGAACAGAGCGACTGAACTGGCGATGATCATTCCACCGATTATACCTGTGGCCACGGAATGGCGCGAATTGGCGCCGGCGCCGGCCGCAATGAACATCGGCACCATCCCAAAGATAAAAGCGAGCGAAGTCATGATGATTGGGCGAAGCCGGAGCCGAGCGGCCTCGATTGCAGCATCGTGGATTGACAATCCTTCGCGTCGCTTGAGGACAGCAAACTCCACAATCAGGATGGCGTTTTTGGCAGCGAGACCGACTAAGGTCACCAGCCCGATCTGAAAGTAGACATCGTTTTCCAGCCCTCGCAGCCAGACGCCAAGGATCGCGCCGAAAATCGCGAAGGGGACTGCGGTTATGACCGCCATTGGTAAACCCCAGGACTCGTATTGGGCCGCAAGGATCAAGAAAACGAACACGACGCCAAAGACAAAAACCAGGGTTGAAGATGACCCTGATTTCTTTTCTTCGAGCGCTTGGCCAGACCACTGAAAAGTGTAGCCGTCAGGCAGCGCTTCGTGTGCGACCGCTTCTATGGCCGCGATTGCCTGTCCGGAACTGAAACCGCTCGCCGCATTTCCGTTGATACGAACGGAGAGGAAGTTGTTGAAACGCTGGATGAGATCGGGTCCGACACTGTACTTACTGGTGACCAGTGCGGATAACGGCACCATTTTATCGGAGCGACTCCGAACGTAGATATTTTCAATATCACCGGGGTGGGTTCGGTATTGCGCTTCTGCCTGGAGTACGACCTGCCAGACTCGACTGTACTTATTGTATTGGCTGGCAAAAAGTGAGCCAAAGAGCGTTTGCACCGCGTCGTACACATCCTGAACCGGGACGCCAAGGGTCTCGGCTTTTGCCCGGTCCACTTGCAGCCGTAGCTGGCGGGAGGCCGCATCGAGGGTTGCGCTAAGATCCGCTAGTTCGGGTCGTTGACCGGCTTTGGCCAAGAAACCACGAACGATCTCCTGGAGCCGTGCCGCGTCACCCTGTCCGCGGCTTTGAATCCAGAATTCGAAACCGCCCTGGGCTCCAAGGCCGGGAATGGACGGTGGGTTGACTGGAATAACGATCGCTTCTTTGATCGCCGCCAGTTTAGGCCGGACCCAATCGATCAGGGCAAAGGCGCTATTCTCAGCGCCTTTTCTTTCCCCGAAATCTTTCAAGGATACGAATAGCGTCCCGGCCTTGGTCTTGAATTGTCCGTCCAGCAGGCTATACCCGGCGATTACCGACGAGTCTTTCACCGCCGGCTCCTTCGTGAAAATCTCCGATACGCTATCGCAAACTTTCTCGGCCCGATCCAAACTCGCACCATCCGGTAAAATTGCCGCCACCAGAATGTAGCCTTGATCCTCGGGTGGGACGAAGCTGCCCGGAACCGTGCTGAAGAGGCGCCAGGTACAAAGAAGCATGATCGCGAGCAGACCGAGGGCGAGAATCCAGCGCCGGATCGTTTGTCTTACCCCTTCGCCGTAAAGATTGATTAGGCGATCAAAGCCACGGTTAAACCACCCAAAGAAGCCGCGACGCGGGCCATGGTGAGGTTTGAGCCAAACGGCGCAAAGGGCGGGCGTGAGAGTCAACGCAACGAATCCAGAGATTGCCACTGAAACCGCGATGGTAACAGCGAACTGCTTATACAGCTGCCCGGTGGTACCACTGATTGCTGCGGTCGGAAGAAAGACCGCGGCCAGGACCAGCACAACAGCTATCACCGGTCCGGAGACCTCGCCCATCGCCTGGAAAGAGGCATCGCGCGCGGAAAGATTCCGCGCTGTCATGTTATGCTCAACGGCTTCAACAACTACGATGGCGTCGTCTACCACAATCCCGATGGCGACGACGAGGCCGAAGAGTGTTAAGAGGTTAATCGAGAAGCCCAGCGCCAACATCCCAATGAAGGTGCCGACCAACGAGACGATGACGGCAAGAGTGGGTATGACGGTCGCCCGTAAGTTTTGCAAAAAGAGGAATACGACGGCTAAAACCAGGAGCACCGCTTCGAATAACGTGTGCTCCACTTCTTTAATTGAGGCTTTGACGAATTTCGTCGTGTCGAGCGAGACCGTGTAGTCGAGTCCTTGAGGAAAATTTCGCTTCAATTGTCCGAGTGTGTCTCGCACATTCTTTGCTACGGCCAGCGCGTTCGAGCCGGCCTGCTGATAGACTGCAACCAGGGTAGCCGGTTTGCCGTTGAGCTTGGCGCGTAGAAGATAGTCTCTCAGACCCACTTCAGCGCGGCCCACGTCTTTGAGCCGCACGATCGCCACGCCGTTTGGATCCGCCCGTAAAATGATGTCTTCAAATTCCTGCGGCGTGCTGAACCGGCCTTCGGTCACCACCGGAAAGGTCATTGTCACCGGCGCACTCGTGGGTGAGCGACCGATGCTGCCGGCGCCAAACTGCTGATTTTGAGATGCGACTGCCCGAGCGATATCGCTTGGCGTGATCCGGAGACTGGCCATCCGATCTGGCTTCAACCAGATTCGCATCGCCAAGTCGGGAGTGCCAAGGATAGACGCCTGGTTCGCTCCAGGAATCCGCTTGATGGCGTCCAGCACATACAAATTGGCGTAGTTACCAACGTAATCCGCATCGTAGCGTCCATCCGGTGAATAGATGCCAATAATCATGAGAAAAGTGCTCGATCTTTTCTCCGTCTGCACGCCGCTCCGCTGCACCGTGTCCGGCAGCGAAGGCAAAGCAAGACTCACGCGGTTCTGCACTTGGACCTGGGCGGTATCCGGATTCGTACCGACCTGGAAGGATATCGAGAGCGAGTACTGGCCGGCCGAAGAGCAGGACGACTCCATGTACAACATATTATCCACGCCGTTGACCTGGGTCTCGATCGGTGCAGCCACCGCTTGCGCGATGGTGTCCGCGTCGGCACCAGGGTAGGAAGCGGAAACCGTGACCTGCGGCGGCGAAATCTCCGGATACTGCGCAATGGGCAGACTCATCATGGCACCCAGGCCTGCGATCACGATGACGAGAGATAAAACAATGGCGAAGATGGGCCGTTGGATGCAGAATCGCGAAATCATAACGGGTTCTTATTTTGATCCCAGCTTGGTCACCGGTTCGACGACTTTGAGGGTCGCGCCGGGCTGAACCTTGATGCCTCCGTCCACCACCACCGTCTCTCCCGCCTGCAACCCTTCGTTGACGAACCAGTCATCGCCGTACCAATCGCCCAGTTCGATCGGACGTAGTTCCGCTTTGCTTTCCGGACCGACTACCCACACGAAACTGCCTTGCGCACCTTGCAGCACCGCACGCTTCGGTATCAGGATCGCATTGGGTCGCACCGCACCCAGTAGGCGGGCGCGTACAAATTGACCGGGACGCAGGTCGCCCTGTGGGTTTGGAACCTCAGCTCTCACGAGGTAGGTCCCCGTATCGCGGCTGAAGGCTAAGTCGGAAAATGTGAGTTCACCTTTCTGCGGATGAACTCTGCCATCGGCCAAGACTACCTCGACATCGAAGGCATCATCCGCCGGAACATCCAAGCGGCCCGACTTAATCTCATCCCGGAAGCGCAACACCTGATTCTCTGACACGCTGAAATTCACCCGGATCGGATCGAGAGCGGCGACGTAAGTCAGCATGCTATCGGCCCCTCCTCCGATGTAGGTGCCATCGTGCTTGGTCGCGAACGACGATAACCCAGTGATCGGCGCGCGGATTACGGTGTAACTAAGATTCAGCTCGGCTTCTGCAACCTTCGCCTTACTCGCTTCGACTGCCGCTGCCGCCCCTCGCTCCGAGTTGGTTGCATCATCAAGATCCTGACGACTAACTACGTTCTTTTGCGACAGGTCCTGAACGCGGGTCAGAGTCTGGCGCGCGTTGGCCAGACGTGCTTCCTGTTCGCCAAGCTCCGCCTTTGCCGCAGCCAGCCGTGCCTCAAATGGCTTCCGCTCCATTTCGAACATCACCTCACCTTCCTGGACGACGGCACCTTCTTTATAAACGCGCTTTTCTAGAATGCCCACGACCCGAGCACGAATTTCGACTTGCCGCGAACTCTCGGTCTGCGCAATCCATTCGAAGGTGATTGGCACTGTGCGGGGCTCGACTTTTAGACTGGTGACTTCGATCGTTTGGACCGGCGGGACCTTAGTTGCTTCCTTTTTGCAACCGATAACCAGGAGCGTGCAGACCAGCGCGGTGCTCAGCGCGTGCGCACGTGGTTGAAATAGGATCAGCTTCATTGCTTTCATTCGGGTCGCAGGCTGTTTCGTTTGGCCGAATCCTTGGCAAGACGGTTCCTCCGAAACCTTCTTGAAATGACCGCCACCGGTAGCGATAGACGTCGGGTTCGACGCGAAGGCGCTGTAGCTGCGATAAGCATCCAGCTCGGCATGGTCACAAGAGGAGGCGCTATTCTGTCAAAAGCTTTGCTCCGCGCCAAGAACGAAGATCTCAGGCCAAGACGGGAAAGATAGGATCAAGAATCTGACGCCAAT
>DASTDH010000355.1:0-2861 GCA_035710445.1 Chthoniobacterales bacterium
TGGTCCCAACTCAATGCAGAGTGGTCTTGATTCTGATAGTTCAGGAATTTGCCGTAGACGGCGAGCGCTTCTTTAACCTTGGGACTGTCCCAAGAAAGTTTCCCGTTAAATAGACCAGCCCAATCCTTCGGCCCCACCTTGGCGAGCAGCGCGTTCTCGAGAATGTCGCCAGACGCCCAAATACCGGAATCGCCGACGGCCAGCGGTGTCACTCCAGCCGCTTTCAACTTCTCAGCCGCGGTAAAGAAATCCGCAAAGCTGATCTTGTCCCCGATTTTGATGCCGTTCTTATCCAGGACCTTTTTGTTGTACCAGAGCACGTTCAGGCGATGAACGCCGGTCATGACAGAGTAGATCTTTCCTTTGGAACTGAGCTGATCGATGAGAGACCTGGGGATAATCGCGTTCCAGTTTTCCGATTGGTAGATACTAGT
This sequence comes from Chthoniobacterales bacterium, assembly GCA_035710445.1. Lineage (GTDB taxonomy): Bacteria > Verrucomicrobiota > Verrucomicrobiia > Chthoniobacterales > JAFAMB01 > DASTDH01. Next base: position 435 of record DASTDH010000355.1, read on the forward strand.
GATATCCTGGCAGAATCCCGGTTCTACGTATCGTGAAAACAGCTCCTGGCCGGGATGGCTCTGCCAGGTATCGGGAGGATTGCCGCCTGCTAGCCGCGCTTGTAGTACCGGCATAGCATTGGTGCCGCTGCCGCCGGCAATGGCAGCATTGATCACTTCGACATTCGGATTGCGCTGCTTAAATACTTGGAACAAGGCGTCCAATGCGCTGGCTTCGCTTCCCGAAGTCCAATACGAAAACACTTCAAGCTGGTTGCTGTTCGCCGCGTGTGCGGACGAAAGACCGATGGTTGAGCAGTAACTTAAGACTGCTGACGTCGAGATCAGGTACTTTATGAATCTGTGCATAGATGCGGTGGTTGTTCTGGTGGAAGGCCGAGTTTTGCTCGGCAGGATTGGGGGAATTGCTCCTTCCTGGACTCGTTTTTTCCATGCGGGTGCAGACGGTTCGCTCAAGAAGCAACAACAACTCGTTCCGCACTGAGAACGTTTCAGTTGGGGCCGTGTGCTCATTGGGGATGAAACCAGACTGATTCAGTTGAGCCTCCGAGATTTCGATAACGTTATCGATAACGTAACGAATGTCAAATGACCAAATCTTTTTTTTGCGCCCATTGACGACAAATCTTTCGACAAAATGATTCGTTGATGTGATAACGATAACGTATTCGGTAGCGAAAGCTGCCGGCTGACAGCTGGATCGGCCTAAGACTCTACCCTAGAACCTACGGTTAAGTCTCATTTGTCGATCCGTTGAAAATGAACCCACCATGCAAAGCCCAGACCAACTCGACGATCCCAGCCCAATGCCCCAAATGCCCCGTACAAATAACGCGCTAAAAATGTTTGATCTTTCCGACAGGGTCGCCGTCGTCACCGGCGCGACCGGCGTCTTAGGCAGCGCATTAGCAATCGGTTTAGCGCGCGCCGGTGCAAAAGTGGGGATCTTGGGTCGCCGGAGCGAGGCCGCAGAGGCAACTAGCGCGGTAATCCGCGAGTTCCACGGTCAATCGCTTTGTTTAACGGCAGATGTTTTGGACGTCGCCGCACTCCAGGCTGCAAAACGGGCCATTTTGGAACGTTGGAATCGAATCGATATTCTCGTTAACTGCGCCGGTGGAAATGTGGCGGACGCGATCGTCAACAACGAACGTACCTTCTTTAACCTAAGCCAAGAGGCGATGGAACAGGTAGTCGATCTGAATCTCAACGGTACCGTTCGGCCATCACAGGTTTTTGGTGAGGCAATGGCTGATCAGAAGAGTGGATCGATTATTAACATTTCTTCGATGAGCGCTCAAAAACCCCTTACCCGAGTCATCGGTTACAGTGTGGCCAAGGCAGCGGTAGAGAATTTGACGCGATGGTTGGCCGTTGAGCTCGCAAAGAAGTTCGGTGAAGGCCTTCGAGTAAATGCCATTGCCCCCGGCTTTTTTCTCGGGGATCAAAACCGGGCGCTCCTGATTAATAAAGACCAATCTCTTACCAACCGTGGGCAAACCATTATCGATCACACTCCGATGAGTCGGTTCGGACTGCCAGACGATCTGATCGGAACTGCCATCTGGCTTGCCAGCGACGCGGCCCGCTTCGTCACAGGAGTTGTCGTTCCGGTCGATGGCGGTTTTTCGGCGTATGGCGGGGTTTAAGCTTTTCATTACTTGTTATACCACCCCAGTAAGCGGCCAGATTGGGCTCGGGAGACGTAGCCATTCACCCCGATTCTATTGAATAGCTTCTACGTTGGTCCAAGTTCCGCCAGAACGGTAAGATCGTAAAAAGGCCTCAACAAACGCTAACCCTTTCGCCCCATCTAGAGCGACTGGGAAGCCCAGGGTATCACGTCCTCTCCCTTTGGCACCAATAACGTCCGCCAGTTCTGAATAGAGATTAGCGAACGCTTCGAAGTATCCTTCCGGATGACCGAGTCCGCCACGAGTCCACCTGCGTGCTTCGTCCGAAACGCAGTCTGTGCCTTGCGCGAATGTTTGCGCCGGACCATTCACAGAGCAGAACCGCAAGTGAAAAGGATCCTTCATGGAACCATTCTAAACTTCCTTTATCGCCATATACCCGAATTCGAATCCCTTGTTCGTTCCCAGCTGCAGCCATTGAGATCCACATTGTGCCTCGAGCTTCATTCTCGAAGCGCAGCAGGGCATGACCACTATCCTTAATTGCCCGGCCTGGAACAATCGTACTGAGTTCACCGACTACCTGTGTAACATCGAGTCCGGTAACAAAACACGCTAGGTGATGAGCATGAGTGCCTAGATCCAAAAGCAAACTGGCGTCTCCAAGTCGGGTAGGATTCATTCTCCAAGAGGGCTCATTCTTTTTTTCATCCTCCTGTAGCTTCGAAGCCCAGCCGGAAGCATGCTCAACCTGAACCGCTTTGATTTCGCCTAGCTCACCATTTCTCACCAT
>DASTDH010000356.1:0-8087 GCA_035710445.1 Chthoniobacterales bacterium
GAAGAACGCCGCTTTGAGCAGACCAATCACAATATCTTTTGACAGAAGGCTGCTGAGTACTGCGTCGAAATAAAAAGCAGGCACCAGATTGAGCGAAATCCAGGAGATCAGAGCAGAGCCTAAAAGGCCGGCGATAACCGAACAAACCGAAAGACAGGGCATTAGAAGCGTAATCGCCGTCAGCCGAGGTGCAACCAGGAATCGAAGCGGACCGATTCCCATTGCCTCGATCGCTTCCACTTCTTCGGCTACCTGCATCGTGCCAAGCTCTGCCGTAAAGGCTGCCCCGATCCGAGCAGCCAGGACGATGCCTGTAAGCAATGGACCAAGCTCGCGAGTAAACGCTATCGAAATAAGCGTCGGCACCAAACGCTCAGTTCCGAATTTTTGAAGTTGGTATCCAGTGAGCAATGCCATTGTGAGTCCGAGAAAAAAGGAGACCAACAGAACCAAGGGAACCGAACCGACTCCGGTACGATCCGTTTGGGCGAACAACGCCGACCAGCGAAACGGCAGACGGCCTCGCCGGAGGTTGTCGCCCATTTCCTCTAACGTATTGATCAGAAGCCAGAAAATGCTTCCTACGTTAATGAGCGCGATGCGAGTCAGGTAACCGATCCGGTAAAGCAACGGATACTTAATAGGCGTCCGTCGAAACGAAGCAAGCCCGAAACAACATGACCGCCTATCACCCATTCGCGGTGATATCCTCGTTAGCTTTCGGTCCTCTCAGAAGTTTCCTGGAAAAGCACCGGCTCATTGCGGTTCACGCTTTCTGAACTTTACCAGGAAGTTGCCTCCGACTGCCGATTGGTCTAACCGAGATACCGGCAGATGATGACGACAACCCGAATTGCATTTGCGACCTTCGAACAAGTGCCCGATCTGAGCCCGGACGATCAGCTGCTTCTGCCCGAACTGAAACGACTCGGAGTAATAGCCGAACCGGCCATCTGGTCGGATGACGCTATTGACTGGTCGAAATTCTCCGCCGTGGTAATCCGCTCATGCTGGGACTACCACCACCGCCACGAAGCATTCCTCAATTGGCTAAGCAAGGTTGAGGAACTCGGAATCACCATTTGGAATCCTCCGAGCTTGATCCGATGGAATCTGGACAAAATCTATCTGCGAGACGTGCAAGCCAAGGGGTTCAAAATAACACCGACTATTTGGCCTGAGTCGAACCGCGACACTGATGTGTCATCCCTACTCCGAAGCCGCAATTGGAAACGAGCGGTTGTTAAGCCAAGAATATCGGCATCTGGCCATCACACGGTGCTAATCGGACCGGAGATCGGCGCAACCGACTCAGCTTTGGTCGAGCGGGTCCTGCAAACTTCCAGTGGGATGATCCAGGAATATCTGGAAGCGGTTGGGACCGAGGGAGAGTGGTCTCTCATCTTCTTCAACAAACGGTTTAGTCACGCAGTGTTGAAGCGTCCGAAAAGCGGCGAATTCCGGGTCCAACTTGAACACGGTGGTGTAATCGACGTCGCTCTGCCTCCACCGGCCTATATCGACTTTGGTCAAAACCTCGTGGACTCCGTTGACGGGCCGCTTCTGTTCGCACGGGTCGACGGCGTAGCCGTGGACGGCCAGTTCACGTTAATGGAACTGGAGCTGATCGAACCATACTTGTTTCTGAGTACCGACAGATTTGCAACGCGCAATTTCGTCGATGCGATCGCCCGGTTCGTAGCCTGAACCGCCGTCTCTTCGCTATTCAGCTGTATTGCCGGGCGGAATGCGGCGTAACCTGAAGGTCACCTTTGATCAGCCCTTTCATGCCTCTGGCACGTCCAATTCCCGAGACTGAAGCATCAGTGTGGGTTCAGAGCCATTCGGTTCCACCTCGGAGCTTTCGCTGAACAACCCGTTTTCGTAGAGCCGGCGGTAAGTGCCGCCCAAGTTAAGGAGCTCCTCGTGGGTCCCTCTCTCGACAATTTCGCCCTGGTCAAGCACGAGAATTTGGTCCGCATGCCGGACGGTGGAAAGCCGATGAGCAATAACGAAGCTGGTGCGCCCAAGCAACAACCGGTCTAGCGCAGCCTGAATCTCCCGTTCGGTCTCAGTGTCAACGCTGGCGGTCGCCTCGTCCAGAATCAGGATGGGCGGATCCTTCAAAAGGGCTCTGGCAATCGACAGGCGCTGTTTTTCACCAACGCTTAAGCGGACGCCTCTCTCGCCGACCGGAGAATCTAGTCCCCCCGGCAGCTTCGAAACGAATTCGTATGCGTGGGCGGCGCGCAACGCAGCCTCAATCTCAGAATCCGATGCATCCGTCTTTCCGAATAACAGGTTCTCTCGCACCGTACCGTTGAAGAGAAAACTTTCCTGGGACACAAAGCCGGTGATTTGCCGAACGGTTCTTCGAGACAAATCCTGAATCGAGTGCTGGTCGATTAAGATCTCACCATGGTTTGGCGGTAACTCGTAGAGCCGCAACAGAAGGGATACTAGCGTCGATTTTCCGGCTCCAGTCGCTCCAACCAATGCAATCGTTTGACCAGGCGAAGCGATCAAAGAAATACCCCGCAGAACTTCCCGGCCCGACTCGTAGGAAAATGTTACGTTCCGATACTCGATGTGACCTAACGGATCAAAGGAGTCTAGTGGCGCGTCGGTCCCCTCTTCGATCGGAGAGTCCATAATCTCAAACACGCGTTCGCCGGCGGCGCGCCCGCTCTGGAACAATTGGTTGAGGCTATGAAGGCGGCTGATCGGCTCATACAGAAACCGCACCAGAATCAAACTCGCCACCAATTCGCCTAGACCCATTTTTCCTTCCAGCACGGCTTTGCCGCCGAAACCGGTGACAATGGCCAATCCACACGATGTCACGAATTCCATTGACGGCGTATAGATGGCCCAGGCCTTCAGTACGACCAAGGTCGCGTCCTTCAAACGGGCACTCTCCCGGTTAAAACGGCGATGCTCAGACTCCTCGCGGGCGTAGGCTTTGATTTGTCGTACTCCGGCCAGGTTATCATGCAACAGAGAATTCATGGCGGAAGCAGCCTTTCGCTGCCCGCTATAACGAGGCTTCGCGGTGAGCGTGTACCACAGGGCGCCGGTTGCGAGCAAAGGCACCGGTATCAGTGTCAACAATCCTAGACCCGGTTCTTTCAGAAAGAGAAGCACGCTAACAATGATCACCTGCAGGATTGCGACGCTCCCTTGCTCGATTCCGTCGATCAGCACACGTTCGACCGCAGTGACATCCTCCAGGACTCGAGTCATGATGTCGCCGGTCGCTCGCCGATCGAACCAGGAGAGAGGCAATCGTTGAATATGATCGTAAAGATCGCTTCGGAGATCGAAAATCACCTTTTGTTCGAATGTGTTATTGAGCAGGATCCGAAGCCCGTTGGCCGAGTTTTGTATCAAGAACGCGACCACCGCGCAGGCCGTCAGTGGCACAATGAGTTCGGGATGATTACCTCGAATCGAGTCATCGATTACCCGCTGGGTCACGCTGGGAAAGACAATCACCATAAGTGTAGCAACCACGGCGAATCCAATGGTGCTGACCGCCAGCCATGGATAGCGTCGTGTGTAGCGAAATACGCGTAAAATCGGCCACATAGTGTAACCGTTTTCCTTACACTAATGCAGGGCGGGTGCAATAGATTGCCGATTTTCGTTCCTGCGCCCCTTTGCCAGTAACCAACGTTTGCGCGCATTTGCCCCAACAGGTAGGGCGAAAAACTCGGCGCAACTCCGCCTCCAAACTCCTCAGCCAATTTCCGACCCCTGAACTTTCTTCCATTCTCCCGGCGCCAAAGCTCTCAGCCACAATTTCCCTATCCGTACTCGTACCAATCTCAAGGTCGGCAGACCAACCGCAGCGGTCATCCGGCGGACCTGCCGGTTTCGGCCCTCCTGTAAAATAATACTGAGCCAACAATCCGGAACCGTCTTACGAAATCGAACGGGCGGATTCCTTGGCGGAAAGTCAGGCGATTGCTCCAGAGCCCGGACTAGACAGGGAAGCGTCGCTCGCCCCTGAATGACCACCCCCCCGCTCAAACGGTGGAGTTTTTCCGGCGCGGCAACGCCTTCGACTTGCACCCAGTATTCACGTTCGTGGCCTTTGCCCGGGCGGAGAAGTCGCGCATTCCACTCCGGTTGATCGCTTAATATGAGCAATCCTTCGGAATCCGCGTCAAGTCGGCCCACCGGATACACCCCGCGGGGAAAGCCAAACTCCGCAAGCGTCCGATTCGATGATCCATCCGAACTGAACTGAGAAACCACGCCAAATGGTTTATTGAACGCTATCAACATGAAAATTCTTTGTTTTGCGTTCTGCGGTTGATGGAGAATCAGTGTCGCACCGTGGAACACAGTCTGCCAATCTTTGAACTGGAAGAGGAAATCATCGGGGCTCTCACTGATTGCCCAAGGCTCATTCTGCAAGCCCCGACCGGATCCGGCAAATCAACCCAAGTGCCGCAGATCCTCTTGGACAGCGGATTGGCCGGCTCGGACCAGATCGTTATTCTTCAGCCGAGAAGGCTTCCGACCCGGATGTTGGCAGCCCGGGTGGCTTGGGAACGTGATTCCGAATTGGGTGGCGAAGTCGGTTATCAGATTCGCCTCGACAATATCAGCTCGAGAAAAACCCGTATTCGATTTGTGACCGAAGGTGTGTTGCTCCGGCAAATGGTGAGTGATCCGGCACTCCCCGGCATTTCGGTTCTGATTTTTGACGAATTCCATGAACGGCACCTTTACGGAGACATTGCTCTTGCTCGCGCCATCGAGATTCAATCCGAAGCGCGGCCCGATCTAAAGATCGTTGTCATGTCGGCCACTCTTGATACCGGGCTGCTCGAGGAATACCTGGCTCCTTGTCGCACTCTTACCTCGGCCGGCAGAACGTTTCCCGTATCGATCGAGCATCTGAAGCGCGAAATTGTCGATGAACCACCCTGGGAACTTGCCGTCGATGCGTTGGCCCAGGCGGAGAATGACAGCGGCGACGTACTCATTTTCATGCCTGGCGCGTACGAAATTGCGCGTACGATTGAAGAAATCAAGCGAACACGATTCGATGGGATCGTGCTCCCTTTGCACGGTGATCTTTCGCCGGCGGCACAGGATGCCGCCGTTGCCACCTACGACCAGCGGAAAGTGGTCGTCTCGACTAACGTGGCCGAAACGTCACTCACGATCGACGGCGTAACGCTGGTGATCGATAGCGGCCTGGCCAAGATTGCCAAGTACGATCCGCATCGCGGTATAAACACCTTAATCACAGAGAAAATCAGCCGAGCATCAGCCGACCAACGCGCGGGTCGAGCAGGACGCACGGCGCCGGGAAAATGCGTTCGTCTTTGGTCGGAGCGAGACCATCTCAATCGTCGTGCCCAGGACCTTCCCGAGGTCAAGCGCCTCGATTTGGCGGAAGTGATTTTGAATCTCAAAGCTGCCGGAGTCGCAGATATCGAGCGGTTTGGCTGGCTGGAAAAACCGGATCCGAGATCGCTTAGCCGGGCGATGGAGCTACTCGTTGACCTGGGCGCCCTCGATCGGAAATCATCGTTCATTACTGCGCTTGGCCGGCGGATGCTATCGTTCCCGGTTCATCCCCGTTACTCCCGGATGCTGCTTCTTGCCGATGAGCTTGGCTGTGTGCCCACGATCGCATTGATTGCGGCCCTTACCCAGGAGCGACATCTCCTCCGGCGCAGCGATAGCAGCCAGATGGATCACGATCGCGAGCTCTTGCTCGGTAACGAGGCGGAATCGGATTTCTTCGTGTTGATTCGCGCCTGGATCTACGCGAACGAACAGGGACCTGAGCGTTCTCGGCGTCTCGGCATTCGTTATGCCGTATCCCAGCAGGTAGGCCGTTTGTTTCGCCAGTTTCTGGATCTCGCGAAAAGCGAGCGGTTGAATATATCGGGTCGCCCAGACGACTTTAATGCGGAAGCCCTGGGCAAGTGCATGCTTGTCGGTTTCTCCGACCATCTCGCTCGACGGATCGATGCCGGCACACTGCGATGCGATCTGGTTCATCGCCGGCACGGCGTGCTGGCTCGCGAAAGCGCAGTGCAGAAAAGCCCGCTGTTTGTCGCTGCAGAGATTAGGGAAATCCAAGGGCGCAATGAAGATTTGCTGGTGCTGTTATCTTTCGCAACCGCAATACGAGAAGAATGGCTGCAGGAGGTTTTCCCGGAAGACTTCCAAATCTCCGAAACGGTGCTTTACGATCCCGCGGTTCGCCGAGTCGTCGCGCAATCGAACCAGCTCTTTCGTGATTTGATCTTGCACAGCGCAAAAGCAGAGCCAAAACCAAGCGACGCCACCGCCTCGGTGCTGGCTGCCGAAGTGATAAGCGGTCGCTGTCCGTTGACCAAGTGGGATCATGAAGTGGAGCAATGGATCACGCGACTCAACTGCCTTACCGATTGGTATCCCGAACTCCAGCTTCCCAGGCTGGACGACGACGGAAGAAAATATCTCATCGCGCAGATCTGCCAGGGAGCGCTGAGCTATCGCGAGATCAAAGAGCGAACCGTTTGGCCCACGGTCAAGGCCTGGTTGGCTCCGGCACAGCTTCCGCTCATCGACCGCTTCGCTCCAGCCCGATTCGAATTGCCGGGCGGTCGGAAGGCCAAGCTTGTCTATTCAGAGCGACAACCGCCCGTATTGGCAGCGCGCATTCAGGATTTGTACGGGGTCGAAGGCTCACTGAAAATCTGCGACCAACGCGTCCGTATTTCGATCCACGTACTGGCTCCCAATCATCGCGCCGTGCAGATCACGCAAGATCTCTCCGGATTTTGGCGGGATGCATACCCGAAACTCAAACAGGAATTGCAGCGAAAATACCCGAAGCACGAGTGGCGGTAGAGCGGTGATCAGTAATCACTGGGACCGCCGCCGTGCAAACTGCTGCTGAGGCCGGAGTATCAGATGATGTCGCCAGCGGGAATCACCGGTTACCGATCACTGATTACCGATCACCGATTACTGATTACCGTTTACTGATCACCCAGCCAGCCACCAATCGCCTCTCACCTGGAATCTTCCCGCCACGGTTTGTTGGCCTGGTAGTATCCCAGGCGGTGCTGATAGTAAGGAATATCATCCGAATCACCGGATAGAATCGCTTTTCCTTCCCATTTCTGCGCGAGCGCAAAATTGCCCTGCTCGGCATAGGCGGCCGCCAGCACATCGAGGATGGTAGCATCCTTTTCGTGCGACAATTTAGCCGCCTCGGTGGCAAGCGAAACAGCCTTTGCTCCGTTTCGAACCTGAGGGTCGTCCGCGGTGGCATAAATCCAGGCAGCTCCCGCCCGGCTGTACGGATCACGCGGCGAGGTACTTGCCGCCTCGAGAAAAGCGGTGATCGCAGCGCTTTTCTGTCCCAGCCGGCTCAGTGCATTCGCCTTAAGAACCTTTAGCTCAGTGAGATTCCCTCGATTCGCGTCTCCATTATTGGTTCGAATCGCTGAGTCGACAGCGTCGATGACATCTTTCGGCCGGTTCAGATTGGCGGCAGCCGCCGCCCTGGCCGCGTGCAGCCACCAACGCTCAGGGTGTTGCTTGACCGACTTGGTGGAAAGTTTATAGGCGTCCTTCCACATCGCGTTGGCAAAATAAGTCCCTAGCGTGCTCGCTTCCGCCTTTTCGTCCGGAGTGAATTTGTGACCCGGCGGAAAGACTTCTTCAAAACTTTCTTCCCGCGCCGGTCCTTGGCTTTTTCGCGCCGCCCGATGTTTAGCTTTCGATCGTCCTTTGCCCGACGATTTACTCTTCTTAGTATTTCCGCTAGCCTTCTTGCTAGCAACAAAAACAGAAAGTCTGGCCGGACTTAAGTCGTTACTCGCGGTGGGAGAAGTATTGGCCTCGGCCGGCTGCAGGGCAATTCCAGACGCAAGCCAAAGCAAACTCGCAATTTTCGTGAAACGCATCAGATCGGGTTCAAAGATAACACTCGTTCGACGTTCCGGTTTACATTCTCATTCGTTCTTAGTCATGATTTGCAAACGCGTCGCCGAGAATCGTAGATCTAAGCATGTCCGCGCGAACTCGCAGCAAAAAGTTCTTTTTACCAATCGATGCCGGTTTAG
>DASTDH010000357.1:0-5798 GCA_035710445.1 Chthoniobacterales bacterium
AACCGTTAACTGTACGCGAAACTTTTCGGAGAAGCCGCAGGTGCTCCCTGGCGGCTTGAAACTGGCCGGCGGCCACAAGCGGGAACACAGTGTAGGCTCCGTCGGCGCCGAAGTACCAAGGATAATCCGGGTAACCGGCACCAAAGCCACTTAGCAAGGCATAGGTCTCTAGCAGAGGTGGGTAGATCTCGCCCAGTAGGGTGCCGTCTTGGGTGTCCCGAATCTGCGCGTCAGTGATCACGCGGCGCATGTCGGCCAAATTCAGTTTCGCCCAGTCGAATGCCACCTGTAGCGTGGCGTTCGGGATATCGGTTTGGCTGCGGGCCAAAAGCGCTACTCGGCCAGCTACCTTGCAGCGCAGCAATCGATCGGGTTGGTGCAGTGCGGTCGCACCGGCCAAGTAAGCGTCAGTTCGACCGGTGTGCGAACCCGCCACCGTGAACCAAAGTTTCAGTTCATTGCCGGCTGTGACGGTGACCTGCCAAATCAACTGCCCCACCGCCTGCTTGGGTTGCGGCGGGGAGCCAGGGAGCAAGGCGAGTACAAAATTGGCGGAATCGCGCCCGTTTGCGGCCAGGGGTAAACCGCTCACCAATGCGTAAAACGGCTTGTCAGGTGCGCTGAAAAGCAATCCGCAACAGATCGGTTCGAAGCTGACCCGGTCCGGCTGGTGAACTTGGTCCGAAGTTGGCGTGGTTCTCGACCAGGGGTAGGCCGCGATCAACTCGCTGGTCGCCTCTAACAAAAGCCGGAAGGAATGCGTTTGGTTCGACGCGTTCCGCAAGCTTAAACCGACGAGCACCGCCGGGATTCCATCCGGCGCAAATACCGTTCGCGTGATCTGCAGGCCGTTGGTCTCAGGATACTCAAACTCAACGTAACCGGCGCCTGAGGTGAACTTATTGACGCTCGGAAAAGGCTGGCCGTCGATCAGGAATCGGTACGAATCAAGTAGCTTAATGGGGTGAGCCCACACGCCGTTCATGTGCCCCTTGACGTGCGAGCCGATTTGGGGGAAGGCGCCGTCGAGGGTGCCCACTTCGTAGGCACGGTCGCCCGCAGTTACGTAACGCTTGATGTTGAGGTTTTCCGAGGTGGAACGGGTGAGGGAACCGAAGTAAACCGACGCTAGGCTTTGCGCAGGTCGGCCCAATATCGGAACTGCCGCGACCAGCGACAACAAACCAAGGAGAACGATGTTTCTGCATTCCATCGAGGTATCCTTTGAAATTGGGGCGGCTTACAACGTTAAAACTTTCGGGAGAGCCCACCGCTAAAGCTTCTCCTGTGCCTAAATGGATGCGGGGCCAGCGCAGCGTGGGAAGTCAGTCTTCGACTCTGTGACAGCCAAGCCCATTCGTAGCCATAAATCATCACGAAGATAAGCGTGAGGCAATACGTCACGACGCCAACCGGGCCGCCACCACCAACGAGTCGAATGGCAACGGAAGCCCACGGTGAGAACGTGGGCCAGTGGAACCAGAATCGCCGGGCTCTGATGAGACAGGCGCAGTCTCGGTGGCACTTCATGCGGATGGCTCATCCTAAGGGGGACAAAGGCGATAAAGGGGATAAAGGAGACCAGGGCGACAAAGGGGAACAAGGCGGTAAAGGCGACAAAGGGGATACAGGAGACCAGGGCGACAAAGGGGAAGGGTTATCCCGGTGCAGGCCCAGAGAAGCGTAAATCGCCTTCCATGAAAAATGCGAATAGCGATAGCAAGACCAGAATCGATATTTCATCAAACGGAGGTGGCAACTGCAATAAGGCCGGTCATTGGCGGTCATGGATTAACCCAGAACATTTCGAAGCGCGGCGTGACTACCACGGTCGGAATCCCAGACACCGGTCTTTCCTACTGCTTCACGCCAAAGCGGAAACGGACAAAGTCAATGCCGGTGCCGGCAATTGCACCTCCTAGAAGCTGGAGCAGATGTGGCAAAAACCTTCTTAGCTCTCCGCAAGAACAAGGACCCAAGAGCGGTGGTGCGCGAACTCTTTGGTTTTCACTTTCCCAACAATAATCAGCGCTTAGGCCATTAGCTGGGACTTGTCCGGTTGCCGGATCCCGTTGGTGTGCAACCGACTAATTGTCCGTAGATTATACCGCGAAAGCCTGGCGCGAATCCGCCAAATTATGGACAAACCGGCAAGCTTGGCTGACGATTCACTCGCTCTATCGACGCTCACCCGTCCGGCGAAGTTTTCGCGGGATGTTACGGGTATTCTTGCTTCCATTTTGATGCCGCAGCGATTGCCGAGCTCACCGCCGAATATCGACGAGAGCAGAACGTCCGCGGATACACAGTGACGCGGTGGCACAAACGAGCGGATCGGCCGAATCATCGTCTGGATTGTTTCGTCTATGCGTTGGCTGCGTTGGCTCTTGCCAGGCTAAAGATTGACGATTGTGAATTGCAGCGGACCGAGGCGAAGAACGTCGGCAAGGAACCGGAGAAAAAAGAGCAACCAATCAAGTGGGGTGTGATTTACCGGGTGCCGCAGCCGAGTGATAACGATGGCTGGCAGCAGGTCCATTTGAGGCCGCTTCCAGACAGGCGCTCGCCTTGGGGAGTACAAAATAATCCCGTGGTGTGGTGATAGGCGCATGGCCTTGGCCCTTTTGGATGGGAGCCGCTCGAGGGTGGGCGACTCCCAGAGCCAGAAGATCAGAGGGCGGCGGCTGAGCGCTGACTATACACTTGGGAAGTTTATGGCGCCAGATCGCTATCCCGAGCGCAAATGGTCGTAGAAGCGCACCTGTTGTTCTGCCGCATCAAAAAACACGCGACTTATCCGGAATTCGTATCCGAACCGATTATTCAGTGATCGGATGGTCGATTCGGTCCACTTTATGATTTCATCTAGTTGTTCTCTGGGGCCGAAGATGAGAACCCGGAGGTTTTTGTCCATGCGCTTGTTGTCCTTGGGGTTGATCGCAGCTTTAACAGCAATAGCTTCCAGTAGAATCTTGAATTGTTCCTCGCTCTGGCCCTTATACGTGAGCTTACCTCGAAGAAGGCGATCGTAGGGAGGGTTCGCTTGGCCAGGCGCCCAAACTAAGTCGTCCTCCCTGCCTTTGTGCTTTTGCTGAGCCGCCTCGGTCTTGACTCTCGTTTCCTCTCCGTAAAACCCTCGCAACGGCTGGCCGCTGGATATGCGAAACTTGTTCTCGGTGAACTTGCAACCGTCATACGGTGGCAGGCCGACGGTCATCGCCTCCTCGCAATACTCCTCGATATATAGTCCTGGCTTAAAGACGCATCTGCCGGTCACCAATCGCCAACCATGGATCAGTTCATGAGCCAACGCAATCCAAGTTGGCCGCTCCATCCAAGCAGCGCGTTGTTCAGTTGGCAGCTTTGAGGGAACGCTTTTCAACAACCGATTCCAAACGACCCAGGCTCCGGTGCCCTGACCCGGCGTAAGGTGGTCCATGATGTGATAGCCGATGAGGCCCCACTGGAGCACCTTCACATAGCCCACGGCCTTGCCGACTTCTCCCGCTGCCTGCCCTTCCCGGACTCGTTGGCGCACGGTGTCCGACGTCGTGTGTGGCGACCTCTTGTGCGCTATAGGTATAGGAACTTGCACCTTTTTTTTCTCTCCCCACTGCAGCGTCTCCACGTAATCTTCGTGTTCTCCCCCTTCCGCTTTGGGGGTGAAGAACTTGTCGTACTTCTTCACCGCAGGATGATTGCGAGTGATTTCCCGATATTTTAAAAGTTGCTGAATCTTCTCCTCCAGGAGCCTCACGTTGAGAACCTCCTGATAGCAAGCCGCGTCGCATGCCGGCAACCCCGGATCCTGCTGCACACACTTATTGTCCACGGTAGCTGCCGCCCGGATGATGGCCACTTCCTTACCGGCGCCTTGGATGTCCATAAGCAAACTCGACCCGAGTTGGGTCGAGCGGATCTGCGCCAACGCCGCCTCGACTTCGTTTTGGAATATGCCTCTCTCCAGTGCGTCGAACCAAGGCTGGAATCCTCCTTGGTCATTACGGAATTTGGTTGTATCGATTCTGAGCGTCATAGCAGTCCTCACTAGGTTTTAGTCCCTACACTGTGATCAACCGCTGATCCATCCGGAGAATATCACGATTACGGTGTCCCGCAGAGGTCAATCGCTGCGTGATGCTTACTTTCGATTTCTTCAATCCAAGCGAGAAATTTCTCGGTTCCGTTTGTTGATTTTTTATTAGGGCGACCCCTCGCCTAAAGCATCCTGGCTCGATATCGGCCCAGCCTCCTCGGTCGATATCGTCAACGAAGGTCGGCGAGCTGGCCTTCGTGGCTCAGGATCGGACGGTCAATCGGCGCCAGCCTAAATACGACGTGCGGGCGTCGCTTAAACCATACCGCAGGTCGTAACGCTAACGGGGGCGGCATAAGCCGAGACGTCCTTGACTTCCGTGTATACTCCGGGGGCAATGTAGGTAGGCATATCGCCCAAAAACTACCTGCCTCCTAAAAAATCGGAGTTTGGCCGACAAGGATCTTAAAACGCGCAAAAAATCGGAGTGCGTGGTTCGTTTGCTCGCTTTATATGTAATTTGTGAAAACGCTTCTTGTTCTTTTCGCCGCTTGCGGTTTGCTCTTTGCTTCTCAACGGCCAGCTCAAGCTCAAGTTAGTTGGGGCATTCCGCTACCCTTCCCGTTCCTATTTTACAACTTTAACCAAAGTTACCAGCGGCCTTACTATTACGGCCAGGGCTACTATTGCCGTCCAGGTTACTGTACCCCCTCGCGGCGGGCCTACTTTTCCCGGCGGTACTATCGACCAGGATATTATTACCGGCCACAATACTACTATCGGCAGAGCTACTTTGGGCCGAGTGGTTATTATGGGCCCGACTACGAAGGCTACGGAGGTTGGTAGGAAGAGGGGGGTGTATGTTCCGGGATCGGTACAGAAGGTTAGCTAGCGGCGGAGCGGCAACCTGTCAATATTAGTGAAATCATTCGTGAAGTTTTAACATCAGTACGTCATGACCTTGAGGATCATGAAATCAGTTCGCGTCCGGAATTGGCATCGGAGCTACCTTTTGTCGAAGGCGATCGAGCTCAGTTGCAGCAGGTCATGCTAACTTGGTGCATAATGCCATCGAAGCGATGCGCGCAACGACCGGACGAAATCGGGTGCTGCGAATTTCGACAGAGCGCCGCACAGAAACGGCTATAGCGGTTGTCGTTCAAGACACTGGAGAAGGAATTGATCCAAATTTGCTAGACAACATATTTGAACCTTTCATTACCACAAAGGTCCGTGGGATGGGCTTGGGACTGGCGATTTGTCGAACAATTGTCGCGCACCATGCTGGTCAAATCTCGGTCGTGTCGAACAGCGGCGGCTCTCAATTTCATGTTGTTCTTCCAATTCGGATGACAGGCGACTAACGCTGCGCCAAACTCACCTGCGCTTCGTCTACACAACCTGCGCTGCCGGGTTGAAATAGTAATCGAAAGTGGGGTCTGGGCTGAGTGATGGCATTCTGAGGTCGGTTATAGATAAGGCGGCTATCGAAGCTCAGCTTTAGTGCGAAAGATTATCGCGTATCTCGTCTCCAAGCGCGATTGCTCACCGGTAAATTCTTACGGACGGACGTTGGAATTACATTAGATGTTGGCGGCGAATCGATGAGGTCTGCTCAGGGCTCAAAGCGGTCTTTCACCCTGCTGGATTAATGGGTCCTGAGCCCAGGAAATCCCTTAGAGGAGAGTTCCTCCACATTTCTATCTTTGTTCCCCCAATCTGAGTTCGGCAAAGGACACGCGAACTGCCGAAATTTCGCGCT
>DASTDH010000358.1:0-2810 GCA_035710445.1 Chthoniobacterales bacterium
TGAAAAAATAACTTGGAGTGTGCCGACCATTCGGTTCGTAACCGAATGCGTGTGCAAGGTGTTGATCTGTTCCGGGAGGCTGTCGTGGCGGCGGGGAGTATGCGTCTCTGATCTACGGACGTCGCTTCTACGGAAAGCCGACAATAGGTCCATGTAAACGTTCACTCTCGAATAGCTCCCAATTCCGGAGGGATTCCTGCGTCGGGTGGAACTCGGCGCCGAGTTGTACGCGCGCGAAACCAGGTCATCGTGAGACGGGAGAATCGAATCCTTCGTACACCACATGTCCGTTGTGCTGGCAATCCTTGAGTTCGTCGCGCGACATCTTCTCCGAAGATGGATCGCCCAACGGGACTGATGTACAGCGCATGAATTCATCGAAACCAGGATCGGAGAAAACAAACGCGAGATTGATGCTCTCATTGCCAGTATTTTTGAGACTGACCCACGTGTCGGAAGGAATGAAAACAATAGCTCCCGCGTGAACGTCACGTTCTTGCGTCCCTAGCCAAACGTGGGCACTGCCTGTTTGAATCAACAGAATCTCGTCCTGGCCGAGATGCTTATGCCTTGGGATAATTCCACCTGGAGGAATTTCCTCTGTGCCTAACCACATTTTTTGCGAACCGCCATTTTTGCGATCGACCTTAATCGTGAACGGGCCGGTCGGTATGGGAATCTCTCTGGGTTTTCGAACGCGATGCTCGCCTTCGCTTTTCTCAAGAATGAGCGGGGTTGTTTTGTTGTCTCCGGCCGATTGGGGATATGCATCCTTCAGTGCGATCCCATACGCGCCGAAGAGCATTGTGCTAAGGCTCAGCACTTGGAGCCCAAATCGCATAGTTTCCTCCTTGCTACGTCGTGGGGCGTATTACAGTCCGCGCTGTAAACCGCTGATGATCCAGACAAGCCCGTAGCTGCTCTGCATCGCAAAATAAATCCAGGCCGCGGCGCCGGTATTGTGGTAGCGAGCGATGAAGACCGCGAGAAGAGGAATCGTGGAGATTTTTTGAAAATTGATCACCCAAGCCGGCTTCAAGACTCGTCGACCACCGCCACAGCCGTTTAAGAGGTAGTTAGTGACTCGGCCCGTGGCCGCGGCCCACGTAGAGGCTCTGGCAGTGATCGCTGCCGGCGACGCGGCGGTGAACGCAAACTGACTGAGGGCAATTGTCGGAGTTCGTGATAGTACCTAATTGTCCGGTAACCCCGTTTTCTGCGCTGTAACCCGAGCGGTCCCGTTACGCATTTGTGGAATGACGGCTATGCCGCTGCCTTCCCTAGTACGCTGTGTGCGTACTCATCGACGCTGGTAAGCCTGATTCCAAACGTATCGACGACCGATGCCATGCTCACCGCATCGCCGTGCAGGTACCCGAGCATCAATGCAGCAAAGCTCTTCTGTAGCGAATCTGTGGCTCCCTCAAATTGCTCAAGCAGTATCTGCTCGGAAATATGTTCCAGCCGGAACGATGTGCCGCCGATTTTCTCGAAACGGCGTACTACTTCCAGCGGAGTCAGCGCTTCCGGTCCACCAAATTCAATCGTTCTCCGCTCCGCCGCCGGATGCCGCAGTGCAATCGCACAGATCTCCGCCACGTCGCGGATTGAAACCCAACTGATGGGCCTTGTTCCCGGTCCGTAAATACGAGCTTCCGCGTTCGCATAGTCGAATCCCAGAACCGGACTCAGCCACACTTCCATGAAATAGCTTGCCTGTATGACGGTGAAATTCAGGCCCCTGATGGAATTCTCAACCTGCTCCTTAGCACTGGCAAGAGGACCCGATATGGCGGCCGTCGTGCTGAACGAGACATACAGGAACCGGTTCACATTGGCATCCTTCGCTGCACTTAACAGGTTCATTTGACCGGCTGCGTCCACAGACTCGATCGAGTCCCCGGGCTGCCGGCTCAAGGTTGACGTTGCGGTTGAGATTATTCCGTCTACACCACGGCAAGCGGCGGCGATCGAATCAGCATCCTTCAGGTCACCGAAACATAGTTCGGTGCCGCATAAACGTAATGCTTCAATTTTGTTTCTCGAACTCGTCGCCCGAACGAGCGCACGTACCGGCTCGCCTCGCTTCCTCAGCCTTTTGCAAACCTCGCTTCCGACTAGGCCGGTAGCACCGACAACCAGGAGCATATTCTTCCTCCCGACGGCCAATCGCCGCCATTGCTTTTGCTTCCTCAATTTCCTTCTGTGGCGAGAAGTGCGCCCAGAAAAAAGTTACGCAAAAGGCTGCGTAGGCGCCTTCGAATGCTTTTTTCAAGCTCTCCGGATCGTCTATGTCGGCGGCCGCAACTTCAGCACCCGGTCTTGCGAAATCCTTTGCCCTGGCGCCATTCACATCCCTAGTGAGCACGCGCGCAGCGAAACCACCGTTCGAGTCGTTAAGGATGGCTCGGACCAAACCACCGCCCTGGCCACCGGTTGCTCCTACCACTGCGATAACTTTTCTATCGCTCATTGTGACCTTCTTCCTTCCTCTCGGCGCTTACGCCGAGCGTATGTCCTATAGTGTTTTGACAACTCGGTCAGTGAATCGCGCCAAAGACGTGGAGTCGTATCTATATCTCTGGCATCAGGCCGAATTTTGGGCAATTGTCGTCCCTATCTGGTGCTGATCTCGTATGATCTCCGCTGCGCGTTCTCCGACGATCACACAGGGAGCCATGGTGTTGCCAGTTGTCACGCGTGGCATGATCGATCCATCCGCGATGCGAAGGTTGTCGACGCCGTAGACTTTGAGATAGGCGTCGACAACAGACATGGCTTGCCGCCCCATCTGGGCGGTGGATGTTTGA
>DASTDH010000359.1:0-8763 GCA_035710445.1 Chthoniobacterales bacterium
TATTCCTATTGCCGGAACGATGAACAGCCAGAGTGGCAAGCCAAGAGCCGCCAAAAGCCAAACAACACAGCTGGTTGCGCGAAGCAACCGCGGCCTTGCCGGCCGGGAACCACCGAAACAGCACCGGCTTGCGTATGCTCAGTGGTCTGAGAAAATCGCGTGTAGATCGCGCGTAGTCAGGTGCTATCCCCTCGAGAAGTCACCGCCCTCTCAAGGCCGGTGCACGGCTCTCAGGCAAAAGCAAACGAAGATAACGCGGACGCTAGCAATCAGGAAAAGGATCTAACAGATCAGCTCAATGAGGACGATAATCAACCCGTAGTGTAAAATCCTGACGTCAGATTGGCGTCAGTTTGCATAGCTCGCACGAGATCAAGTAATGATACCGCCCTTTCAGGGCGAATCGTTGGTTGGACCTGTTCCCAGGGTTGAAACCTGGTTGAAACCCTGGGCTAAGTTCTGTTACGCCTTTGGCGTACCGATCGCCGAAGCTCAAAGCTGTGAAACCCTTGTGTCTTGGCGCGTGATTCTTCTTCTTCCAACCTTTGCGCCTTTGCGGCTTTGCGTGAGATTCACTTCAGTTCGGGCGTCTTGGCGTGTTCAGCGCACAATCCCGCGCTGGCTGATCTCGATAAACTTCATCAAATCATTTACCTCCGAAGTCTCTGCGAGCCCATTTCGCCCCAGCTCTTCCAAGGCCTGCTTGGTATTCAGCTTGGCACGATACAGGATCCGATACGCCTCTTTGAGTGCCCGGATGGTATCGTGACTGAACCCGCGTCGCTCTAATCCCACGAGATTAACACCTCTGACCTCGGCCGGATTCCCGTCTACAATCATGAAAGGTGGAACGTCTTGAACTACCTTGGTGCAGCCGCCAGTGATCGCATGTTTACCAATTCGGCAGAACTGGTGAACTGCGGTCAATCCGCCTAACACCGCGTACTCTTCCACAACGACGTGTCCCCCTAATGTGGCGTTGTTAGAAAAAATCACTCGATCACCCACGTCGCAATCATGTGCGATATGGCTGTAGGCCAAAAAGTTTCCGTGATTCCCAATCCGGGTGACGTTCCCTTTTCCCGTTGCTCGGCTGACCGTGACGAATTCGCGGAATACATTCTCGTTGCCGATCTTCAGGTAAGTCGGTTCACCGGCGTATTTCAGATCCTGACTTTGTTGACCAATAGAACAATACGCGTAAAACCGGTTCCCTGCCCCGATTTTGGTAGGACCACAGAGCGTGACATGGCTCTGCAGCCAGCATCCTTCCCCCAGCACAACCGCAGGCCCAATGACACAATAGGGCCCAATGGTTACGTCGACGCCAATCTCAGCTTCGGGATCGATGACCGCCGTCGGGTGAACATTCATTGCGGAACGTAAGCAAACATCAATATCGCTTCCGAAGTCACTTCTCCGTTGACCAAACAGCGACAGCTCGCCTTGGCAATGGTCGCCTTGGCCCTCACCAATTCTCCTTCGATGATCAGGGTATCCCCGGGATGAACCGGTTTACGAAACTTGACTTCGTCGGCGCTCATGAAATACCCGATGCCGCTCAACGAAGTCCGTTTGCTCATTAAAATACTGGCCACTTGAGCCATGGCTTCCAGCTGCAGCACTCCCGGCATCACCGGATGACCGGGAAAATGCCCCTGGAAATACGGTTCGTTGATCGTAACCGATTTCATCCCGACAATCTTGTTCTCGCCCTCAAACGACAAGATCCGATCCACCATCAGGAACGGAAACCGGTGTGGTAAAACCGCTTGAACATCGGTGACATTCATCACGGCCGACCCTCGCGGAATGACCTGTGGTGGAACCATGGCCAGCATTTGGGCCCACCGTTTCGATATCGCCTTGGTCAACTCGCTATTGGCCGCATGCCCTGGCTTTATCGCAATGACATGACCGCGGATCCGGCAACCCGCCAGGAAAAGATCGCCGATGATATCCAGGATCTTATGCCGGACAAACTCGTCCAGATACCGCAGCGGTTCTTTGCTCATCAACGAATCGCCCCGGATAACGATTGCCGTTTCCAGGCTACCCCCGCGAATCAGTCCTTTATCGAGAAGCGGTTTCACATCCTCGAAAAACACAAAGGTCCGGGCGTGGGCTATTTCCTTTTCGTAAATCTCCGGGGTGATCTCCGTGGAATAATATTGGGTGAACCTTCCCTCCGGACCCACTTGGGTGCAGGAGATCCGAAACTTTTCATCCGGCACCAGGATCAAGATTGAACCGCTCTTGGTCTCAATGTGTAATGTGTCCCGAATTTCGAAAACTTTGGCAAAAGCAGTCTGTTCCTGGAGCCCGCATTTCTTGATCAGTTCGACAAAGGCTCTGGAGCTACCGTCGGCGATAGGCAACTCATTGCCGCTCATCTCCACGATCGCGTTATCCACCCCCATACCGTGCAGGGCAGAAAGGAGATGTTCCACCGTATGAACCTTGACATTTCCTTCCGCTAACGTCGTCGCCCGTTCCACTAGCCTGACATTCCCGATTTTAGCTTCGACCGTCGGTTCGTCCGAGAGATCGATCCGTTTGAACTTGATCCCGTGATCGATCGGGGCCGGCTTCAGAGTGACACTCACCTCTTCACCGGTGTGAAGCGAAGTTCCTTTCAGGCTTGCGGACTTAGCCAGCGTTTGTTGATGCGGAAACACCATAGCGGAACGTCCGAGTTAACACATGGAGTTGCAGGTTACAAGTTGACAGTGGCCGGGAGGTCTGTCCCCGACCGCCGTGACCCGTCCATTCTTATCCCCCAATCACCAATCACTAATCACTAATCATTCTCGCCAGAGGCTCGAATGAGACAGCAGATCGCAGATTGGTAGGGCGCGCTGTCCGTTGCGCGCCGGGGTGGCGGGTTGATTGGCGAGAGGCCATCAGCTATCGGCTATTCGAGATCGATTCGGCGGCGTCAGCCGCTGAATCGATCTCGATCCTTCCGTTACCAACCCGCACATGCCGACGCGCGATCGCCGCCACATCCAGACTATGCGTGGCTACCACCAATGTTGTCATCCGATGTTCGGCGATGGTCCGAAAAACCTCGAGCAACCGTCCCGCATTTTCGCTGTCGAGGTTTCCGGTCGGCTCATCCGCCAACAAGAGCTGGGGCCGATGCACAAGCGCTCGGGCAATCGCGGTACGCTGCATTTCGCCGCCGCTGAGCTGATGCACAAAATGTTTCTCTCGGTGACTCATCCCAACCAGCTCCAGCATTTCCGTCGCGCGCCGTCGCGATTCTTTTTCACTCACATGCTGTAACCGAAGCGGAAGACAAACGTTCTCGATCACATTCAATGTTGGTAAAAGATTGAAAAACTGAAAGACGATACCGAGCCGATGCCGGCGATACTGTGTCAATTGCTGTTCCGTAGCGGACACCAGCGACCAGCCATCAACCAGAATCTCGCCCCGATCCGGCTTGTCCAACCCGCCCATCAAATGCAGAAGCGTACTTTTGCCGGAACCGGATTCGCCCGTGATCGCTACAAAATCGCCCGCCGCGATCTTGAGATCCACAGAATCTAGGGCGACAACTGGACTATCGCCCTGTCGATAGATTCGAGTTACCGCCGTCAATTCGATCACAGCCTCATTCTCGCCTAGGCTCGAATGAAATAACAAATGACAAATGACAGATGACAAAACACGTCTTTCTCGCCACAACCCCCGGGTGGGCGGTCACGCGGACGCGGGCCCGGCGGTGAGTACGCCAATCACTAATCACTAGTCACCAGTCCCGCCCTCCGCCGGTGCCTACGGCCCGGCAGGCCCTCTCACCTCCCTCGCCATGTCCGATCTCCCGCCAAATGCTGACTCGTTCGACATAGCTTCAGCGACGTCGGAACGCCAAACGCCCAACCCGCTACGCTTTCGCATCATCCACGAAGAAACCGATTTCCTGGTGCTCGATAAACCGGCGCATCTGTTGATGCATCCCACTAAGCCGGGCGGCCCACGGACACTTTGGTCGGAGTTATGCGAGCTACTCGCATTCGAGATCGAGAACGGCGGCCAGGTCTCATTGATCAACCGGCTGGATCGCGAAACCAGCGGACTCGTTTTGGTCGCAAAAAATGCGCAAACCGCTCGTGAACTTGGTCGATTAGTCGACCACCATCGAGTCGACAAGTTTTATGTGGCAATCATCCAAGGTTGGCCCGAGACCGACGAATTTGAGGTCGATCAACCACTCCTTCGCCAAGGCGAAAAGATGCCGAGTAAGATCTGGTTGAAACAAGCCATTCATCCGGATGGCTATCCTGCGAAAACCAAATTCGCCGTCAGCCAGCGATTCGAAAACCGCTGGGGCCGATTCTCGCTCATCCATTGTCAACCGATCACGGGTCGAACCCACCAGATCCGGGTGCACCTATCCTCGCTTGGATTCCCACTCGTGGGCGACAAGATCTATGGACCGGACGAGAACTGTTATCTGGAATTCATCGAGACCGGCTGGACACCGAAACTCGGGGAAAAACTGTTGCTCGCCCGGCATGCACTCCACGCCACCAGGCTGGTCTTCCCGTTCCACCGAACCGATCGTAGCTACGAATCACCTCTACCGGCCGACCTGGCCGGCTTTATCAGGTAGGGCAGTCTGTCATTTCTAATCTGAGGCTCAACTGAAATCGCAGATTGGTAGGGCGCGCAGTCCCTTGCGCGCCGGGGTTGGAGTGATTCGTGAGGGGTGAGAGGGCCTGCCGCGGCGGAGCCTGATGAGATTAATGACAGGGCCTGCCGCGCCGTAGGCCCGGCGGAGGCGGGTGACTAGTGACTAGTAATTGGTGGTTAGCGTACCCAACGGCCGGGACGGACCACCTACCACCGTCGATGATCCGGCCGTGGTGCCGTGTCCTCTTTCTGCTTACTACTTACCGCTCACCGCTTACTTTCGCCACGTCGCCCGTTCGGGGCTCCTACGGCCTTAAAAAAATCTCCTCCGAGACCGGGTCCCTCACCTTGGCGCCGGACGGTATTCCGGTCACATCGACCAGGTTATTCAACGCAAACGGGCTGATCACGATATCCGGGTTCGACGTCGGTATCGCGTAGGGATAAACGTCGTCGTAAACCTCGGCCCCCTGATAAACATAATCGCGGCTCAGCGGTAATCCCGCATAAGGGTATCCGATAGTCGACACCGCCCAATTCGCCCCATTGAAAAAGTAAAATCCGCGATAGGGAGACCGTGCCCACCGAACTGCAGTCACGAAATGCATCCGACTATGTTGTACCCGCCCATTTTCATGTTGGACCCGTCCGTTATCACGAGGCCCTGCCAGCGTCAAAGTCGGCAAAAGTGCGACAGCGCTCACTAACGAAAGAACCATTCTCATACTTCGATATCCTCGCAGAAGAAGATCAGCTGCTTGGAGGAATATTCCCCGTTTCCCGTGAACAGTAAACAGTAAGCCGTAAGTAGTGAGCAGAGAGAGGGCATTCCGGAGCGGTAGGGCGGGTCCTTAGTGAGAGGGCCTGCCGCCTGCCGCGCCGTAGGCTCGGCGGAGGCGGGTGGTCGGCGTCTGCTATCCGCTATCTGCTGTTCTACTGACGGTCTAAGCCGTCAGTAGATCTGCACCGTCATTCCTTCCGTCACCTGATTCACTACGCGCGCCGCATCCCAGTTGGCCAACCGAATACAGCCATGGCTACCGGTCCGGCCGATCGTGTTCGGGCTATTGGTACCATGAATACCGATCCCGGGCTTGTTCAGCCCCATCCACAGGATCCCAACCGGGTTACGCGGTCCGGGCGGAATATTAAAATAATTGTCGCTGCGGTACCCGTGCTCGAGCATCGCTTCATCCCAACGGAACCAGGGTAACGTCGCAATCCCGACGATCTTCCAGGTACCGATCGGCGCCGGCAACCGCTTCGAGCCCGGAGTAATCGGGTACGAACAAACGATCTTATCGCCATCATACACATCGAGCATCCGATAGCGCGTATCGATTTTGATCACGCGTTTGGCGAATTGCGGCCGGACCGGGATATGACCCACCTCTTTCATATCCTCGATCTTGAATTCCGGAACGTTCGGAACCCGGACCGTGTCCCCGGCCTTAAGCGTATCGATATTCTTATCCTTATTCAGTTTCGTAACGAAATCCGGATCGGAATGAAAACGCTCCCCCAGAAATTCGCCGATGGACCGATAAAGCATCGCTTTCTTCTTTGCTTGTTCCGCCGGCTTCGTGGGAACATCACCCACTCTTTCCAGATCCTCAGCAGCTAATGTGTAATCGGTATAGATCGGAAAAATTTTCGATAACTCCTGCTGCATCGCACTATCGATCTGTCCGGTTGGCTTCTCTCCATTCGCCAGTTGATAACGAACCAACGCCTTGGCCGTGAACTCGCCCCAACGCCCATCGATCTTGCCGGGACCGAACGATCGTTGATCCAAAAAGATCTGGAGCCGCGTCAGCACCTCTTGCGCCGAGACCGGTTCGGCCCGTGGAACCGACGGCTCATTCGAAGACGTATTTTGCTGCGGCGCTGGTGTCGAAGGCGCGATCGGATTGCTGGGGAACCTGAGATCCGGAGTCGGAGTTGGCGTCATCTTCTTTTCCGACTTCTCTTTCTTCAGCTCCTTCTCCGCACCCGATTGATCCACGATGAACGGCTTCGTCGCAGCGGATGGAGAAGGCGACGGAGTCGACTCCTGAGCAAAACCAGCAGATGCAAAAGCGAACAATCCAGCGAACAAACAAATTCGACTCATCAGTTATAAAGCTCTTTCGGCGAACGAAGCCGGGAGTATAGCCCGCGCCGGCGGGATGACAAATAGCAAATGGCTCATGACAGATAAACGGCTGGCACTGAGCGGATAACGGAAAGTTACGAATCACCGATCATGCCCTTTCTTCGCTCTCTCGCCCTCTCGCCCTATCGCCGCGTCGCCGAGTCGTCACCTCATTTCTGTCGCCGGCAAACCCCACCGAATCACAAATCACCAATCACGAAAAGGTCGTGCTCACTGCTTACCGCTAACTGCTTACTTGCCGCCGTCTACTCCCCTTGACTTACCTCACCCAAGCGCTACTTTTCGGGTCTTCGCGACGCACCCGTAGCTCAATTGGATAGAGTATATGACTTCGGATCATAGGGTTGCAGGTTCGAGCCCTGCCGGGTGCAATGCAGGTGCCAGAGCCAATCCTCGGGCGATTTGAACCTGTCAAAAACAGTGAATTTTGGGCTTCATCCTCGTTTCATCCTCACTTCTAAGGTTCAAAATTGTCCGATTTTCGGCGGATCATATGGTTCGACCACGTCGCTAAAGGCCGAATCGTTTGCAAAGCGTTGTACCTCAAAGGACCGCGGGTTCGAATCACGCTCCAGCCGGAATATCCTGATTATCAATGACTTACATAGGAGTGTCGATATTAAATACTCCGAAGTCATAACGAAAGTCATGATTCACTGAAACGATCGACCGTGAAAGCTCTTCCACAGCGGCTTCGCATCAGTATCGAGGGACACTTCGGCCCGTCCTACGAGGTAACGTTCAAAGAGGGTCACCTGACCTACACATACTTGCCCTCGCGAGACTCGTGTTCCCACGAACCGGAACCGGAACTAACACCGGAACTCAGACAGCTACTGGGACTGAAACCGTACCCGCAACCCGAGGAGATACAGCCTTCGGCCAAGCAGTGGCAGAATTTCCGCAGGACGCTCAACCGGCTCAACGTCTGGTGCTGGCAAGCTAATTACTCGGATCCTGCCGTCTGCGACGGGACCGGTTGGTCAGCTGAAATCGTTTACTCGGATCGATCGCTAGTCTCGAGTGGCGATAACTGCTTTCCGGGGCAGGACGGAAGAGCGCTTTCCATTACAGAGGATGGGACGGACAACACACTCGAGAAATTCTGTCGCGCCATCGCCCGCCTAATCGGACGAGAATTCCACTAGTAGTGGAAGCAGGGGGCGCTGCCGCCCGACGCAGTCTTTAGCATTCGGCTGCATTCTCGACCTCGTGTCGGCGGTTCGATTCCGCCCCTAGCCACAGTCCTTCCAACTCAACGACTTACGCCGGAAAAAGAGGAGGAAAACGCTGATTACATAATGGATCACATAACGGCTGCTCCGAGCCGACCCTGAGGCAGCTCATTTGGGAGCAGGAGGTCGCAGGTTCAAATCGTGTCGCCCTGAGATCAAGTACCAGAGCCGATCTAAGGACGCTTCGGTAACCAGAAGACAGGCTTGAATTTTCTTTAGGTGCGGTCAAGTGCCTCGAAAAATCGAACTCAGGCAGGGACTCCGTCGGCGCAAGGATTTCAGTGCTATGTTTTCTAGGTAACTTTCGGAGTGAACGCATTTTGAACGTCTGCCAGAAAGCATCCGGCGGAACTTTCTTGCCTTCGATCTGTTATAAAGGTAGTTCCGGACCGCGATGACTGTCTGCATCGCAGCTCTTTGCAAGGACCGAGAAGGCCGAGACGTCAGCGCTGTGGTCGTAGTATCGGACAGAATGGTTACTCTTGGAGCATTGGTTGAGTTTGAGCACGAAATTCCCAAGATCGATTTCGTCCAAGAGAGAATAGCCGTATTGATGGCTGGCGAAGCACTGAAAGGATCTAGGTTGGCTAGGGATTTACGAAAATCGCTAGGCACCGATCCCAAGCCAATCGACCACGCGGCTAACGTTTTGGGCCAGCTTTATTCAGCGTTACGGGACCAGCAAATCGAGACAGATATTTTCAGGCCGCGCGGTCTTCAGCGTTTTGCTTT
>DASTDH010000360.1:0-27354 GCA_035710445.1 Chthoniobacterales bacterium
TGATCGTTAAACAACTGAAAATAAGCACGATAATATGCGCGATCGTCGACTTTTCCGTCGCTTGAGAGTTCACGAGTAAATGCGGCAACCCGATCCTCTTTCTTCATTCGAATCCTCGCTTGGGTGTCGAGTCCTGCCATCGCGGGATTCTCGCTCTACCTTGCTACCGCAACTAATCTGCATGTGACCCCAAAAGGCAAGTTTCGTGATCCTGACGTGTTCGTGGTAACTGTGTCATGAAGGGCCTTCGGACTTTGCTGCGCGAAAATGCGCTGAGTTTTTAACGGCGACGTATCCGACGGGCCAGAAAGGAATTTAAGTCATCGCAGATCGAGCGGGCAAACTCGGAAGCCGTGAGTCAGGAAAACATGTGGCGCAGCCCTGGGAATTCAGCTCCCAGAAAGAACATAGCGCTGAAAGCGCGTTGACGGGTATTTTCCTTTGTTCCCAGTTGCGCGAACTGTCCTCCTGATCCGAATATGTTTTTTCTTGTCAGTGGAAGGGATGGACCGAAAATGCGGGGGCGCGGGCGAGAGAGCCAATGACTAACATGTCGACCGAATTAGTTGTCGCAACATTGGCGGGCCTCATCGTCTGCGCATTTGTATCGGCCTTCTTTTCCGGAATGGAGACTGCACTGTTCTCCATTAAGGCATGGTACCTGGATCGCTGGCGAAAAGAGGATCCGTCCTCGGCCGAGCGATACGAAGTTTTGATGAAGAGTCCGCGGGCAGTCCTCAGCGTTATCCTGCTCGCAGACACGCTGGTGAACCTCATTCTCGTGGTCTTGGCACTCTGGTTCGCCAATTCTTTGGCTGTTCCATTTCCCAATTGGGTCAAGACACTACTAATCTTCGCGTTGATCGTGCTGGTTTGCGACCTTTCTCCAAAAGTGCTGGCTCTGGCCAATCCTTTTCGGTTTGCCAAGCAAGCTTTGGTCGCACTGGAGTTTCTGCTTCCGGTCCTAGCACCCTTTTCGCGGAAACTCCAAAACTTCGCCGAGCGCATCGCCGGGTTCTTATCTCTAGGTAAGCCGGAGGCCCGCGAACAATTGGACGACGAGGAACTGATCACGTTCGTCGAGATCGGCGCCGAAGAAGGCCATTTGCGGCCGGATGAGCACGAAATGATCGCTGAAATCATCCGTCTGGGAAACAAGACAGTGAAGGATTGCATGACTCCCCGCGTCGATGCATTCACGATTCCCGATAGCTTGACCAATGAAGAGGCGATCCGTGAGCTCCGAGTCAAGAGACACGGTCGAGTTCCGGTTTTTGGGGACAGCCCCGATGAGATTTTGGGCATTCTTGAAGTAAAGAGCTTCTTGTTGGATCCTCGCGATCATTACACCGAAAAGCTCGAGCCGCCGTCATTCGTCCCTGAGACCATGCGCGCTCTCGACCTTCTACGGGCGTTTCTTACTCATCCTCAGCGACTTGCGATTGTAGTTGATGAGTTTGGCGGCACCGAGGGAGTGATCACTTTCAACGACATCGTCGAGGAGATTCTCGCCGATGTCGCTCCTCGCAGCGACGAGGAGCTGTACCTCGAGGAGGCGGGGGAGGCAGTTTGGTTGGCCAGTGGCAGCGTTCGGCTGGAGGATCTCGGCGAAGTGTTGCACCTCAATTTGACGAACGAAGGAATTGATACCGTCAACGGCCTCATCTTTAACCGTCTTGGATATGTGCCTCGACCGGGCGCAACCGTGCAAGTTCCACCACTGGAGTTTCAAATCCGGCAAAGCACGCGCCGACGCGTGCTGGAAGTGCTCGTTCAGAGGATCAAGTCGCTGGAGGCAAGCAAAGAATGAATTGGCTTTTCTTCCTGCTCTGCCTCGCCGTCTCTTTCCTTTTCTCCGGAACCGAGGCCGGATTGCTTTCGCTGAACCGTCTCCGACTGCATCGCTTGGCACGCCTGGGTGATCCGGCGGCGGTACGGCTCGAGCGACTATTGGCCGAGCCGGCTCGACTTCTCGTCACGGTCCTGTTTGTGACCAGTTTGTCCAATATTACGGCTATCCTCATTTTGGTTTCGCAGCTGGTCGCACTTTGTGGGCCAATCGGCTACTTATGGGCGCTGATCGTGGCCTTTCCCATTTTTCTCTTCGTTACCGAAGTCTTGCCAAAGTCGTTTTTCCGACGATTTCCCTACCGAGCTCTTGCCTCGATTGCGCTGGTTCTGGAATCCACATCCAGCTTACTCACTCCGCTCATGCAAATCGGCTCCTCGATCAGCCGAAACATCTTTCGACTTCAGCGGCCCCGAGAAATCTTTGTTGCCCGCGAAGACTTGAAGTACGTGACCAGCTATGTCGAACGGATGGGATTACTCAGCAGCATCGAACGGCAAATGATTCATAACGTGGTCGATTTCCGTTCGGTGAAAGTGCGCGATGTAATGGTGAAGTTGGACCGCGTACGTTCCGTGCCGCTGGAGATGCCCTTGCCGGACGTCATTCGGCTCTCGCGGGAAACGAAATTTGACCGTTTCCCGGTTATTAACGACCAAAATAAGATAGTTGGTATTGTGAATATCTTGGACTTGATTGTGGATCAGCGACCGGACGCAGTGGCCAAATCCTATGTACGCCGCATTCTTACCGTGCGAGAGGATGAACCCGCTTCGACTGCTTTGCGTCGGCTGCGAGCTGCTCCTCAGGGGCTGGCTTGCGTTCAAGACGAGGCCGGGACCGACGTAGGAATTGTGAGTATCGAGGACCTGCTCAATCCGCTAGTGAAGGTCACTGCTGCCGAACCAACCGCGTCTGAAGGCAGCTTGCCCGGTAAATCCGCCTGAACCGGCCTTGCAAAGTCGGACCGTTCTCGTCACTTTGGCATGGCAATCGCTTGTCAATAGCCGTCTAGGAAGCATATTTCCCGCTCTTTTATGTCTACCCAGCAATCTGCCGCTCCCTATTCGCGAAAGAATCCTTTCCCAGCTGTTCCGCTGGTGAACCGCAAACTGACGCTGGAGGGTTCGGAGAAAGAGACGCGCCATTATGAGTTTTCTTTGGCCGGTTCCGGTTTCCAATACGAGGTGGGCGATTCGATGGGTATATTCCCGCAGAACAATCCCAAACATGTCGAGGAGTTGCTAGGGGCACTGCATTTTTCCGGAGACGAATCCGTCACCACCAAAGAGGGAGAGACTTTTTCATTGCGAGAGGGTCTGTCGAAGCGTTTTCACATCAAGGATCCGTCGAAGCAATTCCTTGAAGCTATCGTGCAGCGTTCGGCGAGTGCGAGCGAACTGCAGGAACTGATGCAACCCGATCGCAAAGCCGATCTGGACCACTATCTCTGGGGCCTGGAGATCATTGATTTTGTTCTGGATCATCCCTCCGCACGATTCACGGTTGAGGAATTCGTCGCGACGCTTAGGAAATTGCAACCCCGTCTTTACTCGATCGGTTCCAGTCTCAAAGCTTTTCCCGAACAGGTCCATTTCATTATTGCTACCGTGCGATATGAAAGCCACGGACGGCAACGGGAGGGAGTTGCATCGACCTATTTGGCCGATCGACTGAATCTAGAGGACCGTGTACCGATGTTTGTACATGTCGCCAAGGGTTTTCGGTTGCCCGAAGATCCGTCTACTCCGATAGTCATGGTCGGTCCAGGTACGGGCATTGCGCCGTTCCGAGCCTTTCTCCAGGAGCGTCTGGCGATTGGCGCTTCCGGTAAGAACTGGCTTTTTTTCGGAGAGCAACGCGCCAAGTGCGATTTTTTCTACGAAGATGAGTTTGTTGCAGCGCAAAAGGCCGGAGCATTGGCTCGATTTGATACCGCGTTTTCCCGGGATCAATCGCACAAGATCTACGTCCAGCACCGGATGTTGGAGCATAGCAAAGAGCTCTTTGCCTGGCTGGAACAAGGGGCGCATTTCTTTGTTTGCGGGGACGCTGCCAGAATGGCGAAAGATGTAGACGTCGCTTTACATCAGATCGTCGAGAAAGAGGGTGGGAAAACGCCGGAACAAGCCGCCGTATATATTGAGACCCTGCGGCAGCAAAAGCGATACAAGCGGGATGTGTATTGAGGGGGCGGGCAGCGCAGAAAGCGAGAAGCCGGGAATCTAGAATTTGGAATTTAGAAGCGCGGAAATCAGTAACACTATTGATAGATGTTATTAAAAATAGCAGGGTTCTCTAGTGCGTAATCCTGCTAAGTCATTCACAGACCTGGTCGTTTGGCAAAAAGCGCATGAATTTGTGCTCCAGCTATACCGATTTACGGAAGGCTTCCCACGCGCCGAGATTTTTGCTCTTACTGCTCAAATGCGCCGTGCAGCGGTATCAATACCCGCGAACATTGCAGAAGGTTTTGGTAAACGCACAACCGCCGAAAAGATTCGCTTTCTGAATATTGCTCAGGCTTCGCTAGAAGAGAGCAAGTATTACCTCATTTTGAGCAGGGATCTGCAATACGGTGAAGTAGAGGAGCTGCAGCTCATATCAGAGGCAGTGGGCAAGCTTCTCGCGGCGTATCAAAGGGCGATTTTGCGAGCAGCTTCTCCCAAACGAAAAGCTAAGCGCCTGAAGAAGCCGACTACACGGAGCCGATTCTAGATTCCAAATTTTGGCTTCCGGATTCTAGGTTGCTGCTTCTGATCCCCCGCTTACGGTGCCGTAATCTCCCGCACGTAAATATTGACCTGGCCGTCGGCTCCTCGACGGACATCGACTATCTGGAAGGGTCGATCAGCGGCGCGTCCTAATGAATCACCCTCTTGAGGCACAGGTAGGCCTTTCGGAAACTCGGCGATGATCCGGACGTTCTCGCTACCGCCCTGCTTGGGGCGCAAAACGGCTCGATTTTCGCGAGCAGCTGTCACGGTAAAATCGCCCCGAAGGTAGATCGGCTCTGAACCGATTCCCTGGTCGCCCAGGGCTGAGCCTTGACTGGGGTCGATTAGCCGACCGCGTGGAAACTGTCCTGGACGGTAAGTCTGCCAAGTAGCGGCTCGACTGTTGGCTCCCGGCGTCGGCGAGGAGGCGAGGAACGGCTGCGTAGCAGCCACCTTCGGAGGCGTGGAAACCGGGGTACTAGCCGGAGTGGAGACCGGCCCCGGAGAATAGGTCGCTTTGGGCGGCGTTGCGGTTGAACCTTGTTTTGCCAAAGGCCCCGGCGTTCCTTTTGGTGTCGCCTTTATCACCGGCAGTGCTTTTGGCGCAGATACCAGGTTCGGATTGGGAGTAGGGGACTGAGCCGATGCGATCAAGTTTCCGGTAGTCTTTTGTGACGGCGTGCCGACAACCTGGGTCGCCGTGGCTTTGCGGTATTCCGCATAGCGTTGCTCAGCATTCCGGAACTGATTTTGGTTAACCATCGGCAAACCGGCTTTGACGTACAGCGCCCGGGGCGGCTCCAGTTGAAAACTGGATCCAACCTGTCCATAAGAGCCATACAAAAGAGGAACACAAGTGAACAGCAGTTTGCCGTCGCCAAGATTCGCGATGTGAGTGACCGCTGCAAGATCGTAAGAGCGCCGCAGTTCAAGGCCAAGACCCGTGACCAATATGCGTTGCATGGCTGGTAGATCTTGCTTTTCCGCGGGAAAGATCTGCTCGACATAGATGGTCGGCACGTCATTCGACTGTGCCAGCACGGTCATTCCCGTCCCGAAATATTGGTTTTCTCCCGTCACAAACGCATCCAGGACGGTGAACTTGCCGATCACGTAGGGTACTTTGCCAATCTGATGATCATAATTCCGCAGATACGAACGGAGTAAGTCGTTGCTTTCTTCCACCAGCTGAGGAGCTGTCATTGCCCCGTACTTTTCCAACAGTTTATCTGCGCCAAGGAACTCGCCGGCCGGTGCAACGGTTAGCTCGAATCGTTTCGGTGGTTCTAGCTTGTTCAGTTTGGTCAGTATCTGATAGTTGAACGGCTTTTCTGGATGATTGAAAACGTAGAATGTTCCGATCCAGCAAGCGACTGCGAAGCCGCATAACAGAAGGATAAATACGGTCCAGCCAAACAGATTATCCGGCCCCGATTGCGGATGCATCCGGTTGCGCGCGCGGCCGAGCTCAACAGCTTTCATGCGATTCGGAGGCGGACCGAAAGGATCCTAGCGACTTTTTTCGGCTGCTTCGAAGGAGCTGCCGCAGCCACAGCTTCTGGTAGCGTTTGGATTGCTGATGTGAAATCCAGCGCCGGTAAGGCCGCCGTGATAATCCACGACTGAGCCTTGCAAAAACTCTGCACTTTGCGGGTCAATCAAAACCTTCACTCCATCTTGCTCAAACCGGTAATCGTCCGGGTTCCCTTCGTCGAATTTCATGCCGTATTGTCGACCGGCGCAACCTCCTTCCTCGACAAAAATCCGTAGTCCCTTGTTTAGATACTCCGGGTTTTCCGAGGCCAGAGATTGCAAGTGAAGCACAGCGGCTTCCGTAACCGTTATCATGCTCCTCAATTAACAGCCAAGGCGCCCGAACGTCAACGAGTACAGAGATCACCGATTTTGGGATTGCGAAATGTGCATGAGCACATTCCGCAATCCACCATTCGCAATCCGCATGTCCCCTTGATAGAATGAACCCATGGGTCGCATTCTTTTGCTGCCGGACGAAGTGGCAAGCCAGGTCGCTGCCGGCGAAGTGGTCGAGCGGCCCGCCTCGGTCGTCAAAGAATTGGTGGAAAACAGCATCGATGCCGAAGCAACCCGGATTGAGGTAGCCATCACACGGGGCGGCGCTTCGCTCATTCGAGTAGTTGACAATGGTTTCGGCATGGACCGGGATGACGCATTGTTGAGTTTGGAGCGCCACGCTACCAGTAAGATCCGGACCGGTCACGATTTAGCTCAGATACGCACGCTCGGCTTCCGCGGAGAGGCGCTACCGAGCATCGCCAGCGTTTCCCGATTTCGAATGGCCACTCGACCGTCCAACAGCGTAGAAGGTACTGAGATCGTAGTGAGCGGCGGAAAAATCGAATCGGTGAAAGCGTCCGGCGAAGCTCCCGGTACGTTGGTGGAAGCTAAATCTCTATTTTTTAATCTGCCCGCCCGCCGGAAATTCCTTCGCAGCGAAAACACCGAAGCAAGCCACGTCCAACATCAATTGTTTCTGCAGGCCATCGGCCATCCGAATGTCGGATTCGTGTTTGTACGCGATCAATCGGTAGTCTTCCAGGCTCCGCCGAGCGCACATTTGTCGGATCGAATTAGAGATCTCCGTGGCCAGCAGGCCCTTGACCAATTGCTTGAGATCGACCCGTTTGTGAACGGGACGATATCGATCCGCGGGTTTATCGGAAAGGCTGGAACAAGTCGTTCTACTCGAGCAGAACAGATCATATTCGTGAACGGTCGGTCGATCGAAAATCTGACCGTTCAGCATGGGCTACGGGAGGGGTATCACACCGCTCTCATGAAAGGACAGTATGCCGTGACGTTTCTGTTTATCGAAATGGATCCGGCCGATGTTGATGTGAACGTCCACCCAGCCAAACGAGAAGTGCGATTCCGAGAGCCCGATCAGATTCGTGACCTGATCGCGGACGTCGTCCGCCGCACGCTGCAAGCCGATCGGGTACGTTGGACGCAAGCCTTCCAGGGTCCTTTGCCGGTGCAAGCTTCGCCGCCGCCTGTCCCCAAGGCTGAAGTCCTTTCAGCAGAGGGCCGGCAGCTGTTCCCGCTCACGGAACAATACGCGTTACGGAAGGATTGGTCCGAATTTAGTTCACCGCCTCGGTTTCCGGAGATCTCAGTTGGGCCGAACGCAGAGCAATCCGTTGCCCCTCCGATCTCTTCGGACGGCGAATTGGCTGGCCCGATCGAGTCAAATGTCGCCAAGATAGCGGGCGAGAGCTTTCGGATATTGGGTGTGCTCGGCCGCCTCTATATCCTGATGGAAAACGAAGAAGGGCTGGTGCTCGTCGACCAACATGCCGCGCACGAACGGATCCTCTTTGAGCGGCTCCGTACGCAACTGGAACACGCAGGTGTGCCTTGCCAGCGGCTCCTGATTCCGATCGTTTTGCCGGTTCCTCCGAAGGATTTCGACTGGTTGCTTCTGCACATGGC
The DNA here is from genome assembly GCA_035710445.1 of Chthoniobacterales bacterium. Lineage (GTDB taxonomy): Bacteria > Verrucomicrobiota > Verrucomicrobiia > Chthoniobacterales > JAFAMB01 > DASTDH01. The sequence continues at coordinate 8,038 of DASTDH010000360.1, forward strand.
GGCCCTTCAGAGAATGGGATTCTTGATCGAACCGTTCGGTGAAGGAACTTTGAAGATCGACGGCATACCACAGTTCTTCCGAGCTAACGATCCGGCTGGGGCGGTGCGACAACTGGTCGACGAACTCCGGTCTATTACTCAGGGAACGTCCCGGTTGCGATTGGGTGAGGACGTCATAGCCAAAACGGTTTGCCGTCTTGCGATTAAAGCCAACGACGAACTGCGTATCGCCGAGATTGATCAGCTCATTCACGATCTTCTGGCCTGCGATCTTCCTTACTGCTGCCCCCACGGGCGCCCGACGATGATCCAAATCGGCTATCACGAATTGGAGAAAAAATTCGGACGGAAGGCGTAGGGAGGGAGGCACGAGGGGCGAGGGTAGGGCGGTCCGTCCCGTACCACAGGAGCTTCGGACGACGCCTTTCCGCGATGCAAGCGTTGTTTGACCCGTTCTTTCCGAAGGGCCTGCAGTCGTATTGGAAGTGCGACTTTGTCAAGTCCCTGCCGGACGAGGCTGATCGACACGCACATCGCACAGGCCGCGCAGGCGCCGAGCGAGTTGTCGCTCATGCACCTTTACCCGATCGAAGGAGCGGTCCACCGCGTGCCGAAAGACGCGACCGCGTGGAATCACGCGACGCCACTTGGTCCATGGTCATTGCTGGGATCGACGCGGACCCGAAGCAGGCCGACGCCTTGAAGACGTGGGGGCGCGCCTACTGGACGGCGATTCACCCGTTCAACCTCGAAGGAGCCTACGTCAATTTCATGATGGACGACCAGGTCCAGGGGCGCGTCCAGGCCACCTACGGCGAAAACTACAAACGTCTCGCGTTTGTGAAAGCGAAGTACGATCCGGAAAACCTCTTTCGGGTCAACCAGAACATCCTGCCGGCCGCCTCTTGACACCCGGCACCCAGAGACTGCTAAACTGCGCTTAAACCGGTTCTTGATCCGCTTCGTAAGAACCAAGCAGTCGCGTATTGCATGGTACTCATGATCGCGGGCCCCGGTGTCGCTGCCAAGTCGAGCCATCCAATTGCATTCACTTATGGCATCTAAGCCGTCCCGCTGCGTTCGCCGGGTCGTAGCCTCCCGCCCCTAACGAGCATGAGTCGAGGAAGCATCGCGCCGCCGGTGGTCACCGTCGAGGAGCAGCCGCGCAAGCCGCTTTGCCTGGACTCGGATCTCGGGAACGGCCAGCACCTCCCAGAGTACGCCCTTCATGCTCGATCCCAGCGTATACAGCACATCCGACGCGGCACCGTTCTGCCCGATGATCGCGCCGTTCAGAAGCGCGTCGACGCCAAGATGCGCTGGGCCCGGACGGATCAGCCCCCGCCTCATCAGGTTCCTCACCAGGGGGTGGTCGATCCTGCGGTAGTCTGACTCGGGTCCGATACAGTTGATGACGAGGGCCGCAGTGGCGAACTCGTGGCTGGCGCGCCCACGGGGGACGTAGTGCACCTCCATGGCCGCCTCGGACTCCACAAGGTCACGGATCCGCCCCGCTAAGACGTCGAGCTGCCCGGATGCGCGCATCGCGTCGATGATGGCTTTGCTCTCCGGCGGAATTCTGCTGCGAATGATCTCCCAGTAACGAAAGAGATGACGAAGGAACCGGCGCTTCTCGTCCTCGACAAGCCCCAACCAGATCGTCTGCGTATCGGGACGTAGCGAGTCGATGACCGCCCGCTTGTCAGTCCCCATCGATTCGGCCCGGTCGAGGTGCTTGCACACGATCCTGAAGGTGTCGAGGATTGTCTTCGACTCTTTGATTTCCTCAAAGAAGGACTCGTAGGGGTCGAAGCCGCTGTGTGCGAGCGGCAGGAGGCCCCGCCTCGAGAGCGCAATGATCCGTCCTTCGTGCGCTCGCCGATGGAGCGCCACTGCGAGATCGACCGTGGTCTGGCCCGTGCCGATAAGGAACACCGTGTCGCGGCGCGAGAGACAGTCGAGGACGCCCGGGTCCCAGGGGTTCTGAATGTACCGTTCACTCTCAAGGGCCGACCGGTTCTCGATGAGCGGATGCCGGGGTGGAAAGTTTCCCAGCGCCAACACTGCCTTGTCCACGACGATGGGTCTCTTGTCCTCTACGTAGATCGTGGGGCAACCGCCCTCAGTGTCTATGTCCGTTACCTCTCCACGGACGTATTCGAAGGTCGTGCCGCCTGCTCGCGCCTGCAACGCCTCGCGCATCAGGGCGAGGATGTAGTCCCGATACAGCCTACGGGGAAGGAAGTCCCAGGGGCCGGCGTGGGCCCCCTGTCCCGGTTCCACGTCAAGAAGTGCTCTGGATCCTCCGAGAAGGCTCCCATGCGTCCAGCCGGGACGTTCAACAGCAGGTAGTCTGCCTCGTAGGAATAGGCCGGTCCCATGTCGCGTTCGTCGCCACGATCGAGCATCCGAACGCTCACGACGGCATTGGACGATGCGAACCGGAGCAGGTTCAGCGCGAGCAGCCTCCCCGACAATCCTGCCCCGATGATGGCGATCCGGCTCATTGCTTCCTCGTTCTCGCCGTAGGCCGCTTTTCACCAACCCGCTTTTGCCGCACTGAACTGCCGTCAATCATCTTCCCACTCTTCGTCGAACTGGCAAACGGGAGCCGAATAATAATAAGCCGGGCGGTAACACTCGGTTTGCTGATAGTACGGCTGGGATTGATTATACTCCTGGGGCTGATAATCGTCATTGTTTCATTCACGCTCATACCACTCAGCATGTTGACGCTTGTGTGTGCGACGCTGCCAAAGCTGAGGCGCTATCGGCCATGCGTAATTTGGCGTATTGACTACGGAGCGCGGAGCAAATCCTTATGTCAACCATTCGCCAAGTAGCGCACGATTTTAGCCTGATTTTGGAGCGAGTATTTGCTCTTTGTGCGATTATCTGCTCAGCGCTAAGCGAGTGAATTTGAGCGACTTAAGCTCTACTGGAGCCAATCGGGGCGGATTGAAGCGTTTTCCGGGTCCAACGCTGTGAAAGGGCGGTAGAACGGGCGTTCTCCTACTTTAGTTAAAATCCGATGCAGATTCGCCCGTCGAATTTATTGCCCCTACGGGGCAAGTCCCATAAAAACACATCACCCAGGGTTCCGCCAAGCCTCCACCCTGGGCTAAGTTTTGGTACCCCTTCGGGGGACATCCGCCCCCTCGCCGCGCCTCTCCCTATGGCTTCCGCCAGTCAGGATTCCCAGTGGTTTGAGCCAGTTTGCGACCTAGATAGGCCGTAAGCAACGGCTTGGCCAGTGACCAGACACCATCCCAAATCATCCAAGCCAGATCCCGCTTTCGTCCGGCCTGCTTTCCATCTCCTTTCAGGCGCCGGTGACTCCCGGCCTCGAGATAGATCTTCTTTCTCCGAAATGGCAGCCGTGCAAGAACCCAGCCGACGATGGCCGCAATCGAAACCCAGCTCCAGGAATTGCGACGAAACGAAGCCGAAAGTCTTGCTGGAATATCCAGCCGGCCCCTCACGGTTGCCGCGCTGGTTGCCAATCCGAGGCGCGCCTCCGCCAACTCGTTTACTATTCGACGTTTCGAGTCTTCGTCTTCAGCCATTCACGATCTTTCTGTAACTCGGCCAGGGTCAGGGAAAAAAGCGGTCGAATGATACGAAATCGGAACACGATCGCCGCCGTAATGCTACCGAGAAGAAGAATACCGGCGCACAGCAACGCTCCCCAACCCCATTCCCAGTGTAATAAAGTGATGATGAGATAGAGGAGAAACACGCCGAACATCAACAAAAAACCGGCAAACAGGGCGAGCGTACTTACAAGGAGAACCGCCAGTATCAGAAGATGCAGTCCGGCATCTCTCGATTCCAACCCCAGCAGCCGAAGCCGAAGCTCGGCATATCGTAAGAACGAGGCGGCCCAATCACGGATTGAGTCGCCGGTCGAAGTGCGCTCTGACTCAGCTCCTGGAGGAGCTACCGAGCTCATAGCTACTTCCGGAAAAGCAGCCCCAGCACAAATCCGACGCCCAAAGCGACGAGAACTGCTCTACCCGGGTTGTCTCGGACATAGGTTTCGCCTTCAGTCTGCCAATGTTTGGCTTTCGTACGGGCGTCCGACCAAGCCGTTTCTGCATGTCCACGATACTCTTTTGCCCTTTCTTCGGCTGCCGCGCGAATTTCCTCTGCCTTCTGCTCGGCCGCTTTCCGGATTTCTTCTGCTTTCGCCGTTGCCGCCGTCTTAAAATTGTCGGCTGCAGCCTTCAAATGATCTTTACCTTTCTCCGCTGCAGTCTGGGGATCGGGTTTTTCTTCCATAGTTGTCAGCCTTTCTCTCCACAATATGATCGTTGCGGGCACGGTTTTGCGCCTGCACAAATTCTATACCAGTCACCTAACCGGTGCACTAGGTTTCGCGAAAGATGATCCTCGCTTTGGTCATGTCGTAGGGGGATATCTCCACTTCCACTCTGTCGCCTGGCACAATGCGAATGAAATTCTTGCGCATCTTGCCGCTAATATGAGCCAGAACTTTCTGGCCGTTTGGCAAATTCACGCGGAACATTGTGTTGGGAAGTACCTCAGACACGACGCCTTGCGTCACAAGCGATTCTTCTTTCGCCATCGGCCTAACTTGCCCAACAACTTTCAGATTTTCAAACGGATAGCCCGGAAATTCATGCGTGGCACGTCCCTGGTATGTGTGTCCGATAAGGGACAATATACGGGCGCTCTGAATACAGCGCTCACCTATTCGAAATGTAAAAGACCAAACCTCTCCGGTACGTGAAAAGTCCCTGCGTGAGTCGGGGACCAGGAAGAGAGTTCACGTGGTCGGTTTTCCGGTCTTTCAATCCGGCAAAAATTTGCTCGCCAAGTACCACGAGGTTGACAATCACCAAGCGCCGGAAAGGGGACTTGCAAGGCTGCGACCCAACCATACGGGAGCCTGCCGGTCGCCGTGATCAGCCCGTCACAGTCCCAATTAAAATCTTTCCGTAGGCCGGTTCGAGTCCTTCGGATAAAAACGTCGACGACGGCATTGAGCGGATTGACTTCGAACTCAAAGTAGCAAGTCCGATCCCCAAATGGGTCCAGAAACACTTCGACTACCTCCTCTTCCCACAGCGGCTGATCTCGCTCAGTCAAAGTAGCCCAAGGGTTGGGATCCTGGCACAAGAACAAAACCAACAACGCTCTTTCTTCCCATCCGATGCGGACTTCCGTTCCCCACTGTGGACGTCGGCCAGTGCTGTTTTCGGAAAGGTAAAGCCGACCCGCCTTCGACCATGCACCACCAAGCGCATCTAACGACCCTCCGTCCCAGGGAGGAATGTGCGAACACCGAATTTCCGGAAGCCGGAGCATGGACAAAGCAGTTCCGGATTTGGTTGGTTACTTCTTGGACTCTTCGATCAATTTCGAAAATTGATCAAAGAAGTAGGTTGCGTCATGAGGGCCCGGTGCCGCTTCCGGGTGATATTGAACGCTGAAGACGGGGTGACGGCGATGCCGCATCCCCTCCACCGTGCCATCATTGAGATTGATGTGAGTCACTTCCACGTCTGCCGGCAAAGTTTCGGCGTCGACTGCAAAACCATGATTCTGCGCGGTGATGGATATCCTTCCGGTGATCAGATCCTTTACCGGTTGATTTCCGCCACGGTGACCAAACTTCAGCTTAGTTCGGTTTCCGCCATAGGCGAATCCGAGCAGCTGGTGCCCAAGGCAAATGCCGAAGATCGGGCATTTACCGATGAGATGCTTCAGCTCCTGATACAGGTATTGAAGAGCTCCGGGATCTCCCGGACCGGGGGAAAGGAACACTCCGTCGGGCTTCAGAGCAAGCACCGCCGCCGCGGTCGTCGTCGCCGGAACCACCGTCACTTTGAAACCGTGCTGGCGCAGTCGGCGCAGGATATTGAATTTGATCCCGTAGTCGTAGGCTACAATGCGATGGCGGACCGGCGGCAGCTTTTTGTAAGCCTGCCCATCGGCCGCAACTTCCGTGCTGCTGCCCTTAACGAGTGTCCATTCTCTACTTAGCTCGTCCTTGGGGTCCCATTCAAAGACCTCTTTCGTTGTTACTTCTTTGACGTAATCGGAGCCGACCATCGCCGGCGCGTTTTTCGCCAGCTCCACTGCCTTCTTCTGATCGTTGCTCTCCGTCGTGATACAAGCGTTCATCGCTCCACGAGTGCGAAGGTGCTTGGTCAATGCGCGCGTGTCGACCCCCTGAATCGCGGGGATTTTCCAGCGTTTGAGATAGTCGTCGAGCGATCCACTGGCTCGCCAATTGCTGGTCACGGCGGAGAGTTCTCCCACTACGAAACCACGGACCTGGGGATGGACACTTTCGTTGTCCAGCTCGTTGACCCCGTAGTTGCCGATCAGCGGGTAAGTCATTGTCACAATTTGGCCACGATACGATGGGTCGGTTAGCACCTCTTGATAGCCGGTCATCGTCGTATTGAAACAAATCTCACCGACGGCTGTCCCTTCTGCGCCAAACGGTTCACCACAAAAGATGCGTCCATCTTCGAGCGCGATTAGAGCCTCCTTCATTCCGGGCGGGAATATCGGGGCGATCAACGCTTTTCCAAGCGGAAAATGGCCAGCCATTTTCCGCTTGGAAAAGCGAATGAAGGATGACAGATGACAAATGACAGATAGGTGGGATGGGGCTCAGGAGCTGCACTCCAATTTGTCATCGGTTATTTGTCATTTGTCATAGCGCCAAGGGTGCGTGCCAGGTTGCCACGTTTCCCTACCGTGATCCGCTCGAGGCTCAACCACCTCGCCAGCTCACCCAACTCACTGCGCAAAGGCTCAACAATGTCTTCCGGTTTGGCGGTTGGTTCATAGTGGGCCGATAGGACCCTCAACGTACTGGTCGCTCGCTCCGCTTTCAGATCCACTCGAGCAACGAAAGTGTCTCTTAAGAGAAAAGGGACGACATAGTATCCATGCTGCCTTTTATGAGCGGGCGTGTAAATCTCGATCCGATAACGAAACCCAAAAAGTCTTTCCGCCCGCCGTCGATCCCAAAGTAGCGGATCAAAGGGTGATACCAACGCTTTTATTTCAAGTTGCCGTGGCCAGCGCGCTTTGGGATCGAGAAAGGCAGGTTGCGGCCAACCGTCTACCTCAACTTGGATCAATTCACCGGCGCTTACCAACTCTTCAATCGCTCGACGACCCTCTTCCGGCTCCAACCGAAAGTAGTCACGCAGATCGGTAGCGGTGGCTATTCCCAACGCCTTCCCGGCCGTCCCGATGAGTGCTCGGTGTCCATCTGTCTCTGAAATTTGTTCCGGCCGAAAATTGGGGAACACGCGCTCGGTCAAATCGTAGATTCGTTCGAAATTACGGCGGCTGGCAGTCGTCAATCGGCCCACCCAAAAGAGCCACTCGACTGCGCGTTTGCACTCGCTCCATCCCCACCAGCCGGCGGTTCGTCGCTCGCCCAAAAGAATTTTCTCCAGCTGACCCGCACTCATCGGTCCGCGATGCCTGATTTCGTTTTCGATTCGGCGGAGAAGCTCGGGTTGCTCCTTGGAAATGTTTCGGACGCTGGTCCAGACCCCCTTCCCAGTGGCCGACTTTCGCATGCGCCATCCCAAATAGGGGAGGAGATCCAATCGCATCAACGACGCTTCATGTCCCCAATACTCGAAGAGTTGGCGTTTCCGAGCGTGGTACGCCGCCTCGTCTAGCCAAATCGCCGGATACGGCCCCAGCCGCGAGAAGAATGGCATGTAATGCGCCCGGACTAGCACATTGACGGAGTCGATCTGGACCTGACCCAGTCGTCTCAGCAGTGTGCCAAAGTGACGGCGAGAGAGGGAAGGTGGGCGAGGTGCCGCGAATCCCTGCGCAGCCAGCACAATTCGTCGCGCCTCATCGGCGGAAAACTTAATTCGTTTTCGCCCGCTCGTCCCCCGCGGGCGAGGTCGAACGGAAACCGTCGTCTCTGCGGAGCTCTTATCCATAAGCGAATTGCGGTTCGCGGATTGCGAAACGGGAAATCCGGCTCGCTCCGACTACCACGACAATTGGTTCCAGTAGGTCACCGCGCCGTTATGATTCTTGACAAAGCGTACGGACCCGTCCTGAGAAATCACGATGGCGAGGCAATTGGGATGCTGATCGCAAAGCCGGTAGACAGCGCGGTGGCGCGTCCCGACGTCGTCCAACGATTCGTTCGCCCAGATCTCAGCTTCCAGGTCCATTGCTCGCCTCACCCCAGTTAATCGCGGCGCCTCGAACAAAAGCTCCGCGCCAAATCCGACAATCTCGTAACGTTTGGTGAGAACCAACGCGCCGTCGACCGCCATCAAGTCTGCCAGAAAGTGGGCGAACTCAAAAAAAGCCTCATCGAGATCAGCTAATCGCTGATCGGCAGCGCTCTGATATTCCATCCAACCGACGTCGTTGATTTTTTTTTCATGGGCCAACTGCGCGAGCCGAGTGAATGCTGCTGCCAGCAATACCCGGTAGCGAGAGCGCTGTTCGTCATTGGTGAGCCGGTATTTGAAACGCATCGGAGCCTTGGGAGCAGTAAAAACTGATTCTTCATCCGGCTCTATGAGGACCAGCGTTCCCCCATGTTTCGAATCCCGCACGACGCTTAAGGTCCGTCGTAACACGTTCTGAGAGATGACGCGGACGAACTCAACGTTCAGCGGCACGTACGGCAGATTAATGTCGTTATAAATAGATTTGAGGATTCCCGCCCGAACACTCTGAAACGACTCCGGAAGCCAGCTGGACTGAAACAAGTCAAAAGCATTAGCCTCCAATTGGCCGCTGCTTAAAGCGGCGATACGCTGATGACCGAGAAAGACAGTGAGCCGTCCTGGGCCAAGCGCGTGAATCACCAGGCGACCAGGGAGAAGCGCACTGGAGAATCTACCTCCATCCACCGAATTCACCCATCGGGTTCCGGAGAGCAGAATCCCCCAAATCTTGAGACGTTCTTCCGGATCCGAATAGACGCCAACGAGCGAGCGAAAAAAATCTGCCGCCATCGAGATTCTGCGTACCTCTTGCTCATTGAATGGTCGCGGGCGATCGAGCGGAAAGCCGGCCAATGAGATTGGGGGTAGCTCCGGTCTGACAATGTCTTCCGGGCTCACCAGCAGTAGCCGAAACGTGACCGGCCGGAGTTCTTCACGCAGTAGACTCGCATGGTAGGCGACATCGAGTATAAGGCGCAACTGGCTGTCGTTGGGCAAGCAATCGAGCCCCTCGGCAGGCCACGCCTTCTTTACCAGCTCAGCGAGCTGGCCCGGATACGAGTACCCAAGATAACTGTGCAGGCGATGTGTCATGAGAGACTACCCCAAAAGCCATACTTAATCGCGCTCACTGGGTGTTTGCAACGGCCGCGATGCTCAATGACTAGTTCGTCATCTCAGCGCCGGTTGAGCGTTTCAGTGCTCTGCGACATATAGGTCGCATGGGTCCTACCGGTCCTAATGCCCTAAGGGTTCCGGGCTATCTCCCGCCCGCGTTTGGTTTGCTCCTTCGCGATTGTTCGACTAAAACCGAAACATGCGTGATTTTCGCAGGCACTTGATCCGAATCGCTTCAGCCTGGTTCGCAGCGACCAGTCTTCTGATCGCTTTCGGGGGGTGCACGAACGCATCCACCAAGATTAGCGGTGACAGCCTGATCGAATTCGATCACAGCTCGCGAACACCGCAAGAACCAAAGTGGCGATAGCGTCAGATAAGTTTGAAAAACCTCGCAATGCAATAGTCCAGGAACTCAGCCGGTAGCCGGCGAGGTATGCTCCATTCTATCGCCCGACGGGGCACGATAGCATAACGAGCCCGCGGTCTTGAAGTGGCTAAGACCCGCCAAATCAGCTCGCCTACTTTTTCAGGAGGAAAGCCGGTTTTGGCCTCTTTCATTGCTTGTTCAGCGAACAGGCGGAGTGGACGATCAAAGGGCGTATTGGGAAATTGCTGGACCACTATTCCTTCCGCCTTGTCCCAGATCGGTGTTACCACTGCGCCGGGCTCGATCAGAATGACTTTGATCCCGAAAAGGATCAATTCACGCCTCAGACTATCGGAATATCCTTCCAACCCAAATTTGGAAGCCGCATAAGCCCCGAGAAATGGCACCGCGAGTCGCCCGCTGACCGAACTGATGTTAATGACTCGTCCCGGGTCGCCGCGTCGACCTCGTTCCGTCCCGAGCAGTGGTAGAAAGGCTTGCGTGACCGTATGAACACCCAAAAGGTTGACCTCGATTTGTTCCCGGAAACGCTCCAGCGGTAGATAGGCCAGAGGACCGGCAACGGCGATACCAGCATTGTTCACCAATCCGGAAAGCCGCCGTTCTGCGGTTGCTTGTTTAACGACCGCTGCCGCCTCATGCACCGAATCCGGATCGGTCACGTCAAAGATAAGTGGGGAATAGCTTGTGCCTAGTTGGCTCTGTAGTCTTTCCGCATCGGTGCGCTTCCGCACGCTTCCAAAAACGCGAAATCCACGTCGAATCAACACTTGGCAAGTTGCAAACCCGATTCCGGTCGATGCTCCGGTGACGACAACGTCTGGCATAGGGGAGATAGCAAATAGCAGATAGCAAATAAATTGCGGATTCCGGATTGCGAGTTGCGGAATGCTAAGGCCAGCGATTGTGGAATCCGCTATTCGCTGTCACTACCAAGCACTGCCCGTGTGACAAACCGTTTTGGGGGAGTAGCAATTGCGTCTTGGGCAGCGATCAGCTGGATTTCACGAGTCGCATTTTCAACTGTCCTTTCTAACACCGCGAAAATCGCGTTGACGGTCAGCTCAAGGGCGGTCCGTAACGACCGGGTTCGCAGCCAATGTGCGTAGAACAGTGCGGCGGTCGTATCCCCGGCGCCATTCACCTCGATTGGCAATTTGGGGGTGGCAATCACATATACCGAATCAAAGTCGGCCGCGAGCACTTCGATTTCATTCTTTGGAGCGTCCTCTCGACACAAGCTGGTCACAAGGACGACTGATGGTCCCCGCGCCTGTAAGGCTCTCACCGCGGCCAGAACACTCTTAAAGTCCCGAACCGGCGAGCCGGATAGGAATTCCAATTCGAATTGATTTGGTGTGACCAACGTTGCCGCCGGCAAAGCTCTATCGCGCATGAATTCAGGAATACCTGGTCGCACGAAAAAACCGCGTCCAATGTCGCCCATCACTGGATCCAAGCAGTAGGTTGCCTTGGAATTGACTCGCTTAATCCGGCGATATACGTCGAGTATCACTTCGCCAAGCTTGGGTTCGCCCAGATAACCGCTGAGTACTCCGTCGCAGGCCGGCAAAAGTCCCCGTTCTTCAATTCCTTGAAGGACGTCGCGTACCACTTCGACCGGAACCGTGGCCCCTCGCCATTTGCCATAACCGGTATGATTAGAGAACTGCACCGTGTTTACCGGCCACACTTCGACGCCAATCCGCTGAAGGGGAAAGACTGCGGCGCTGTTGCCGACGTGCCCATAAGCAACGCTGGACTGAATGGAGAGAATGTTCACGGTATCGCGATCTGCAGTTAAATGGTCTACGGCTCGGTTGGCAACAAGCGGTCGCAAGAGACAGATTCTTAAACAAGGAGGTCACCGAGAACTCAAGCAGATTAGCACTTGATCCAGGCTGATCGCCCGCAAGCCTGGTCTAATCGAGGTTCGCCGATGACCAAGGAACAAGAAAGAATACTCGCTTGTAGTTGAACCAGATGTCCCTCTTTGAGGTCTCTGTGGTCTCCCCTGTTTAAAAATCTGTCTTCGCGACCGCTGGTGGAGCAATTACTGTTTAGAGTATGAGCATTACTCACTCCTCACTTTCTCGAAAGCCTCTCGGCAAAAACGGACCATCGGTCTCGTCCATCGGGCTAGGCTGTATGGGGATGTCCGATTTTTACGGTTCCGCGGACGAGGCAGAAAGTCTTCGCACTATTCACGCCGCCCTCGATGCCGGAATCAATTTACTCGATACCGGCGATTTCTACGGGATGGGACACAATGAGATGCTTCTTCGCCAGGTATTGAAGGAACGCCGAGACGATGCATTTCTGTGTGTGAAATTCGGCGCCCTTCGTGCTCCGGACCGTTCTTTTGTCGGCCTCGATACTCGACCGGCAGCGGTAAAAAACTTCTTAGCTTATTCGCTGAAGCGCCTCGGAGTCGACCATATCGATCTGTATCAGCCCGCCCGGGTTGATCCGGCGGTTCCAATCGCCGAGACGATCGGCGCTATGGTCGAGATGAAGGAGAAAGGTTACATTCGCTATCTTGGACTGTCCGAAGCCGGGCCGGATACGATCCGCAAAGCGCATGCGGTTCATCCTATTTCCGCACTGCAGATCGAGTACTCGATCGTTTCACGTTCGATCGAGGAACGGATTCTTCCGGTAGTCCATGAACTCGGAATCAGCATTACTGCGTATGGTGTTCTGTCCCGAGGGCTGCTTAGCTCAACTCCGGTCGTACCCGATCGTTCGAAGGGTGATTTTCGCGCATTCCTACCACGGTTCCAGCCGGACAATTTCAAAAAGAACCAGGTCTTAGTCGAGGCCTTGTCAGCGATAGCAAAAAGAAAAGACTGTTCATTGGCGGAGTTGGCGATTGCTTGGGTTTTTGCTCGCAGTTCAGCAATTATTCCATTGGTCGGCGCAAGAAAGGTCACGCGGCTTGAGGAAGCGCTGCGCGCGATTTCAGTGCAGCTTTCTGCCACCGATTTATCCGAGATAGACCAAGCAGCACCGCCTGGTTCGATCGCCGGTGACCGGTATGGAGAAGAGCAAATGGCAGTATTGGACAGCGAGCGTTGAGTTCGACCGGTTTGCAATCAGACTAGAAACTGCAAAGACAGAGTTTTGAACCAGAGGTCATTGAAATCGCAAAAGCCGGTAGGACCTGACCCGGTATCGGATCAATATGGCCGTATCTTCCGCGCTCAAGTCGTTTGTGGAGACTTGATTTCCCCTCTCTGCGAGCTCCATGTCCTCTTTGTCCAAAGATCTCGGTGACCTGCCGTTCGGCACCGTTTCAGGGAAGCTTCGTCTGGGTTTCACCCGCGGTTTCCTCCGATTCGCGAACAACTGACAGCACATGCTTTCGCCATGCCCGGCCGCCTTCGATCAATTGCCAAACGATGAGTCCGGGTACGCCCAGTGCCAGTTCGCGGACCCTGCGAATCAAGGCGAGTGCAAACGCCGCCTCTCCTGATATCCCTAGCAATCCACCGACGAAGAGATATCCGCCTTCGTGCACTCCGATCGCGCCGGGGACGAAGAAGAGCGCCGAGCGTATACCCTGTCCGACGCTTTCGAGGATGACCGCTCGATCGAATGTCGACGGTATCCCCAAGGCGTAAAGTCCGACCCAGACTTCAGCCGAGCCGATCAGCCAGGAAGCCATGGTGCAAAGACAACAGGCCAAGATAATGTGTCGCCGGGCGTAAATCCTTCGAAGGACCTCGTCCACTTCACCGCCCTTGCCAGCCAGCGAACGCCACTGCGGATTCTTAGCCCATCGGGATGCGATCGTCGTAAACAGACGAAACAGACCGAGACGCTGCACCACATAGAAGCCGGCTACCGCCGCGATGGCCAACGGTGCGCTAGCCAATGCCGGTCCCACCAGGTTCGTTTGGCCGGTCGCCAGAATCAGTAATCCCAAACCGAGGATCGTGAATACGGTTTGGGTAAATACGCTAACTGTGATGTCAACGAGGACGGTGGCCGCGCTCGCCGATATCCGCGTCCCGTTCAGTACTGCCAGTCGGGCTCGCACTAAATCACCGCCCACCTGCGCCGCGGGGAGCAGATTGCTGACCGATTCTCCCAGCCAGCGCATCCAGAAGACAGTTCGGTATCGTATGCGGTCTGCCGGCGGAAACAAAATCCACCAGCTCAATCCATCCAGGCACATTGGTAGGAGATGAAAAGCGGCGATCAACAAAAGCCAAGGACCGACCGCGGCTAGTGCGCGGACTACGTCAGATGCGCCTTGGTGAATGAGTAGAACAGTAAAGAGGGCCGCCCCAGCCAAGGCAAGCAAGTAGGCGGTCAATTGAATCTTCCGAGTTTCCTTTACTCGTCCGTCCATAAACCTCTTACCGACACGTTCTCGTGGGAACATGAGTAAATCGATGGGTGCCTTGGTCGTCGCGGAAGGAACTGGACTGCCACAAACGACCTCCTTCTTTCACCTGCCAGGCGACAAGCCCGGGTATGCCGAGCAGCAACTCGCGTACCCGGCGAAGCAGCGAGAGCGCCAGCGCAACGTCCCCATGGATACCAAGCAAACTGCCAACAACCAGATAGCCGCTCTCCTGTACTCCGAGTGCGCCGGGAACGAGAAACAGTGCACCCCGGACGGCTTGAGCCACACTTTCAAGGATTAATGCTGTGGTGAATTTCGCCGGCACTCCCAATGCCAAAAGCGCAATCCAGATTTCTCCCGCACTGACCACCCAGGAGACGGTTGCCCATGCAGAGCATGCTAAGACCGCAAACCGCCGTTGATAAAGTCTCTGCACCATTTGATCAAGCGCCTCGCCATTTTGCTTGAGCGATTGCCAGCTCGATGACTGACCAAGCCGCGAGGCGAGCGCTGCACCCCATCCAAAAACTCCGAGTCGTTGAATACTGTAAAATCCGGCGACAGCGAGACTTCCAATCAAAATAGCCGCGAGCGCGGGTCCTACCACCCTCGTTTGCCCGGTTACGGCGACGAGGAGAACCAAGCCGGCCACGGTGTAAAGGATCTTTGCAAACACACAGGCGGTGACATCCACCAGCATGCTTGCCACCGCGGTTACCAAGGGCATCCCCTCGAATGCCGCCATGCGCGCGGTGATAATATCCCCGCCAAGTCGGGCAGTCGGCAAGAGGTCGCTGACAGATTCCCCCAGCCAATGTATCCAAAGTCCGGTTCGAAGGTGCACCCGATCGCGTTTCGGAATTACGGCTAACCAGCCAGCTGTGTCGGATAGCAACTTAGCAATATGCAAGGCCGAAATGGCCAGCAATCCCCAGCCTACGCTGGCGACTGCAGTGATCACATCTGCCGCTCCCTGGCTGATCATGAGCCCAGTCAGCAATGCAGCTCCTACAAAGCCAAGCAGATAGGCGGTGAACTTGATCGTTTGGGGCGCTTTCACTGTTTCTCCGCAGAATCTGAACCGGCATAGGAACCAATAGCCGCCGTGAATAAATCCAAACTAAATGACGATAGATACGCGCTCCCTATTCGATGGTCATCGTTCGATTGGCCGGGAGCCCCGCGCCTCGAATGCTCCTACCGCCGCTTTAGTCTCGGCTGCTAATCGTCTGCGACGGGCGCGCTCTACGATTGTAACACACAGGATCAGCCAGCCGATGCCACTGGCGATCGCTCCAAGGACATCGCTCAAATAATGCGCTCCGAGGACAACTCGGCTGAACCCGACCAGCGCTATCGCCGAAAGAGCGCCCAATGCAGCCAGGATTCGCCAGTGCCAACCTTTCCATACCAGAATGGCGAAAGCGGCCAGTAGACCATAGAGCAGAGTGGCGGCCATGGTGTGGCCGCTCGGAAAACTGTAGCCACCCAGATCAAGAAAGTCGCTGTGACGAAATGGACGATGCCGGTGAACGATGATCTGGATGAAATGGTGGATCAACATTCCGCCAGGAACCGTCAGAAGGATCGCGAGCAACCCGTACCAGCGTTTTCTCAACACCAGAATTAGAATGGCGACCGACGTAAAGGCGGCGATCCAGACGGGCGATCCCGCGTTACTCAAAGCGAGCATCAGGTCGATGAGCGGCCGAGTCAGATGTCCGTGAAACCAAGCGGCAATCTCATGATCGACGACCGAGATACGATCAGTGATCACGAAATCGAAAGAGAGGAGCGAAGACACCGGAGACAACAAATTACCACCGCCATAAGAGAATTTTTATTCAGTCGCTGTCAAGAGAACAAAACCATAAATCTGGTGGCGGACAGCAAGTTCAAGCTGCACCGTGAAAAAATGTTGAATGAATAAGCAGGTCGAGACGACCAATAGGCAAAGAAACCTTACCTGTTATTTAGCCTGGCCTGGCGATTCTCCGTATGGCTTGCGGTGGAACCGCAATTTCTACCGAGTGTCGACCGAATCATTCTTGGTCCGCTTGGGTTCATTGCAAGGGCGCCTATCTTCTTATGGTAAACGGCACGATACAAAACTCCAGATTGCGCGAGCTGTCCAAAGCCGCCAATCAAGCGATCAACTGTATCAAGATCAACTCCATCACATTCGAATCGCGTGAGGGGAAATGCGTATGGGTGAAAAGGCGTCGCTGGGGAAGCGAGTTGATTGCTGCGCAGGCGAACCTCTTCTTCCGCCTGGCTCAGGGCCGGGTTCACGTTTGGGTCGATTCCGAGAAATGGCAGCATTGGGAGATATATTGCTTTCGTTTGCTTCAGGAACCCAAGTTCCGCGCTTTCGCCGAAGGCTCACGGACCGTCTGCATGGATGCGATTCCTGGAATGCATCTCTGTGAGCACCTGAAACGCGGTAGACTGACGACCCGCGCGCTCGAAGCAGCAGCAGGAGAGCTTCGTCGGGCCCATGGAATCTGGTGCCCCCAGTTCGACGATTGGTGGTCGCACGGCGACCCGCATTTGGACAACGTTGTCTACGATGCGCCTGCCAATCGGGCGCGGCTAATCGACTTTGAGGTCGTGCATGTTCAATCGTTGCCAGCGATTCTGCGTCATGCCGACGATCTTCTCGTGTTTCTGCAAGATCTGGTATGCAGGGTTTCCGCTCAAGAGTGGCTGCCTTTCGCCTTGTCCTTTATTTGCGCCTACGGACGACCGGAGGTGATTTCCGAGCTAACCAGATTGCTTTTTGTTCCGGTTGGCCTCCCCGGTATGTGGTGGAAGCTGCGAACTGAAAATTTTGAGCGTCAGGAATTGATTCGACGCGTCGACGTGTTGCGTGCTGCGCTGAGTCGATTACCCGGCGTGCAAAGGCAGGCGGAGCTCGTCCAAACCGGCGCTTAGCGAATGCTCGGAACGGCTGGAACGGTAATTAGTTTGGTGAGGACTAACCTCAGCAGAATTGCCGAATGCGGAATGATAGGTCGCAACCAGTGACGCGGAGGGTGCGTCGCTTGCGACGCCCGGAAACGAAGAACGGCGATTGGTGATTCGTGAGGGGTGATTTGTAGGAAGTGCGCGCACCAGAATTGCGCGTCAGGGGTTGCTCCCTACCATCCCGCATTCTGCAATTCCCTCGGGGCTTGCTTCTCACCAATCACTCTCCAGGAACCACGCACTTGAGATTGCCTACAGAGGGCCGGTCGCAATTTCTGGTAGCGGCGACTGTCCAACCGAAGCAGCCCGGTTGTTGTTAAGTTGAAGGATCGCAACGGAGCGACTGGTTCTGAGCGGCCTCAAAACTCAGTCGCCTTCATGTTGCTGCGTTAGGCGGTGAGCGTCCCTCAATCAACCATATATTGCTGGATTCGCGGACCGGGCGTTGCCAATCACCGTTCCGCGTTCCGAGCATTCCCGGCGTTTCCTCACTTTGGCTCCTGGTTAACTAATAACCAGTAATGGCCTGTCAACGCCACCGCTTCCGAGAAATTCTCGAAATTGACCGGTTTTACGATGAAACTATTGACTCCGAGCCGATAGCTTTCGACCACGTCTTGTTCTTCGCGCGACGAAGTCAGAATCACGACCGGAATGAGTTTGGTTTCTTCCTGAGCACGCAACCGTCGAAGTACCTCTAGTCCGTCGATTTTTGGAAGCTTCAGATCAAGCAACACCAGCTTCGGTTTGTGATTGGTGTCGCGATCGGCATAAACTTCGATCCCGAAAAGCCAGTGAATGGCTTCCTCGCCATCCTAACATGCAGGACACTATTGGCGAGTCTCCGTTTTCGCAGCGCGCGAAGGGTTAACTCGGCGTCGTGCGGGTTATCTTCGACCAATAGAATCTCAACCGCGTTTGGAATTGACATCTCACCCATTTTTCTTGAGCGGAATCGCAAAATAAAAAGTCGCACCTTCCCCTAGTTTTGATTCTGCCCAAACTGTTCCGCCATGCCGAACGATGATCCGCTGCACCAAAGCTAGCCCAACGCCCGTACCCACAAATTGTTCGTCCGCATGCAAGCGCTGGAAGACACCGAACAACTTAGTCACATATTTCTCGTCAAAACCGACGCCATTGTCTTTTACATGATAAACATTGTGGGCTTGATCACATGTTCCCCCGACCTCAATCGCGGCATCTTGCCTACCGCCACTGAATTTGATCGCGTTGTCCAGGAGATTAACGAAGACCTGACGCAACATGGCCGAATCTCCCCATGCCGGGGGAGTGTTTTGATTTTTAATTGAGGTGGTTTGGTGAGATGGGCAGTAATCAAACCCTGGAATGCACTCAACGCCAAAGCAGTCATATCAACTTCCGTCAACTCCACACGCCGGCGACCGACCCGAGAGAACGACAACAGATCATCGATGAGTTGGCTCATCCGAAGCGCTTCCCGCGTAATCACGCCCAGCAAACGCTCGCCTTCTGCGTCGAGCCGACCGGCATAGTCTTCCAGAATGAGGTGCGAATATCCGATGATCGCTCGCAACGGAGCGCGCAAATCGTGGGAGACGGAATAGGAGAAAGCTTCTAACTCTTGGTTGGCTGCCGTCAGCTCGGACGTTCGCTTGGCTACGCGCTCTTCCAACTCTTCGTTGAGTTGGCAGATTTGTGCTTCCGCACGCAATTGCTCGGTGATGTCCTTTGCCAGGATAAGCTTGGCCTTGTGTCGACCAAATTGGAATTCATGCGATGTAATCTCAACGTCAATCAAGGTGCCATCTTTCTTTCGATGTCGCCAAACGCTCGTAACCGTTGGAGTAGATCGATTTGCGTTCACGTCCGCCAACAGAGCCGGAACATCTTCCGCGGCCGGATGTCTTTGATCGTCATCCTCAGAAACTCTTTTCGCGAATACCCATAATGTCGAATCGCCGCATCATTGACCGTGAGGAAACGAAGTGTCGCCGGATTGTATACCCACATCGGCAACGGATTGCGCTCAAACAAGAGCTGATATTCGTCTTCCGGGAATCGAAGATGTTCACCGGGTTCCGTCCGTTGGCCTTCGGTTTGGGATTCCGCACTCATTTGGTCCCCTAATGCAGAGTGTATTTGGGAGAAAAAGAAATAGCGACGCCGAAATGTTTCCTGTTCGATAAAAATCAATTATGCGAAAGAGTTGTCTAACAATATCAGTAACTGTTTTATTTATGAGAGACCAAGCAAAGCAGCTTTCTCAGACGCAATCCTGAGAGGCTGATTTCGCCGACTGT
>DASTDH010000361.1:0-5664 GCA_035710445.1 Chthoniobacterales bacterium
CCCCCTGAATCCCGAACCAAAGCCGCGTCCGCTGAAACCTGCCCCGGACGTGCCAAAACCATGACCGCCAAGACCTCCCCGGCCAAAACCATGACCGCCAAAACCTCCTCCGCCAAACCCATGACCGCCACCCCCGCCACCGTGACCCCCACCTCCGCCACCATGCCCTACACTTAACTCCGGAAAAACCACCAATGAACTGGCTGCAAGAATGCAGCCCACAAAATAGTGCCATCTCATAAAACAACCTACTTTCTACTGGTATTATACATGGTGCGGCAGATGGTTATTCCCGCAGGGCACAGAGTCGAAGAGTACCGCAAGCTGAGGGAATCGGCGAACTTACCCAATCGGCGCAAGCGGCGACGTTATGCCGTGCCAAAAGTTAAGCCGACGTGAAATTCTGCCGGCCGGTTCTTTAAATCATACGCTCGACCAAGCAATTCACGACCGGGAGCATGCTGCACGTCGCACATTACTGGGTGATTAGAGACGGGGCAGAAGTGCTCGGTATACATTATACCAAATAAATCCCGTAATGAACCATACCACTACATTGGCGATCCAGCTCAGCGGTGTCATATCTTCCGGCTGGCACCTTTCGCTTTCGGCCTAATCAGCCAAAGAATCTTGCCGCCTTGCACGCCCATATATTGCCCTACTCCAGGTGCGACTGGAACGTACACCAAGAGTGCGCTTTTTGGTGCATCGAGATAAGTGATTATTCCGGCAATTTTATCACTATCCTCCCCCGAAAAACCCACCAAATCTCCAACGACCGGAACAGTATTGTTGACCGGTTCGAGATATTCATCCCAGGTGAACGTCTGCCCGTCGATGGGCATTGCGAAACCCATGGAACGCCATTTCTCGATCAATACACTTTCTACACTAACCGCGCTAGCGTCGTACGTGAGCTGCGCCACCGGGATTATTTCAGCTCCTCGAATTTCTGAAACTTTCGGAGCCCTCAACGCCGGAAATATCACCAACGAACCGGTTGCCAGAGTGCCGCTTACAAAATACTGCCACTTCATAAAACCCTTCGTTTGTAATATACATGTTATGTTGGGCAGTTATTCCGCAGGCCATTCTTCTTCATTATCGGCGACGGAAGCCAACGGACCGCGGCTCAGGTTGACGGTCGTTACAGATACCTGTGGCGCTGGCGACAGTTAGACTACCCGGCCTAAGGTGGTTCGCGCGCATGTGCGGGTGTCGGACGCTCCTTCCTTGCCTTTCCAGTTCGTTGCCTCCGGCACATTCGACTGTCATCACGCTGTGATAGTCGTCGCAAGCTCTCGCCCGCTGGCCCTTCGCTGGATCAGCTGGGAGAACGAATGGGAATAATTTACGGCTGCTATTCGTTTAACAACATGAGCACTTATGAAGAATCATGTTTGCCCGCTTCACGTCCATCGATTCACAGGCGAATGCCGGAGTCTCAACAGGAACAATATCGGAAGAGACATTTATGAAAGTACCAACACTATTATCGGTAGCGGTTGCCATTTTGTTAACATCGCAAGGATTCGCTGTTCCTTATGATGACCTGGCCACAAAGGGATACCGCTGGGTAAATACAAATGGCCCATACGCTTGTCCATCTAAGGACGATCTGCGGCAAATCATGAGACGCCGTACCGATGAAACGGAGGTCCAAATGATTGAGCAACTACGAGCCTACTACCTTATTGAAGGAGCTGTTGTGCAAGTGGTCTTGGAGGACGCAGCTGCGGGCATGTCGCAGATCCGATCCGCTGAGATTGGGCCTGATGTATGGACCCTTACTATGTTTCTGAGCAAGCATCCCGTTAGGAACACGGATGGAGAAATCGAAGTCCCACTCCGGAGCCTCACCCCGCACTCATGAAAGTCCCAGCATAGAAATGGTGTAATTCGGTTGCCGTGTTGGTCCAGCTAATGCGATAACGCCCCTCCCCAATCACCATCAGGCAAGTGAAACTGCCAAACTTTTGTACTGCCCTCGTTATCGCGGACGATTGCGGACTTCGCAAATTGGTTGTTCAACACCTCAAGCAAGGGGTGGATCGTGCACGGGATAACGAAAGCGGAACACGCGTTTCCGATTTTGGCTTACATACCTTATGAGCTTGTTATCGTCGACTGTAAACTGGCTGGATTCGATGGAAAAGGCTTCGTGCGTCTCCTGCGCAATGCCAGAGAATGGCGAGCTATCCATCTCGTCGCTCTGACTGATTGCATAAGTGCACCTCTGGCTACAGAACTCGCTCACTGGGGAGCATTTTTGGTCAGAAAGGAAGCTTGGTTGGACGATCTTTCACATTTCTTGATCACCTTGCCGTAAAAAATGGGAGGTCTGACCATACGATAATTCCGACTTGCCAACAAGCACCATGAACCTGCGAAACCTCTCCGATCTGTTCCTCTACGAACTCTGGACCCTTTGTGATGCTAAAAAGCAAGAGATAGCCGTGCTACTACGTATGAGCCGGTTGGCCTCCGATTACGAGCTCCTCGAGGAATTGAAGGCACATACTGACCGGGCCAAGGGGCACATGTATCTTATCAGAACTATCACCTCAAGCTACCAAGCAATCCGCCGGTGAAGAACTGCGCAGCCATGAAGGGTTTGATCGCATCAAGCGAGCTTCTTTTTCACAACTGTGGCGCCGCAAACGCCCGTGCATTAGATGCCGCGCTTATTTGCACTTCGCTGGACATTCTCCACTACGAATTAGCCAAACTTGAACGTTTGCGCTTGTACGCGAGACGTTTGAGTGACCGGCAGACAGTAACGATCCTCAATGCCGTGCTAGATGATTCGATCGAGGCCAAACATCGTCTTGCGGAGCTCATGGGCTTTTGCGTCGCTCTTGATTCCGTTTCGGCCCCTAAATCCACTCCCTTTCCGGCGATACGTCCACCCACTCGGTAGATCGGCTGGAAGCCACCAACTGACTACGCCGACAAGGCTGAGCCGGCTATCTACAATTTCTAAAGCTGAGAAGCTTTCGTAGTGACTGCAAACCGGCCACAGCCGAATTCGCGAAGCAGATGTTGCACATGCCAAGAGTAGTCCATTCCCCTCCTCGACTTGCGGCAGATGCACCTCAAATGGCGAAAGCAGATGATGACGTTCATTTTAAGAGCCCCTACTGGATTCATCGTAACGCTGCCCGACTGCTTAGGCGTGCCGCTCTGTGGATTCCAATCTCCATCGCTTTTCTGAAATCAAAGCCGTTGATCCACGAACGTCCAAAGAGCTTTCGCTGCACGCCACACCCGCTTCCCGCGCGTTGGCCCTTTTTAATTTTGGGAGTTTGGGCTGTGGACATCTCATCTAACACGTCGAAAGCTCGGAGGAGTCTTCCCTGCGCCATCTGTAAGTCTACCATGAACAAAGCAAGTGAGTTCATTATATAAAGGTTCCATTGTTGACGATCACCACTCTTTTGTTCGCAAGCTTCGGGATTCACTCAACTGCCAAAGACACCGTCAAATTCGGGACACCGGCGGTGTTTGGTATCCCCCGCCCTGAGGATCCGAATTCTGCGTGGTAGTTAGATCTGGACTTGCCAGTGTCGCGTTAATGCCAGTGCCCTTTGAAGAGCATCCTGTTGCCAGCGCAACAGTCACCCCAAGTGCTGCCGCTTTCATTATATGTTGATTCATTCTATCGTGATAATCTTACTGTTAACTACTATTGTTCGTTCGTATTTATTCCCGGCGAAGTGACCATCCCACTCCGCCGGATCAATACAAAAGCGCGCCGCTGAGAAGTACTACCAGTCGACCGCTGGATATTTTCCCGCGATTCGGTGCGCTAATTTGTGGTTTCCAGGAATAAGATTTCTTGAAAGCAGGTATTTCTAGTGATGGCCTTGCTTTCCGATTATACGACATCGTGCGGCTATGCGGTCGACAGCGAAAAGACCAGTCGCGAATGCGCGGTCATGGAGAATGAGACGACGGGTGATAAAATCATCATTGCCGTGGATGCCGATCAGGACGGGATGAATGATCAAAGCCGCCGCATACGCTTTGAAAATCAAATGCTGCCTCTCATGTCGGAAGCATACAACCTGGCCCGCTGGATGATGAAAAACGAACCCGATGCCCGCGATGTCGTTCAAGACGCTTACCTGAAGGCCTTTCGCTATTTTAACTCTTTTCACGGCGACTCCGGCCGTGCGTGGCTGCTTCGGATTGTCCGAAATGTTTGTTATGATGCTTTGCGGGCCAGGGACTTGCAGCGCAACATGGTCTCGCTCGATGAAGAGACGGCTGCCGAAGTTCCTGATTCGAAGCCCAGCCCAAATGTATTGGCGATCCAGAATTCAACCAAATTGCGAATCCGAGAGGCGCTTGAGGCTCTACCTGTGGAATTCAAAACCGTAATTATTCTCCGAGAATTTGATGGATTTTCCTACAATGAGATCTCCGACATAGTGGGCGTGCCGGTCGGTACGGTGATGTCTCGCCTTTCTCGGGCGAGGCAACAACTTGCCGGTCTGCTGCAAGAGGAAAGAGAGAACGAATGAATTGCGAAGAAATACTGACCTTGCTCGACGCCTACTTCGACAATGAGCTTGATCTGGCGAAAACCGTTGCGATCGAAGAGCAACTTCGCACTTGCGCCAGCTGCCGCTCCCAATATGAGCTGAGAGTAGCGCTCCGGAGTCGACTTGATGATCCGGATTTGCGCTACGCAGCCCCCAACGGTTTAGCCGACCAAATTCGCAAGAAACTGGCACTCTCGAATCGCCCGACCAGAAAGATCCTTTCGTTTCCGATTACCGCTTGGATTCCGGCCGCGGTTGCTGCAGCTGCGGTATTCGGAGCGTTCGTATACGCGAACATTGGGCGGTTGCTTCCTGGCGAGACACCATCATTGGTAGCAGAAGTCGCATCCGATCACATTCGGTCGCTTATCGGTACGCATCTTGTGGATGTCGAATCAAGTGACCAGCATACGGTAAAACCTTGGTTTGCCGGCAAAGTCGATTTCTCGCCACCCGTGCGTGACTTCGCCGATCAAGGTTTTAAGTTGGTCGGTGGCCGCCTTGACTATGTGAGAGGTAACAACGTCGCGGTTCTTGTCTATCGTTTTAAGAGCCATTATGTGAGCCTGTTCATCTGCCGCGAACGGACTCCGGAGGTAGCCTCGAAGCAAAAATCATTCGATTACCAGGGCTATAATCTTGTCTATTGGAGCGCGAATGGTCTCGATTGTTGGGTCGTATCCGATGCTGCGCCCGGAGCACTTCTCGAGTTTGCCAAAATTCAGCAAGAAGAACATTCCTGAGGATCGAGCATCTCGGAAATCAGTTATCCTGCGGCTTGTTTGGACGAGGCTGGATTTCGGGAAAGAGAGCGCGCCACAGAATAGGACCAGATCTCAACTGAAGAAGGCCAAATCACTTCATCTTTGGTTCCCGAAGCGCATCTGGTAATACTGTGTCGACAAAGATCGGTTCGTGCCTCATTGCGTCCCGCACCGGAATAACTGGGCGCCGGGCAATGCTCAGGCCTTTCGATAAAGGAGCGTCGCCTGACCACAGCAGGTGTATCGAACTCGCCTTTGCCCGCGGAGGCAAACAGCGACTAGCAGCAGAGATCGTAGCCGCTGTGATCCTTCATCCTCGGCGTCGTTGGCCCAATAAGCAAGCGGTGACGGGT
>DASTDH010000362.1:0-4204 GCA_035710445.1 Chthoniobacterales bacterium
ATTATTTGTTCGCTCGTCTAGGCTGCTTTCCACGTGTCCCGAATGAATCGGTAGCCTTCGGTTACCACCTCGTCCGGCTCCTCGAAAAAATCGCGCCAAACTCGCGTCGGTTCCACCAATTCCGGGAGCGCTCGGCCGAAGGCTTCAATGGTTAACCAGCCACCATATCCGCTCGATTTGATTGCTCGGAATATAGCAGGGAAATCAATATGACCGCGCCCCGGTACGCCGCGGTCATTGTTGCAGACATGCACATGGGCGATTTCCGCCGCATTCTCGCTAAACGCTTTCGGAAGGTTTTCTTCCTCAATATTTGCATGGAACGTGTCAAACATCGCCTTGAAGTTCGGATGCCCAACCCGGCGGGCGTACGCTGCGGCGGCGGCCGTTGTGTTTAAGAAGTAGCATTCGAACCGGTTGAGGAATTCAATTGCCAGACAGACTCTTTGGCGCTGCGCTTCTTCCGCCACCTCGCGATGAACATCGATCGCGTACTTGAATTCCTCTTCGGTCGGTCCGGTGCCGGAGAAAACGCCCAAAGCCTGGTGAAAGGGCCCGCACAAGACATCCGCCCCGAGAATAGCTGAGTGGCGAACGATTGTTTTCAAGCGCTGCGCTGCAGCTTTTCGAATCGCCGGATCAGGGCTGATGGCGCTGGCCTCGGGAGTTGCCACCGTGACGGTGGAAGTCTTTAGTTCGAGTTGGTCCAGCTTCTCGCGCAATTTCTGGTAGTGCCTATCATCACCACCGAAGATAGGGATTTCAACGCCGTCAAATCCGGTCGATTTGATCTTTTCCAGGTGGGGGTAATGCTCCTCGGTCACATGAGTGGCCCAGAGCAGCAAGTTCATACCGATTTTCATAGTTGTTCTAGTGGGGGAAAACGGTCACTCGGACATCGCAACAAGATCTTTCGAGCTCGCTGCGTGTGCCATCACCTTATTAAAACAGGATCCGAAAAAAATTGCAGGTCGAAGACGTGTGTATTTTTTGGATCGAAAAGGACAGCAGGCTTTGCTTGTGCCTGCAATGAGGATTGAAACCGAGCCGGTTCAGTTTAATATCCAAGGCGCGGCAAGTCTGACGGCTGCTGCGGACTTTCCGCCAAATTCGAAATCCCCCAAAAATCAAAAGAACAGGAATCGTCAGAGAACCTAAGCGCGTTGTCTGGCCCGTTTGCGAGACATCGCCCGCAGTTCCTACCTGTTGATTTCATGTCATGAATAGCTTCCCGAAATTGCATAACGCGATGTGGCCTGGTTTGGTCGGCAAGGGCCCCGGCTCGGAACCTTTTATCGATCTGGATACGATGCTGGATCTCACTGCGTCGGCTGAAACCGGCGGGGCGCGATTTGAAGGAGTCGATTTATTTCTATCAGATCCACATATCAGCATTGATTCAACCGATGATCAGCTCAAAGCGCTTGCGGAAAAAATCGGTTCCAAAAATCTCATGGCTGGTTCCGTGGTGGCCCCGGTCTGGCCACCGACCGGTGGTGGGTCCGCGATGGGTAAACCCGAGGATCGGCAGCGTTTTGTCGAGCAAGTAAAAAAGGCGTGTCGGATTGCTGCGAAACTTCGTGAGATCGGAATCAGACCTTACGGAATCGTTCGCATTGATTCCGCAACCGATCCGGGAACCTGGTCCAATGACCCGGAAGGTTCGAAGAAAATCGCGTCGACGTTTCGCGAGTGCTGCAATATTGCCGAAGGTTACGGTGAACGCTTGGCCGCTGAGGGCGAAATTTGTTGGGGCGGTATGCATAGTTGGAAGCGGATGGTCGACCTGTTAGAACTGGTTGACCGGCCCGAGACCCTCGGTTTCCAGGCCGACATGGCTCACACGCTGCTCTATACCGTGGGATATAACGCTCCGGAAGATGCGATATTGCCGCATGGCTTTGACTGGAAGGATGAAGGGCAGGTACAAGAGGCTTTGAAGACGATGACCCATGCACTGCGTCCCTGGACCACCGATTTCCACGTTGCCCAAAACGATGCCACCGTTAAGGGCAGCGGCTCCCATGACAAGACCGGAAGGCACTGTCTACCCGATGACCCGAACGGGAAACTGAACGTGGCCCGGGATGCCGGATATTGGCTTCGAGATGATCAAGGAAAATTGACGAAAGCCTTCCAACATATCTGCTGGGACGGTTGCATGTTCCCTAACGAGGTGATGTTAAAGCCGCAAACCTGGAACTCCATCCTGGGCGCGATGGTTTCTGTCCGTGAGGCGCATGGATGGGAGGGATAGTATCGACGGTGACTGGTGAGAGTGACTGATGAGAGGTGACTGGTGATTAGTAAGTCAAATAGCGGCGCTGGTTGGAGGGGGCCGGAAACAAAGAGGCCGCGAACGTTTGGCGCACCCCGGGCGTTTGACGCAATTTCCGGTAGCGGCGACTGTCCGCCAATACCCTGATTTGGCACAATCCAAGAAGCGGTCCGGAGCTGCGCGTGTGATGCCACCCCAAAACGCAGTCGCCATCGTGCAGTCTGCGAATGCCGCCATACATGGTCGGATTAAGGAATACTCACAGCCTAGAGGCAGCAACCAGATGGGGACTGAGTTTTGGGGCTGGTCAGAACGCGTCGCTCCGTTCCGATCCCTCAAATTAGCAACACCGGGTGCTTCGCGGGATCCGACGTCGTCCCGGCGAAACAGCCGACAACCTGAGAAAACCGGATTATGTCGGACAGGCTAGTTGCCGCTACCATTCCGTTACTCCAGTCACTTATGCGAAGAAATTCGTCCCGCAGGGACCCAATGAAAGCAGCCCAGTCCAACCGCCGCGACGGACTAGGCTACCCCCGTTCAACTCCGCACAAATTTCGAAACTCACAATCTCTATGAAAAAACTAAACATTGGCCTCGTTGGCTACGGGTTTATGGGGCGAGCGCATTCGAACGCGTACCTGACCGTGAGCCAGTTTTTTGATCTGAAGCATCAACCTGTGCTCAAGGCGGTTGCTGCCCGTGATCCGGAGAAGACAAAACAGTTCGCGCACAAATGGGGCTACCAGTCACATTACGCGGATTGGAGACAATTGGTCGCCGATCCTGAAATCGACATCGTCGACATAGCTAGTCCGAATGATACTCACGCCGAAATTGCGATCGCCGCCGCTCAGGCCGGCAAAATGATCTTATGTGACAAGCCGCTGGCGCGAAATCTGACAGAAGCGCAACAGATGACCGACGCCGTCAAGAAAGCCGGAGTCCGGACGATGGTTTGGTATAATTATCGAAGGATTCCCGCAGTGACGCTGGCCAAACAGATCGTGGCGAGCGGCAAGCTTGGTCGCATTTTTCATTACCGGGCAAAGTTCCTGCAGGATTGGACGATCTCAGCCGATGTTCCCCAGGGTGGTACTGCGTTATGGCGGCTGGATTTGAACGTGGCTGGAAGTGGCGTGACCGGCGACTTGTTGGCCCACTGCATCGACACCGCAATCTGGCTCAACGGTGATATGGATTCGGTTTCGGCGGTGACCGAGACATTCGTTAAGGAGCGGAAGCACAACTTGACCGGTAAAACCGAAAAGGTCGGGATCGATGACGCGAGCGCGTTCCTGGCCCGGTTTAAAAATGGGTCCTTGGCGACTTTCGAGGCGACTCGGTATGCGCGTGGCCACAAGGCGCTCTACACACTCGAAATCAACGGCGAACATGGTTCACTCGCCTGGGACTTACACGATCTGCACCGGTTGCAATGGTTCGATCACAAGGATGAAGGATCGCTCCGCGGCTGGCGATCGATCCATGTTACTGACGGCGATCATCCCTATATGGCAAACTGGTGGGTACCAGGATTGTCGATTGGATTTGAACATTCGTTCATCCATCAATTGGCGGATTTCTTGAATTCGCTCGACGAAAAGAATCCGGCCGAACCGACTTTTGAAGATGCCATGGCGACAGAGCGAGTAGTGGATGCGGTACTGCGATCCGCGAAATCGGGAAAGTGGGAAAAGGCTTCGTGAGAAGTCCGACAAATCCTTGTTTCCCGTCCGATTCCCGTTCGACGCTACTGGTGTCTTGACAGTGGTTTCCAAGATTCCTAATCTGACTTGGTCCGACCGTGACACGGTCTAGCGACCGAGGTCGGACATTTTTTTTACCCCCCAAACAATATCAAAAGAGCGAGGCGACAATGATCAGGTGGCTTCTCAAGTCAGTAGGCATTACCGTGCTTTTGGC
>DASTDH010000363.1:0-9774 GCA_035710445.1 Chthoniobacterales bacterium
GCGTGGCAGGTACTGCACAAAGAGAGGCAATCGACAGCAGAAAGAGATTAACCAGCATCTGGGCTTGAACCACCGATCCGGGAGAAAAGCCGGGTGATCCTAACAGGAGCAGAACGGTGAGCGGCAGGGAGATGGTTATTAGTATTCCCGAGATCGCCTCTCGGCTGGAGGCCAGCAAAAGCGAGTTGCGTTTGAGCTTCGCCCCTTTCTGCGCCTGTTCGCCAATCTCGGTCGCAACCGTCTTTTCGCCGTTGAAAAAAATCAATCGCTCAAGGAGCTCGAAATAGCGGTTTACCTTACTGAACAGATTCTCATTCATTCGATCGGCAGTGGCTACTGTCTTTCTTTCGGCGTTCGCAAATGCCTGGACCACCAGCGTCTGGAAGAGGATGCCGAGACCGCCGATCAGCACCGCAATTTTCCACCCGCCCGGAATAGCGAACAGCCCGATCAAGTAGGTGGCCAGCCGTACCAGGTTTTCACCTATTCCTACGATACCAAAGATCAAAAACGCACTCAGACTCGGCGCGTCGGCAACATAGGTCCGCAGGGTTGCTCCACTCTGGCGGGAGGCCCGCGTCTCACCATCTTCATGGGCGAGGCTCTCGATGATTTCGCGCTGCAGCCGCAAAGTGAATTTTTCGTGAATCGCACTGCGAGCTTGGCCGGCGCATACCCCGACGACGGCGGCCGCCACCAGCCAGCCCCCCATTGCTAGCGCCTCCCGCAATTCATCGTTCCAGAAGGCACCCCCGATTCGCTCGCCAGGCTGGGCCGGAGGGACATGAAGAGTCTGATCAAGTAGGCGCTGCCCTGCTGATGTGGCAGCCAATGTCAGATTAGCCTGGAACAGCGCAAGAACGAGGAGTCCCGTCGCCGGAAGCAGAAAAGGGATAAAGTATCGGCGCAGGCGAAAGAGCGGAGCGATGTCTGGGTTCTTAGCCTGGAGGATTGACATGGTCGAGTCTCCGGAAATAAACGCTCGTCAGCGGCTACGGCTCTCCTCCATAATTCTCGGTAATCTCTGCAAGTTCACTTGGTCACCGCGTCCGTTCTCTAAAGAAGGTATGAGTAAACCAAGTTTTTTCCCACAACCTCTAGACACGATTTTCCTTACTGGACCAGACGGTTTTGTCTACGAGGTGCCGGAAGAGGTCGCAAAACAATATCGTATTACCCCGGATCGAATCACTGAGTTAGGGCATTTACCCTTGACCGTCTATCCTCCGGCCAATGGACCAGAAGTTGTTGGCCATCATTTCGTTGTAAATGCGGATGGGGTATACGGACCGCACACCGATGTACTTCTGGGTACGGCGATCGCGAGCGATGGCCGTTACTACACCGGCTGGCATCGGCATCCCCAGGGGACGGAGCTCGCGATTTTTGAAAACCAGCAGGACATCCCACTGGTGTAATCTCTCGATTACATCGAAGATATTGGCTGTTTGCCGCTCAACGCGGAACACGGTAAACGCACTTTTCAGGTGGGGAACGCCGGAGCAAAGACGAAACGCAGCAGCTCTCCCAGCTCGAAGCTGCGGCTACTTTTGGCTCATCGCAATTCTCAGTTTGCCGGTTTTCGACGGAATCGGTGCCGAAAACCCGATCACCGATCGACGCGGCTTTGCCCCCCTGGTCGAACACGTGGCGCCGGCGGTCGTCTCAATCATTGCGTCCGGACTGGCCCCAAAGAGCGAGAGCAGCGGCGAATTGAATCAGGAAGACGATGCCGACGGAAAAGATTCGGTCACCGGATCGGGCGTTATTCTATCGTCGGATGGTTATATCGTGACCAACCATCATGTCATCAAGACCGCGACGCACATCACCGTCAAAAGAGAAGATGTCGGTAAAAACTATCAAGCGACGATTGTCGGTCTGGACCAGCAAACCGATCTCGCGGTGCTCAAAATCAGTGATAACAATCTGCCGACCCTGACCTTTGCGGACTCGGGAAGTTATCATGTCGGTGATATTGTCTTGGCGATTGGCAATCCCCTCTCTTTTGCTAATTCCGTTACTCTAGGTGTCATCAGCGCGGTGGGGCGCTCATTGAACAATTCCGCGAACGAAGACTACATCCAGACCGATGCGGCGATTAATCCGGGCAACTCCGGCGGCGCTTTGGTGGATGTGGATGGGAAACTCGTCGGCATCAATTCGATGTATGTCCCGGTGTTTAACAGCAAAGTAAACACCGGACTGGGATTCGCGATTGCGTCGGCGCTGGTCAAAAGCGTCTATGAAGAGCTGAAGAGCAACGGAAAAGTTGATCGGGCTTATGCCGGCGTGGCGTTTCAGGATTTGACCCCGGATTTGGCGGCGATGCTTGCACTGCCACAGAAAACCGTCGGTGTACTGGTCACCGAGGTAGCACCCGACAGTCCGGCGCAAAACGCCGGGGTACATGTCAAGGATATCATTCAAAAGTTCAACGGCCAAGCGATCGCGAATTCCATTCAACTGCGCGAATTGATCACATTTTCTCGACCAAACTCCGAGGTATCATTCGTCACTTATCGAAATGGATCCTTTCTGAATACCCGGATGCGGCTGGCCCGATTAAAGGAGTCTGAAAACGACAAATCAATGGCCGCTCGAAAGTCGTTGTTGACCGGGCTGCAGTTCGGCGAACTGACCGACGCCGCTCGTCGAATCTACGCGATTCCAGGGAAAGTCCATGGAGCTCTGCTAACGCACGTCGAGCTGGGGAGCACTGCCGATAAGCTTGGCCTGAAAATCGGGATGGTTCTTTGCCAGGTCGATGATACGGTCATTGGTACCAGCCAGGAAGCGGGCAATGCCCTGACCGGATTTACCCGCGGAGTCATGTATTTGTGGACCTCCACCGGTTATATGTATTCTCCGGTTGATCTAAACCGGTGAGCTGACGGAAAGCGCGCGGCGAAGACGACTTCAGGCCGGAAGTCTGGCACCGAGAGGTAGGGCGGTTCGTCCCGGACCGCCGGGACCATCGACAAGGTTCCTTGGTTGACTCCTGTTCAACTCCTTTTTTTCTGTCGCCGTAGCCAATTTTCGTTACTCTCACAGCGATTTCCTGGATATGCCTTTCCTCGAAGACGTAAGCGCAGCCTGTCGATCGGTTCCTAACATCCGAAAATTCTGGGCCGAGCGGGCGGTCTGGCAGGTCCAGCTGACCGACGATTTCTCACTGGCGAGCGCTGTCTATGCCGATCTGACCAGAGCAGCAACGCGCTTCGGCGAGAACCTCTTGGCGTTAGAAATTGCACTCGACGGTCGCGAGACGCTTTCCGCTTTTCGAGCCAGCCGGCCGGTACTCGTCGAAGAGCGGCTCAATGATCTCGAATATGAGAAAGCAATCGCTCTTTCCCGCCTAGGATCGGTCGGCGAGGCTCGTGAGATCCTGCTGGCGCTCCACGAGAAAAGACCGGAGAACGCTGCTATCCTGAGCGCAATCGGCCGCACCTTTAAAGATCTTGCTTTGGCGGCCACTCATCCACCGATTCTCGCATCTAATCTGGATAAGGCGCACTCTTTCTATTTACGCGCCTTCGAGCTGAGCGGCGCCTACTACCCCGCGATCAACGCTGCCACCGTCGCGCTGTGGGAGGAGAACCGCAAGACAGCCTGCGATCTAGCGGAGAGAGTGAAGGATCTATGTCGAGCGGTTTTACAGAAAGATCCGGAGGATTATTGGGCCGCCGCAACGATTGCTGAAGCTGAGTTAGTACTCTCGATCAGGGAAGGGGCGGTAAGTCACACCGCTCTTTCTCATTATCAACGCGCATCGACCATTGCCCATCGTCTTCGACATTGGGGAGACCTGAGCTCCACCCGTCGGCAGGCCAAGCGGATTTGCGAGTTTGCTGGCTGGGATTTTTCGCCACTACAAAAGATTTTCGGACTTCCGAATGTGATCATTTTCTCCGGGCACATGATCGACACGTCCCGTCGTCTTCGACCCAGGTTTCCGCCTCTTTTGGTTCCGGCAGTAGCTAAAGAAATCAAAGAGCGACTGCATCAATGCGATGCCCAAATTGGCATTTCCTCCGCCGCTTGCGGCTCCGATCTTCTCTTTATCGAAGCAATGCTCGAGCGAGGGGTCGAAATTCATGTGGTCCTGCCGTGGCGTAAGGAAGAGTTTCTGCGAACCAGTGTGGCCATCAATGACGACGTTTTTTGGACTGAGAAATTTGATCAACTCCTCAACGAAGTTACGTCGGTCACTTACCTTTCGCAGCAGAGCGCGCCCGGCGGTAATCTCGGATACGTGTATTGCAGCGATTGTATGAATGGTATGGCTCTTTACCGCGCCGAGACAATCGGATCCGATGTAACACCGGTCGCGGTCTGGGACGGGAAAAAGGGTGATGGCCTAGGCGGCACCTCGAGTTTCGTCCACTTCTGGCGGTCTCGCCATCATCCGGTTGAGGTGATCGATCTGTCCCGAATTAGTGGTATCTCCGAGATCGAAGCCCCTCAAGAAGACCAGGCATTCGCATTTGATGAAGTCAAGGTAAGCCAGGGTCAGCAGGCGGTGAAGACGCTTTTGTTCGCCGATGTGGTCGGTTACAGCAAGATTCCAGAAGAACAGATCGAATATTTTGCTCCCGAATTCCTGGGCATGATCTCGCAGTTGATCTCCCAGCCGCCGCGTCCGGTCCTTACCAATACCTGGGGC
Organism: Chthoniobacterales bacterium; assembly: GCA_035710445.1. Lineage (GTDB taxonomy): Bacteria > Verrucomicrobiota > Verrucomicrobiia > Chthoniobacterales > JAFAMB01 > DASTDH01. Next base: position 4,667 of record DASTDH010000363.1, read on the forward strand.
GACGCGGTTTATCTGGTTTTTGACGATCCGGTATCTGCCGGAACGGTCGCCTTGCGCCTTTTGCGGGCGGTCCAAAGTGACAACTGGCGGACCCACTTGACTGCTAAAATGGATCTGCGCATCGGCTTACACACCGGGCCGGTTACACTCTGCGTCGATCCGGTGATTCGCCAAATTACGTTCACGGGATCGCACGTCAGCCATGCCGCCAGGATCGAGCCGATGGTTCGCGAAGGCGAGGTCTGGGCGACCGAAGCATTTATGTCGTACGCTACGATCGCCAACCATGCCCGGAAGCAGCGCGGTGAAGAGACCCTGGAGTTCGGATTCGATTATTTGGGCCAAATCGATTTCGCGAAGAAATATGGCCGCTATCCACTGTTTCGATTGAGCTCACCCATCACCAACCGGGATTAGCGGCTCATTCTCATTCTCGCCCCCAGGCTGAAATGAGATGACGGATTTTGCGATTTTGGATTGCTACTCGGCGCAGGTCAATTTTTGAAACCCAACTTCCGCGCTTGGGCAAAATCCTCGTTGGCTTGCTTGCCCATTCCCCTCTTTTGATAGGCCAATCCCCGATTCTGGTAACCACGAGCGTAGGTCGGATCGATCCGGATGGCTTCATTGTAGTCGGAAATTGCTCGGTCGTATTCGCCTTGATCGTAGTAGACGATGCCCCGGTTGTTATAGGTGTCCGGATTATTCGGCTTGAGACGGAGCGCTACATTATAGTCGTTGATGGCGAGGGCGTACGAACCGGTGTTCGTATAGGCGTTGCCCCGATTATAGTACGCATCGGCATAATTGGGATTTAGTGAGATGGCCTGAGTGTAGTCTTCGATCGCCTTGTCGTATTGGGTTAGATGAAAATACGCAATCCCGCGATCGTTAAAGCTATCCGCATTTCGCGGAGCCTGATGGATCGCGACGCTGTAATCGCTGATCGCTTTGTTATAGTCCCCTTTGGCGCTATAGCTCTCGCCTCGATTGAAATACGCGCTCTCGTAATCCGGATTTAGCCGGACCGCTTCCGTATAGTCGTTGATCGCGTCATCGTATTGTTTCTTTTTGGCATAGGCGATTCCCCGATTGTAATAGCCGAGATAGTAATTGGCGTTCCGTGAGATCGCCTCGTTGTAATCCTGGATCGCCCGGTCGTAGTCATTCATCCGGGCATAAACCAGGCCGCGATTATTGTACGCATCAACGAAATTGGCGTTGATCTGAATCGCCGAACCATAATCGCTGATCGCTTTATCGTTTTGCTTCAGCGTCTGATAGCATAGGCCCCGATTGTAAAACGCGTTGGCATATTTAGGGTCGCGTTCGACAGCTGCACTGTAGTCTTTGATCGCGGACTCGTAGTCGCCTTTATCGTAATAATAGATCCCCCGATTGTAGTAGGGATCGGCATAGCTCGGATCGGTCTTCATCGACTGTTCGTAGTCGCTGACCGCTCGAGCCGTATCTTTCTTGTCGTAGTAGGCTAGTCCCCGGTTATTGTATGCAAATGCGTACTTCGGATCGAGCTCCAGGGTCTTGTTGTAATCGGCGATCGCCCGGTCGTCGTCGCCTTTTTTCCAATAGGCGATTCCTCGGTCATTGAAGTAATTCGGATTACTAGAGCTGATCTCGATTGCAGCATCATAGTCTGCGATTGCTTTGTCGTACTGGGCAAGCTGTTTGTAGCAATTCGCGCGTTTATTAAGCGTTTCTGCATTCTTTGCATCGAAGCCAAGCGCCGCGTCATACGCAGCAATCGCTCTTTCATAGTTTCCGCTCTTTTCGTAACTCGCACCGGCCGCCAACGCGCTTTTTACATCAGAATAATTTTCTGAGGGAGTGGTTCCCGGCGTCGATTGGGTCACCAAGGGCGTACTCGAAACTGTAGCCCGAGGAAGGGGTGTCGGCGTCGCGTTTAGGTAGGGATATGGTCGGGGCGCGGCATGCTGAATGAGAAAAAATGCCACCACACCGATTCCTACCATGCCGGCAACGATCACGGCTGCGGCACCAACCAGAATGAAGATCATCAGCGGCGCATTCGACTTGGCGCGAACCGTTGCGGCGGAGACGCCGACAGCGCCGCCTCGCGAATCAGGCTGAACGTTCGAAGAATACGGATATCCGGACCCGGGTACATTGGCAGACCCGGCTCTGGTTCCCGGTTGATTGGCCGATCCCCCGACCGATCCGACCGGCACACTCGAGGATCCGACTACCTTCCCTCCTCCAACCTCGGCAACTTGGCCGGTCACTAATCGCGATTGAGCGGTGGACGGCTCGCTGCCAACTTCTGACCGACTGAGCAGCATCCGAATGGTCGATGCCAAGTGCTTTAAATGCTGTTCTAGAGGGGGCGTGAGCGCGTCGAGCCAATGGGGAGCACTAATGAAATATTCCAAAGCCCGATTAGGCGGAACGTCTTCAATCCGGAACGGGATGATAGGAATGCCATGGTGGACGGCCCGCTCCACTTCTCTTTTCACTTGATTTGAGCGATTCGCGTTGGACGAGAAGATGAGCAGCATCCCGCGCGCTTTTTCGATGGCCTCGATGATGGCCTCGGCGTAGTCCATGCCGGGTAGCACATCGCGGGGCGCAATCCAGCAACGAATCCCCTCAGCTTCGAGCGCAGCGCAGGCGGCATCCGCGGTCAATTTATCGGCGATTGCGTAGCTAATAAATACGTCCAGAGCCATGGTAATGCAGGGACGAGAAAATAGGCACCGATTGCATCAAATTCCCGCTTTATCCGTCTAAAGGCTTTGGCTCGGAAGCTCAATCAAATTTCTTCTGACGCAAGAGGTGGCTGCGGGACATCATTGGCTTTCAATCGAATCCTTCACCCCGTAGTCGGGGACCTTCTTTGAGCTGCGCGCTCAGCTGCTTTGAAATCTGCCGACGCCTTTTCAACTTCGCCGATCTCCTGATAGAGAGTCGCCCGCTGGCGATAAGCCAAAGCATCATTCTCATCCAGCAAAATCGCTTGATCGTAGTCCTCTAAAGCTCGGCGCCGGTCACCTTTTGCTCGATAGGCGTTTCCGCGATGCACGTGAGCAAGGGAATCCGACGGATCGAACTCAATTGCGATGGTATGATCCGCAATCGCTGCATCGTATCGGCCAAGTGAAAAATAGCAGTTCCCACGGCTGTAATAAGCGGTCGGATTGTCGGGGTGAACCAGTATCAGCGCGCTGTAATCGGCGACTGCGTCAGCCGGCCGGTTCTCCTGTTCGTAAGCAATAGCTCGAGCACGATACGCTTCGGTATAATCGGGATTCAAACGGATCGCTTCAGTAAAATCTGCAATCGCAGCGCTATACTCCCTCTTCTGATAGGATTCTTTCCCGCGCGTGCACCAGGCCGCTGGATCATTCGAATTCATTGGATCTAATAGTGCGACGGGCCACTCAACCTTTAGTTATTTCAATAATCGCCATCATGTCAACGCACCTATGGGCCGTTTCGTCCCGAGACCCGACGGATTTACAACCCGGATGGGTGTCGCAGTACGTACCCGTCAGCCGGCCGACTATGAGTCGTCCAGTGTGGACCGTCTCCGCCATTCCCCCATCCCGTATCGAAGCGAAGACCGGCAATGACTAAAAACACATGTCCGCGCGTCGCGTAAATCGTAATCCAGTTTCCCGGGCCGTGTTCTCCGTACTTCCGAAACTCGTCCGAAGGGTTAGGTGTCTGTAACCGTCCAATCGAATGCAAGACATAAGAGGTTGCTCCGGAGCAATCGTAAGCGGAGTCGAAGAAGGATGCATGCCCTCCTCCATAACGGTAGGGCCGGCCGACGATCTCGTTGCCGGCAGCGATCGCCTGTTGCACAACCGGAGGGGCGTGAAGGGGAGCAATCGCATATCCAAGTCGGGCCGTAGCGGTCCGTCCCGGAATGTAGCGATAGACGTATGGCGCAGTTGTTTCGCAACCGGCAAGAATCAGACTCAAAATCAGGCAACAGCAAATGCGACGAAAGGACAACACGGGCGGGAGCGTGCCACAAGTCGCAGCAGAAATTCAAGAAGTTATGGACGAAGGGGTGGAAGACGGGAAGGATGGAAGGATGGAAGATTGGAAGACGGGAAGATTGGAGGAAATGCAACGAAAGAACCTAAATCGTGGGTATCGGAAGCTGACGGTGTGGAACGATGCGATCAAATACTACGCAGCGACCTGTGAAACATTCTGCCAGTTTCCTTTTGTTTTGCAGCGAGTAGCCTCGCAGCAGATCGCCTCGGTCGATTCCATCCATCGAAACATTGCGGAAGGTTACTGCCGCCGGTCGTTGAGTGAATATCTTCACTTCTTGAACGTTGCCCTCGCATCTGGAGGAGAATCCGTATCTGGGCTGCACGCGTTTCAGGCCGCAAAGCAAATTGCCGATGTCGACTTTGAGCGCCTAGATGCAATAGCTTTCAAACTGGAGAACGGATTGAAACGTTTGATCGAAAGCTTGCAGAACAAAAAACTGACTGGAACATGGGACGATAGCTTCGTCATCAGGGAGACGAACGCGGAATATGAGATCAGAGACGTGTCGTTTGAGACGCGATCTAAGAGCCCTACCGATCAAGAGCCAGAAGCTTGATACACGACGTCCGGTAGTGTCAGCTTTTCTGTGTGCGGGTCGATTATTAGCTTTGCTGTTTAGTATTAAAGAGAGTTGTTCTAACGACGTCAGCGGGAGCCGGCGAGACCATCTGCCAAAAGTGGTCGGCTCTAGCCGGGCCCGGTGTGAACAACGCGTAGCGTTGTTCAAGTCGTTGGAAACAAATCTCGACTTTTCTCATGGTTTTTAGGCGGCGTCAGCCGCGAAAAATCGCTCTCCGAATTGGATGGCGAACTGGGTGGCCGCCAGTTTCCAAGTTATCGGCGGATTTTTCCACTTCTTGGTGATGTTGCGTATCGCCAAATAAATCAATTTGGTGGCCGCTTCATCGCTGGGAAAGTGCCCTCTGGTTTTGAGTACCTTGCGCAGTTGCATGTGCAGACTCTCAATGGCGTTGGTGGTGTAAATGATTTTGCGGATCTCAGCCGGATAGGCGAAAAACGGAATGACTTGTTCCCAGACTCTGCGCCAGCTCTGGACGATT
>DASTDH010000364.1:0-7450 GCA_035710445.1 Chthoniobacterales bacterium
TTTGGTGACGGCAAATGCTGCTTGCAGCGCGCGAGCTGATACGGTGTTGATATGATCAAGGGGTAGCACCGCGATCAAAGGACTTGGCTCGCGCAGTGAGATTGGTCCAGCGATGGCAATCTCTTCCGTAACCTCACGGTAATGCCATTCGATCGCCTGCATGATCAGGTACAATAATGGGAGAATGATCAGGACGAGCCAGGCTCCTTCAGCAAATTTCGTCACAATCACAATGAGCAGAGTCACACCGGTTGCGAACGCGCCGACGCCGTTGATGAATGCGCTCAGGTAGGCTTTTGGCTCTCCCGAGCTTAGCCAGTGCAGGACCATTCCGGCCTGCGAGAGCGTGAATGCTAAGAAGGCTCCCACTGCGAACAAAGGAATGAGCCGGTCGGTGACACCGTTGAACACGATAAGAAGTATTCCGGCTAGTGCCGTGAGTAAGACAATGCCCTGGGTGTAGACCAGACGGCGTCCGCGGATTCCAAACGAGGCCGGGAGAAATCCATCAATCGACACCGTGCGGCAGACGCGCGGAAAGTCGGCGAATGACGTGTTTGCCGACAGGCAAAGCACGAGCAGGATCGCCACCATTGTGACATAATAAAATACACCGCGCCCGAAGACTGCGGCGGTGACCAGGGAAAGGATACTTTGGTAGCTGGAGGCGCCAGGCTCGGTCGCAGTGATTCGATATGCTGATACCAAATAAGCGATCCCGAGGAGTAGGAAGATCAGAATGGCCACGATAAAGGTCAGAGTCAGCCGCGCCGATTTCACTGCTGGCCCCTTGAATACCGGAACTCCGTTACTGACCGCCTCAACCCCGGTCATGGCGGTGCAACCGGCCGCAAATGCTTTTAAGAAGAGCCACGCGCTCACCGTCGTCTGCGATGGGGACGGGGGTGGAAGCGCGGCCAAAGCGCTCGGGTGCCCGCCGCTTAGGATGGTTTTAGCTACTCCAATCAGGCAAACCAAAATCAGGCAACCTATGAAGAGATAGGTGGGCGGCATGAAAGCTAGTCCGGCCTCGCGAAGCCCGCGCAAATTCAGGAACGCTAATAGAGCGAGCACGATCAAGCAGAGAAGCAAGGTGTGCGGTTGCAAGGCCGGGAATGCGGAAACCAACGCTCCGATTCCTGCGGAGATCCCGACTGCCACGTTGAGCGTATAATCGACCATCAGCGCTACAGCGGCCCACAATCCGAAGTGTTTTCCCAGATTCTTTTTTGCTACCGTGTACGATCCGGCGCCGTCGGGATAAGCGGCGATGGTTTGCCGATAACTGAAATAGACGACGGCTAGAATGACGGAAACGGCCGCCGTAATCGGAATACCAAGACCGACCCCGGCTGCGCCGAGAGGAATCAAAATCGTGAGGGCAGCTTCGGGTCCATAAGCAGCTGAGCTGAGAGCGTCTAGTCCAAACACGGAAACGCCAGCGAAGGATCCGATGCGTTCTTGTTTATCTTCGCTGGAAGCGAGCGGACGACCGAGGACGTAGTCGAGCAGAGCCATAAGCGGAAAGTCTACTGGGTTCGCGGTGAGCCAAACGTCTGGCTGTCGTGGAGGGCAAGATCTCGGCGTAGCCTAATTCAAAATCTGGACTGGCGCGCTCCCGAAAGTTCGCCTCGTTGGGCAAGCCTGATCGTTCAATGCGGGTTTAGAGTTAGGCAAGCAACGGAGAGTCTTCTGGTTTGGTTAACTCTACTTTCGTCCAGTGATTCACCTCCGGTTGGCGAATCCGATGAAAGACCTCTTCGAACTAGAAAGTTACCCCATGAATCATAGGTTTAGCTCAAACTGTGACCGATATGGTCGCTTGATCGCCACTGTGGGAGGATCGTCCTCGAAAATAGATCAGTCGTGCAACGTTCTGGATCACGAAGAAACTACCCTGAACCCGCGATCGGTACAATCTGCCGCCCGCAGGTTAGAGAAGCCGGCTCCATTCGATTCGCAATCGCAAACCACTGCGGAAAAGTCGCCGGTCCGACACATCCTTGTCCCGATTGACGCGGCTTACGTGGAAGTGGCTGATCTGAAACCTATTCTGAGAGTCGCTCGACGCTTTAACGCTGAAGTCACACTTCTACACTGTTGCTCGACTCCGCCAAGCTTTGACTACGTAGTCGGTCCGTCCGCTCTGGTGGAACTAAGCCTTCATCGCAGTATGATAAGGGCGCGACTGGTCAAGCTCAGTACCGATGTGCGGAGGTTTTTCCCCAGATGTCGCTCCGAATTTACGTTTGGGTCTCTTCCGGTAGCGATCCTGCGAGCGAGTGAAACACTTCAGGCCGACTTAATCGCCGTCCCGCTCTCGCTGGATTTTGTCAGTCATTGTTGGACGACCAAGGAACTATTGGACGAGTTGGTCCGACGGGCCAACTGCGCGGTGCTAGGAGTTCCCTCGGCTTGAAGTAATCACTTTGGTTCGAAGGAAATCACAACCCTCGGTTCGACCTCCGCAAAGGATGGTGAGCCCTGTTGAAATGGCTCAGATAAGTATAACCGAGAAAACAAGCGGAGATGTAAAAATGAAAACCATAGATGTGGAAACACCGACTAAAAAGTTGCTTTCGATCCAAAGAGTAATCGTCGCGGTAGATCTTACTAAGCATTCCGAGGCAACCGTTCAGTATGCGGCAAAGATCGCCCAATCCTTTGATGCCTCGCTTTACGTTGCTCACGTTTTTTCGCCTGCGTCAATGTACGAAATGGGGGCGGTCGATGCTTACAATCTGATAGATCAAGAGCGCCAGGACCTGCGTGTACGCCTCGACGAACTCACCAGGCAGGGGCATAAGATCGTGCCGGCATGCGAACCTGTATTCCTCGAGGGAGAAGCTGCCGAGCAAATCACCGCTTTGGCGCGAGATGTTGACGCCGATCTCATTGTTACCGCCAGCCATCATCCTAAATTTCTTGGTCGCCTGTTCAACCTGGATAAGGCACCCAAAATCATGCATCAGGCTCCGTGCCCGGTCTTGGTCTACCACGAAAAGAATATATAAGCTTTCATCTACTAATGAGCCGAAACCCCTTTGGTGAAGCGGAAAGGTGAGCCCATGAAAACCTCCGAAATAGCAGTGAGCGAAGAGATCAAGGTGACGGAGCGCGAGCCAAAGACGAAAACTATTCTCGCACCGATCAACGTTGTGGACCGGCCGTCGGAAGCACTGGATTTTGCAATCGAACTGGCACGACGATGGCAGGCGAAACTGTATGCAATGTACGTATACTCGCACTTGCCACGAGTCTCCGGCGCTAAGTTGATCCAGGCTATAGCCAGCGTGGATTGGGAACGGCACCGGGTGTCGGTGAATCTATTCAGACTGGTCGACCGGGTACGACACCGATATCAAAAAACGTTCGCTTGTTTTGTTGATAATGATTGTCCGGCGGAAGCCATTCAAAACGTGGCCAGTAGAGTCGAAGCAGATTTGATCATCATTTCTGCCCATGATAAAAAATGGTTAGCCAAGCTGCTTCTTTACAGTGACGGCGACGATATCGCGCGGCGATCGACTGTCCCCGTTCTTGTGTACCGACCGAAGTTCAAAGCAGAATAACGAATACACTCTTGCCTGCGAAAGCGGGACCGACAATTCAATATCGGGAGCTCCTTGGCTCATGAGCAACCACTATCAGTTAGCTGTTATCGGTTCGGGCGCGGGCGGCCGCGAGGCGACACTTTTGGCGGCGCGCAAAGGTTTGCGAACGACCCTCATTGAAAGAGATAAATTGGGCGGGACCAGCTTTCATAGCGGATGTTACGCGGTCTGCGCTCTGCAAGCTTGCGCCCGACAATTTCGGGATAGCTGGAAGAGTGGACGGTTTGGCAGCAAAATCGACCTCTTGAAAGCGACTCTGTACGACTGGATGATTGCGCAACAGAAGGTGAGTTCGCGGCTCGCCGATAGCTTTCAAGCCGAATTGCAGGAACTCAATGTCGACGTGCACCAGGGTCATGGTGAATTCTTGGACAATCGAACTATTCAGGTGATCGGCGTACGAGGCTCTAAAAAGAGCGTCACTGCTGACCATGTGGTTGTAGCTACTGGTTCAAGACCCGAATTCTATGGCAGCTCAATACGCGGGATGGTAAACAGCGACGAGCTGCTGAGAATAACCACTCTGCCGAATCATCTCGCGATCATTGGCGCGGGCCACATTGGATGCGAGTTCGCTTCGATCTATCGCACCTTGGGGTGCGAGGTCACCCTGATTGAAAAGGAAAGCCGAATTTTGCCTGGATGGGAGCACGAGGCGGGAGAGCGAGTCGCTCGGTCGCTCGAAGATCTGGGAATTGCTGTGCAGTTAAATCATCACGTTTCATTCGCTGGCATCGAAGTGAAGGGGGGCCGCGTTTGCATTCCCGGCTCGGAGGGAAAAGCAATCGAGGCGAATCTGGCGCTTGTGGCCACTGGCCGAACGCCAAATTTAGAAGCACTAAACCTTAAGGCGTTGGGCGTAGAGGATAGCTCTTTTCTCAAAGTAGATGAGAGGATGCGGCTTCCAAACGGAGTTTACGCAGTCGGGGACGTGAACGGGATCAGTATGTTGGACAGCACGGCATTCTCTCAGGCCAACGTTGCGATTAACTCGATGCTGGGACAGGAAAGACGGTTCGACCATCGCTGGATCCCGCGATGCGTTCATACCGAGCCTTCGATAGCGGCGGTGGGCTGGACCGAACCGGAGGCAGCGGCTCAAGGAATCGAATACCTGGCGGTATCCGATTCCGTCTGTCTCATGTCGGACAACGAGCGCAGCGTGATTGATCCGGAACCGACGTTCGTTAAAGTGCTGATCGATGCTCATTCCAGGCACTTGCTTGGTTGCTTAGTCCTGGGAGATCATGCCCCGGTGGTCGCAAATATCGCAGCTATTGCCATCCGATCGGGCCTGAGCGTGGAGAAACTTCGCGAAATGCCGTTAGCTCAACCCAGCGCATCGGAAGCGTTGCTCTCAACTCTACGAAAGCTGAATTAGCTTAAGAACGTGCCCGCCGGACCTTGCGGTCGGCATCGGATTCTCGCCATTTTGCCGGGTCTGCAAATAGGTTTTCGTCACCTGGTCGAAGTGGTTGTAGCCGCTATTGTCACAGCTACGACTACATTTCTGCTCTGGCTCCTGGATCCGTCAGCCGCCTTGTTGAGCGGCCTGGCTTTGTCTGGGATAGGATTTTCTGGCCGCTTTGGGGGACGAAGGTCTGAAGTCCTCATTCAAAAGCCTGCCTCTGGGGATTAACTCCATTCCGGGATCCGAGGGCAAGGCACCCGGCCCTGCCCTCATTGAAAATCAACGGACGGTCAGGCTTTGGCAACTGGCGTGAAGTCCGACTGGAAGGATCGGGTCATATTCGCGATATGGATAGAGCAAAATACGCGGTTTTGACGAGCGGTGGTGACGCGCCGGGAATGAACGCGGCGATCCGCGCGGTAGTTCGTACCGGGTTACATTTTGACTATGAGATCGTGGGTATCAATGAAGGTTTTCGGGGGTTGTTGGCCGGGGATTTTCGTACGCTTTCTGCTCGTGATGTTGGTGGAATCATACAACAAGGCGGTACGATTCTTGGTAGTGCCCGCTGTCCGGAATTCAAATCGAAGGAAGGTGTTCAGAAGGCTCGACAAGTGTTGCAGGAGACGAAGGTTCATGGACTAATCGTGATCGGTGGAAATGGGTCCCAGGCTGGGGCTGCCGCACTCGCATCCACTGGCTTTCCCGTGGTGGGAATCGCTTCAACGATCGACAATGACCTTTGCGGGACCGACATCTCAATTGGCGTCGACACTGCTCTCAACATTGCCCTCGAAGCAATTGATCGGATCAAGATTACCGCTAGTTCTCATCACCGAGCCTTCCTGATCGAAGTCATGGGACGCGACTGTGGCTATCTGGCATTGACGGCCGGTATTGCCGGCGGAGCAGAGGCAATCGTTATGCCGGAAGTTGAAATGGAGCCCGGTGTCGTGGTTGATCTCTTTCGCCAAGCCTACCGTCGCGGCAAGGCGCATGCGATCGGCGTGGTCGCTGAAGGCGCTCGGTTTAGCGCGCATACCCTGGCCGATTACTTCAAAGCCCATCAGGACAAGTTGGGATTCGACCTCCGGGTCATCACGCTTGGTCACGTCCAACGCGGTGGAGCGCCCGGTGCTTTTGACCGACTGCTCGCAACTCGCTTCGGTGTCACTGCCATGGAGTGCCTACACCAGGACGTTCACGGTGTTCTGGTAGGTCTGCAGAAGGGTCAGGTCGTTTGTTCTCCTTACGGGATCATTGTCAACAAGACGAAAGGCGTCGACCAGAGTTTGGTGCGGATGATCGATATGTTGGCGGCTTAGATCTAAGAAATTTCGGAGAGAAATTATGCGTGTTTCATCCCTAGATTCGCTGAGACGGTATCTGCAGATCCAGTTGGCTATTCCGGTGCATGGCCGCGAGCCGCCGCAACCATCTATCACTATTTCGCGGGAGGCAGGGGCCGGAGCGATCACGATCGCGACGATGCTAGCCGACCGCTTAAATGAATCGAAGAAACATTCGGACAAATCACCATCCTGGACCGTCTTTGATCGTAACCTGGCGAGCCAGGTGTTGATCGACCACAAACTGCCGCTGAATCTGGAGAAGTTTATAGTCGAAGATGCACGACTCCCGGTTGATTCGATCGTTGAAGAGCTGCTCGGGCTTCATCCGACACCATGGACATTTGTCCAGCAAACGACCAAGACCATCCTTCGTCTGGTGAGTTGGGGCCGAGTGATTGTCGTCGGGCGTGGGGCCGAGGTAGTAACGAAACGTCTCCCCTATGTCTTCCACATCCGCCTAGTCGCATCGTTCGACCAACGCGTTCAACATGCGGCCGCGCACTACCAGCTAACTACGCCAGAAGCGGCGAGAAAGGTTAGAGAGGAAGATCAGGCGCGTCGCCGCTATTTGCGTCGCTACTTTGATGCCGATATCGACAATCCTCTTCTCTATGATCTGGTGATCAATACCGGGAGTTTAGGTTTTGCCGAGACAGCCGAACTGATTGAGCGAGCTGCGGTAAGACACTACGAGGGGTTCCTTAAAACACGGCAACCAGTGCATGCCGCGTAGGTGTGGGTTTCGTCCCAACGGCAGGTAGGGCGGTCCGTCCCGGACCGCCGAAGCCTGGTCCCGGCAGGTCTCCGGGATGGGCTTGCTCCTTTGAATCTATATACCTCACCGGATTCTGTCCCTTACGGGACCCCTATTGGCTTCATCGCTCGCATCTATTCCCGAGGGCCAGCGGCTCTCACTTCGGGCGTTACTTGCTGTGCGAATTGTTTGAAGTTCTCTCTAAAAAGCTTAGCTAATTTCGCGGCTGCGCTGCGATATTGGGCAACATCTTTCCAACATTTTTCCGGAATGAGAACCTCTTCCGGAACTCCCGGACAAGCGACGACCTGAGCGAGTC
>DASTDH010000365.1:0-3233 GCA_035710445.1 Chthoniobacterales bacterium
GATGCGAGAGCACGCGCCAATAGTTGCCGATCAGATTTGCTAATACCAACGCCTGCCGGTTGCGGCATCGAATTGATTCCTCTAGACAGAGGCTGATTATCAGCGCCAGTAAGGTGCCACCGATGGCGAGAAAGAAAAAGACTGCGCGCCATCCGGCCCAGGCAGCGATCAAACCGCCTAGGGTCGGGGCGATCATTGGCGCAATCATTGCTACGACATTCACATACGCAAACCGTACCCTTGCGGCCGCGCCGGAAAACCGATCGCGAACGACCGCAAATACGGTGACCGAGCTGGCCGCCGCTCCTGCTCCCTGAACGAAACGCCAAAAGACCAAGCTCTCGATGGAGGGCGCTACCGCGCAACCGACGGCGGCCAGAGTAAACAATAAGCATCCCAGAAGAAGGGCGGGGCGTCTTCCCAGTCGATCACATAGTGGACCAAATACCGCTTGTCCGCAGCCAAAGCCCACCATGAAGAGGCTCAGGACAAGAGCGGTTGCCGCCGGAGCAGCACCGAGTGAGACTCCGATATTCGGCATCGACGCCAGACAGGAGTCAATGGAGAAGGAGGGCAGAGTAACGATCATGGCGAGGAGGACAACGAACCATCTCGATCCGGGAGCAATCCGGTAGGGAGGCCCCTTGCGATAGCGCGCACCCGCATGCGACAAAGATTCAAATAGCTGTTGAAAAATCGGACGTGACAAAACGGAGGTGAAGGTCTTTGCAGCAACCGGACCTGTCAACCTCTGCCCCAGTCTTGATAGTCAGATTTTCGTCTCGGGAAGTACCAGGATCCGCTCTCCTATTCCGCTGGATCCGAACTTCCAATGCGGGTATCAAACGCGAGACGCGACCTTGATAGCGTCGAAAACGGATGCGGAATGTGACATCCCCGATCGGTGGCTGACGATCCCTTCCCGGCGTTGTCGGCGATGACGATCCGTTCTCGGCGTTCCAGTAAAGGCCTCGTCAATACGTAATTGTACGTATTTCGAGGATGGCATCTTTCGCGATAAACATAAGACGAGTGCATCGTCTCATCTGTCAGCTACAGGTGAGAGGACGCACCAGGTCGCGCCGGACAAGACGTTGTCGGTGAGCGGCCCCTTACAGTAGTAGCCCACAGATGCGTAACGATTTTTTAGGGGGAGAACCGGCTCATGGCTGACCATAACGACCCCAACGCGGTCAATTCAATCTTCTCAGATATAGATGTCAGTGCGGCGGATCTTTACGATCTATTCGGATTTCCAAGCGATAACAGCAGCCAAGGAGAGGCGGTGGTCATCGCTCTTACATTTGCTCCCATTCCTGCGACCGGAGTGCTGGACTCCGACATGCTTTACCGAATCCAGATTCACGCCGCTCCCAGGGTCATCCAGCCGGACAAAGATGACTATAGTCTGGAAGCGCTCGCCAAGTATTTCGACGCAGTGAAAGAAAAATACCTCGGCCAACTCAACCCTGCGGAAATTCGGGTCACTGTCGATCAAGCCAGGAAGGCGAAAATAGAGTTTAGCAAATTTCCGGGCGGTAGCTTTGCTACGGTTATTGACACTGATCAGGCGGTAACCATTCGGACGCCGGACGGCCAATCAATCCAAGCCTTCATCGGTGGTCGGGACGATGCCTTCTTCAATGATCTGCCGGGGTTCTTCCGGTCTATCAACTACGCGCCTCAATTCTATCATGTTCCTCACGCGATGACCGAGGCCCGTGAATTGAAGATCCCGAAGACCTTGCTCGAGTTGGAGGGCAACGATCTTTTCAATTTCGATCCGCAAAACCCCATGCTTGGCCACGGCGTGAAAAAGGATCTGCCGCCCGGGCCCTTGATATGGAAGGGAGATCGATTTGCCAAAGACGAACAAGGCAATTTCCGGTTCGTTTATAGCGGAAAAGACGCCCAGGCGGGAAGGAACGTGAACGCAGTCATTTTTGAGATCCCGCTCGGCTTCGTGACCAAATCGATTGAGACCAATCGAGTTGTTAATGCCTGGGGTGAAAGCTGGGTTCTAAAAGCCGCTCATAAAGTCGAGACGATTCCGGATCATCCGCTTTGGTTGGAGCATCCTTGGGTACTGTTAGACGCTTTCAAGCTCGACGAGGAGATCAAGAAATACAAGCTGGTCGATACGACTGGACAGCCATTCGCAGATGCAGCCTTGAATGAGCGCGAGGATAGTCGCCAAGTTGGCGCCAACAACTTTTGGCTCGCTCCCCACTTTGTGAAACGTCTTGCTCATCTCGGGTGGGGTTTTGGCCCATCTATCAGTGCCCTGGGTCTCCGCAGTTCCTTTGATCACGACAACTCCCCGGTTTCCGTACATAAGACGTACGACTCGGCGATCGAGGCTTTTCCGCGGGTCAAGAAGACTCTGTTTCAGGAGTTGAACATGCCGGATGGTAAGTGGAACAAGAAGGGCCTGAACATTCCGCTGAGGCGACCGTTCGAGATCTTCGTCCCGAACGTTTGCGCGATCGACATGGATACGACCGGTACCTGGCCTTTCGGGCGACGGCTGGAAGATCAGGTTGCGACCAGATTCCTGTCGATGTTTCTCGACATGGAAGCCGAGTTCAACGGTCGTAAGTACCATGTCGAAATCCTGAATGACCAATCGCTATGGGACCAAGCGCCCATCCTGCCCAAGACTCCGCCTAATCCACTCAAGAACGACAAGGAATTTCTCGATCGCTTTCCCTATTTAGCGGAGCCTTGGTAGACGGTTATGACGGCCCGAGCACAACAATTTCTGAGCGGGATACTCTTGTGGGCCGAATAGTTCGCTTCGACCAATCTTGAGTTTCGCACATCCGGAGTGAAAATGAAACTGCGAACCGATTTCGAAATCGAACTTGAGCAAATCGACCAAAGGATCTCGGATCTAACGCTGAGTGCGAAAGGCGGGCGGAGCGATGCCGACAGGATCACGAGAATTGTATACGGTCTTTATCGTCGTGCCTCGCTGACCGGGACCTTCGCGGATTTCGAAGTGACGGAAACTACGATCGATAACGCGATCGCACAAGTTGGTCCCTGGCCTGATCTCTGCCTGCTCAAGGCGAATCTCGACTTTAAGTTTCATCGATTGGCCGACGCGAAACAGGATCTCGAACTTGCTCCTTCGCTGGCGAACTGTCCTTCGGCAAATGTTTTGCAGGCCGACATCGATCTGCAGGAAGGAAAGTACAATCAGGCAAGAGTCGGATATGAGAAGGCGATCG
>DASTDH010000366.1:0-16891 GCA_035710445.1 Chthoniobacterales bacterium
CTCACCGCTTTACGGGCCGCCCACCGCCCTGATGTCGATCAACTTACTGCCATGGCGGCCTAAAAAATCTTCCAAAAATTGAGCGATTTTCAGAGATGGCACTGCAAAGAGAAGACGAGACCTAGGATTTAGCCGCTTCGATTTGATCTTCCGCCGCTCAGGTCGCGCGTTCTCCAGGACCTCACTGTGGGTTGGATCTCGCTTCTCTAGTCTCTTTTCTTTGCGCCTTTGGGTGAGTTTCTTATTCCTGCGTTTTTGCGCGAAGGCCCTCTATTTCAAGGCGGAGCGAAGCCGGAGCGCATTGCTTACCACGGACAGCGAACTAAAACTCATCGCCGCTCCGGCGATCATCGGATTCAGCAGAAGCCCAAAGAGCGGATACAGAATTCCCGCGGCGATTGGAACGCCGAGTAAATTGTAAATAAAGGCGAAGAATAGGTTCTGCCGGATGTTGCGCATGACTGCCCTGCTCAACTGAAGGGCTTTGGCCACGCCGTTGAGGTCTCCCTTGACCAGGGTAAGCCCGGCACTTTGAATCGCGATATCCGTTCCGGTTCCCATCGAGATACCAACATCAGCCGCGGCTAGAGCTGGAGCATCATTGATCCCGTCTCCCGCCATCGCCACTTTTCCGCCTTTATCTCTCAGCTCCTGAACGAGCCGTTGTTTGCCTTCCGGTTTCAGTCCAGCGTGGACCTCGTCTATCTGGAGTTTCCTGGCAACTGCGTTTGCTGTCTGCGGATTGTCTCCGCTTGCCATTACCACCTTGATACCCATAGCGCGCAATCGCTCAATCGCCGAAGGGGTCGTTTCTTTGATCGGATCCGAAATCCCAATGACTCCGATCGCGACACCATCGATCGACACCCAGACCAGGCTACGCGCCTGTTCACTGAGTTGATCCGCTCGTTCTCTCAGCTCGGGACATCCGGCAACACGATTGGCCTCGATGAAGGCCTGGTTGCCAACCAGGACCATTTTTCCGTCCACTTTTGCTCGCAGTCCGGCGCCGGTTTCCGAGGCAAACTCGGTAACGTTGGCTCTCGGTAACCCTTTTCGACCGGCCTCCGACACAATGGCGCGAGCCAGAGGATGTTCGCTCTGAGATTCCACGGATGCAGTAATCGTCAGCACTCGATTTTCGTCAAAACCGCTGCCGGTGATAATGTCGGTTACTTTCGGGTGACCGGCCGTCAGCGTGCCGGTTTTGTCCACCACCAGATGGGTAATCTTCTCCGCCCTTTCGATTGCTTCTGCGTTTCTGACGAGAATGCCCAGTTGTGCGCCACGACCTACGCCGACCATGATTGACATGGGGGTAGCCAGACCTAGCGCGCAGGGACAAGCGATAATCAACACCGCCACAGCGTTCACCACCGCATATGCCAGGGAGGGCGACGGACCGGCCATAGCCCAGATAATCGCCGTCAACAGTGCCACGATGATCACTGCCGGCACGAACCAGCTGGAGACTTGATCCGCAAGCTTCTGAATCGGCGCCCGGCTACGCTGCGCTTCGGCAACCATGTGAACAATTTGAGAGAGAACTGTGTTCGATCCCACCTGCTCAACCCGCATCACGAAGGCCCCGGTCTGGTTCACGGTTGCACCGATCACCCGGTCGCCGTTGGTCTTCTCCACCGGGATTGGCTCTCCGGTGATCATCGATTCGTCAACTGAGCTGGATCCCTCCTGAATAGTTCCATCAACGGGAACCTTTTCACCGGGACGGACTCTGACGAGATCTCCGGGTTGCAGTGCCTCAACCGGGGCTTCCTCCTCATTACCGACTGGATCCAGACGATGAGCTGACTTAGCGCCGAGCTCGAGGAGAGTTTGAATGGCCTTACCGGTCTGGCTTCGAGCCCGCGCCTCGAGCCATTGGCCGAATAGTACGAGCACCGTGATGACCGCCGCAGATTCGAAATAGAGTTCAATCTCTCCTTGGTGTTTTAAAGAGTCCGGGAAAAGACTCGGAAAAAGTGTGCCGATCGCGCTGTAAAGATATGCCGTACCGACGCCGAGCCCAATCAAAGTAAACATGTTGAAACTTCGATTGACGACCGAACGCCAAGCGCGCACGAAAAAAAGATCGCCGCTCCAAACCACGATCACTGTCGCCAGAATGAGTTGAATCCACTCGTTTACTTTAGCTGGCACCCAATGAGCGACGCTTATACCGGGAATCATCTGGCCAAAGGCCAGTGCAATCAGTGGAACGCTCAAAATCAGGCCGAGCCAAAACTTGAATGCGAGAGATCGAGTTTCCCGATCCTCTTCCTGGTCTTTGGTCACGCGCGCCTTCGGCTCCAGACGCATCCCACAAATCGGGCAATCACCAGGATGGTCTCGCTCGATCTCAGGATGCATCGGACAAGTGTAAATGGTCCGCCCGGTGGGCGGACGATAGGCCGGATTGCCTTCCAACCGCATCCCGCATTTCGGACAGTCCCCAGGCTCGTCCGATTCGATTTCGGAGCACATCGGGCAGCAATAGCGTTTGCCCGGAGTAACCGCGGAATGAACCGAATGGGTTTCGTGACGGCAGCCCTTGGCATGATCACTCTGCCGGTAGTGCTGAGAACCTTCAGGTGAGGCCACGATTCGCTCCGTCATCGTAAAAACCTCGATAAAACATGCTGCACTTCTGCGAGCAGTTCGTCGGATTTCATGGGTTGCGCGGTCGGATGGACACCACCTTTGGAGCGGCCGACGACACACGATTCCAAATGACTGGTTAGCAACTCGACCCCAAGGGCGTCTAAGGCGGAGCGAACGGCGGAGATTTGGTTAAGAATATCAACGCAATAGCGGTCCTGTTCGATCATGCGCTGAATTCCGGCGACCTGACCACTGATCCGTTTGACCCGGCCGAGGACTTTGCCGCGGATTTCATTTTTCACCCCGAATACATATACCCCGTAAGGGTATATGTCAAATCCGTGTTACAACCTCGGTCAAGGGCCGAACGACCATAGGCGATGGTGGAACTACTGTCACATTGTTGCTCTCAGGTATTCCTAATGCGTTACGTTGAGGTATATGCACAATGTCCGCAAGCAACCGATTCGGGCAATCGGAGCAAAGAGAGATGCGGCGGCCAGCAGAAAGTGAGTTGCAACCGTTGAAGGCGACAACTCACCTCTGGGTAAGTTCAGCCGTGAAGCTGGTAGGAAATCGGGACTGAGAATTGACCGCTTACCGATGGTCTGAACTTCCAGGCGGTGCGCACCCAGTGGGAAGAGAAGTCCGCCAGCAGCGGCGCCCCTTTCGCGGTCACGCTCACGATCTCGCCCTGCTTTACTTGGACTCGGAGCTGAACATCGCCCGCGATTTTCAAAACCTGGGCAGCTCGAGGATAAGCGGGTACGGGATACCGGATCGCCACTCTGTCGAGCGGGATCCCGATAACCACCAGTGGCTTGAGTTCCGCTGCCGGCGATCCCGTCGGGATCGACAACAGGGTAGCGATCGTGACGATCGCGATCAAATTTCGAGTAAGATATTTTAGTAACTTCATGGCAGTCAGCGAACACTGCCACGAGCAATGACGGCCCTATGGCAGCAGATTTTCGCTTCGCACTGCCTTACAAAGCGAATTGGAACCAAAAGTTTCAGAGTGGCTCAAAATTCCTCCTATCACCCCGATTTGAGAGCGAAGTCGCTTCGCTCGACCGCCGAGGAACAATGCAGCCCCTATTTCGGATAGATGTCTTCCAGCAGCTTCTGAAAACGCGGGTAGTCGCGTATTGGATCCCAAATCGGGTTGAATTTTAGCTCTCCGTATCTGGGGCTGACCGGTTTACCCATCATTCCGGTCAGCACGTCGATTGCCTTATCGGGTTCGCCGGACCAGGCATAGATGGCCGCCAAGTTGAGGCGGAGAAAGGAAGCAGTGTGCTTGGGCAACGGCGACATTTCAATGGCCTGTCGGCCCTTAGCAATCGCATCCTCTTTTTCTCCCAAGAAGGCCTCGACCAGGCCCAGATAACTCAGTGATGACGAATCGTCGGAATGCTCGGCGACGTTCTGCTGCAACCGAGTTCGCGCCTGGGAAAACTCTGCTTTCGCCCTCTGCTCATCACCCTGGAAACGAGCAATCAAACCTTCGCCAAAGCTGCGAGGGACGAAGTAAGAGTAATGTTCGCCCACCGGAAATTCCTCGCGTTGGAAAGATCGAAGAGTTTCCTCGGCGGCTGTCCAATCGCGGGCGCACATCGCAAGGTCAAAACGAATCCCGATAGCGTCCGAGTTCGTCGCCGTGTACGGCAATGCCAACGCCTCGGACAGTAGGCTGGGATCACCCTTCTCGCCCCAGAGCGAAATATCTCTGATCAAACGCAGGTTCTGATCGTCGGGTGCGAGCTCAAAGATTCTTGCCCACACCCGCTTACAGTCCTGGTAACGACGCATCAGACTGTAGGTCTTCTCCAGCTGGGTCAGGATATCCAGGTTGCGCGGATCCAGATCAACCGCCTTCTCCAAGTTTTTTGGCGCATCGTTCCAGCTGCCTTCTTTCTCATCAAGTTGAGCCAGCATCACAAAAGCCAGAGCATTGTTAGGAGCGAATTGTTGGGCAATGGCGATCTGAGTTCGAGCCTGCTCGTAGTCGCCATCGACCACCATCAGATGGTGAACCAGTGCCAGCCGTGGTTCCGCCGTGTCCGGTCTTAACTGCATAGCCCGGTTGACGGCCGCTTCCGCTTGTTTGCGGCGTTCGGGCGTATGGTCGTAGAAGAGCACGTACAGAAAATCGTTCGCCCGCGCCAGAAGGCAGTAAGCTAGAACAAATCCGGGATCGCGTTGGGTTGCTTCAGTCAGCAGCCTGACCTGTTTAAACATGTCTTCACGCTGATCCCCGATCGCAAGGAAGGTAGCGGTCGCCTTGGCCTGTAAATAGAGGTCGTATGCTACCAGGTCATCGGTCGGCCGCTCCCAAATGGTTTTCTTTTCTGCCGGTGACAACTTTGCCCTCAAACGGCCGGCGATGGTTTGCGCTATCTCGCTTTGAATCGCGAAAATATCAGTCAGGTCTCGATCATAACTTTCAGCCCACAAGGTTTCGGCCGTATCGGCACGGATCAACCGCGTGCTGATACGGACTCGGTTGCCTTCCTTTCGAATCGTGCCTTCCAGAAGATTGGCCACCCCAAGAGCACTAGCTATCTCGCGCAGGTTGCGCTTGTTATCCGCGCGATATTGCATGACTGAGGTTCGACTGATGACCTTCAGGGCCGAGATCTTGGCCAGATCAGTCAAAAGGTCATCCTGAACTCCGTCCGCAAAATATCCGCTCGGTTGATCAGCAGATAAATTCTCAAATGGCAAGACTGCGATTCCCTTTTCCGTCTCGGCAGCTGTAAGGCTACTGCCCACTCGATCGCGAGGAAGCGTTTGCGCGAAAGGCCTAAAAATCACCAAGGCGACAGCAGTCAGAGCGGCAATGATCGACAAAGCAATCACACTCCGGCGTCGGAAGAGACTCCGCGGGAATAAGCCTGGAAACAGGAATCTGTGATCTATTGCTTGCTTCGTTCTCTCGACAGCCACTTGGACTTCAGACGGACCTTGGGGACGGTTTTGCGGATCCTTCTGGAGGAGTGATTTAAGCAGTCCGACGAGTGGCTTGGGTACCCCTTGCAGCTTTTCCAGCGGTAGCGGCGCGGTCAAATGTTGGCTCATTACCTGAGTCGCACTGCCGGTAAAGGGAACCGCACCGGCAATCATCTCCCAGAGCGTGACTCCCAGAGAATATAGATCAGATCGGATATCCAGTTTGCCGCCCGAACATTGCTCCGGGCTGGCAAAATGGGGTGTACCAAGGAAAGCGTTCGCATTCGATAAGGCCGCTTCCTTCGGTAATTCTTCCACCGCCTTGGCCAATCCCAAATCGATAATCTTGGCCACGTAGCCACCCGGCTCCTTTGGGCTTAGCATCACATTGGACGATTTGATGTCCCGGTGTACCAAGTGCTCCTTGTGGATCGCCGCCAATCCGGCGGCGATTTGCCCGGCAATGTCGAGCGCGAGTCTGGCTCCCAACCGGCCATTGCGCTTGATATGTTCGGCCAGCGATTCGCCTTCGACGAACTCCATCGCATAGAAGAACTGGCGCCCACGGGAACCCAGATGAAAAACCGAGGCAACATTCGGATGGCGCACCCTGGCCGCGGCTCTCGCCTCGCGGAGAAACCGTTGCCGCGCCGATTCGTCTTCAAGCAGCCGCGAATTCAGCAACTTGAGAGCAACCGGGCGGCCCAGGTTCACATCCAACGCCTTATACGTGATACCCATCGCCCCCCGCCCGAGTTCTTGAAGAGCCCCATCTTCTCGGACGAGGATTTCATAGTGCCCAAACAGACGTTCTTCCGGGCTCGGTAAGACTCTTTGAGCTCCATCTGGAACGGAAGGCGACCCTTGATCGGGCTCCAAGTGTGGCTCCTGATGCGCGGCACCACGTAACAGACACACCGGACACAATCCAGCCGGGCTACTCACCGGGACTCGAGTGCCACAAGTCGGACAAAGAGTCCCTTGCTTTGTCGAGTCTGCTTCGGAAACGCGTCCGGACCTCATACTTGGCTGTTCGTCTTTACCAACACTTCGCACAAATAGTGAATCTCTTCATCGATTTCCGCTTCACTCGAGACCGTACGTCCTACCTCTCGCCGAAGAAGCGAGATGTATCGTTGCCGCAATCGATGAATCAAAGTCTTTACTGCCGGAATACTCACGTTCAATTCCGAAGCCGCTTCTTCGTAAGGCATCGCCTGGCCGGTCGGTAATAGAAAGACTTTGAGCACCCTAAATACTTGCGGTCTATCCGTGTAGTTCTCCTCCAGTTGCCGCATTGTTTCGTGAAGCTGAGTCATTGCCCAGCGAGCGTCAAAAAGTTGTTCAGCCGTCGATTCTTCGACTGGCTCGAGTCGATAGCGACCCTCAGCATCGATTATGTCCAGGGAGAGCAGCTCTCGCCCGCCTCCTCGTTTGATGGCATTTTCCCGCCGATAGTCGCCCAACAGAAAGTTATTGAGTGAAGCCAGCAAAAAGGAGCGGAATTTCCCTTTCCGCGAGTCGACCTGCGTCAAGGCGTCATGCTCGATCAGGTGCAGAAAGAAACTCTGGGTTAGATCTTTGGCTTGCTCTGGATCATGTCCGCGTCGTCGGACATGAGCATAGAGAGGATACCAATAGATTCCGCAGAGTTCGGCCAATGCCGCGCGACCTTCGGGGGCTTGGTTGTGACAGGCCAGCAGGACCAGACTCCAATGAGTAGTGTGGAAATCCACTGCGTGATCGCTAACCAGCTTGCGCTTCGAGTTCACCACCGATATCTCCGCCCGCGGAAACGGTAGAGGTTGCCCGGCACAGGTCAATTATTTTTCCCGACGCGCGACCTGAAGCTAACCGGTCAAACCGCCCTTGTTTCCCCGGGTACTCACGGCTCCTTTCCCACCAGACGGTTGTATTTCCCGAGTACCTCGCGGAGACGATCGTGAGGCAGAGCGAAGAAGATGTTATCGTTTACTCCCCGCATGGTTTTGGCCGCAACCAGAGAATTGATAATCGCCTCCTCCGTCGCCTCGACCGTGGCCGCAAGCAAAGGATCCAAATCATCGTTCTTCAACGTTGACCATTGCTCCCGACCATTGGTCAACCCCGGCACCGCGGTGGAGAAGGCAATGAACAAATCGCCCGACGAATTTGTGCTGACGGCGCCCGTGCGCGCCACCCCAAGTGCTGCCCGCTTTGCCAATCGTTTCAATTGATTGGGCAATAGCGGTGCATTGGTGGCAATGACCACGAGAATGGAACCCTCTCTTTCCGGTTCTCGATGAACCACCGGTTGCAAATCGGTTATCTCCTTTCCTACCGGTACGCCCGCTACCACCAGGTTCTCGCGACTTCCCATATTCGCCTGAACCAACACACCAACGCAAAAACCGAAGTCCTTCTTTTGCACCAAGCGCGAAGCGGTACCAATTCCTGCCTTAAACCCAAAAGCTCGCATCCCAGTCCCGCCGCCTACATTACCTTCGGTCACCATTCCGCCACTGGCGGCATCAAGGGCATGAAAAACATCTTCCTTTTTGACATGAAAGCCGTTGATATCGTTGAGGGCGCCATCCCATGTTTCTCCCACTACCGGAAGACTGAAATCTCCGGTGCCGGGAAACTTATTCGTACCCCATTCAATGACCGCGTCGCGTACCACCCCCACACTATGCGTGTTAGTAAGCAGCACCGGTCCTTCCAAGAAGCCTGACTCCTCTACCCATTCGCTGCCGGTCATTTCTCCGTTACCGTTAAAGGAGAACACTGCCGCCGGTACCGGTGTATTACTCTTATTTTTTCCGAGCGGCAGAATAGCAGTTACGCCGGTGCGGACCGGACCGTGACCGACAATCAGCTTGCCGTCCCCTTCAACCAGGGTGGTATGGCCGACCTCGACCCCTCGCACATCGGTAATTGCATTGAGCTCACCGGATACGCCGTCAAACGGGATCCCTAAATCGCGCGCGCGGATCGCGCCGGTAGCGATGTAGGCATGCGCCGTAATCGTATGAAGACAAAACAGAGCTAGAAGTGATGTTGGCTGAAAGCCATTTGCCGATCCGAGTTTCATTACAGAAGAAATAACCGCCAATGCACGCTAACGATGAGGAAATAACGATGAATGGGCGCGAATCGAGACGAAATATCGATCTGGTCCAGCTCCAGTCGTGCGCCGGTCGGAGCGACTGCCAGGAAATAACCGCGAATCGACGCGAATGTTCGTTCGATCCAACCGAGGGATTGCTCAAAAAGGGGAAACGCCTACCGGGTTGGGTCGAGAGTCGGGCTTGCCCGGCTTGCCGGTAAAAGCTGACTCTACTATCCAAGCACGACAGCCGTCCGTCGCTCTAAAATTAGCTTCCCCGTAATCGGTCAAATCTGAATCGAGCAACAATGAATTCGACCAACCTTGAAAACGAGCTTTGGGAGTATTGACTCGTTGTCGCCAGGTGGCATTCATTGCGACTTCGCACGCCTTGGCTCGGAGTCTGGGTGAACTGGGATCTCCCATGGTGGAGACCACGTGGTCAGGAATTTCGACAATCACGACGAATCGCGGCAAGCCTTCCGAGGAACCGAATCTATCGCAGGCGCGGAGTTCTGTACGATAAGTCATACTTGAACAGCTAGTCTCGCCCGAAAGCGCAGGCTTTCGTTTGAGGGTTTGTTTTCGCTTCGGATAGACTAATCGTCGGGTCACACACAAAATTTAGAGAAAATATGAGAAATATGGGAATTCTTACGAGTATGCAAGCCGATAAATCGTTGAATACGAGCTGGATCGGACGAAAACAGGCGGGTCCGAGGCTCAGGCGGTTTTGCAACCCACAAATATCCGAAACCGGAAAGCATTAAAACAGCAAGCGTTATAGAATCGCACGATGAGCGACGACGGTCACCGAAGACACGAAGAGGAACATCACCATCACGGTGGGCTGGGACACGCCCATGCACCGGCTACTTTTGGGCGCGCGTTCGCAATCGGGACGGCTTTGAACGTCGGCTATGTCGTCGTCCAGGTTATTTTCGGCATTGCCGCGCACTCACTGGCGTTAGTTGCTGATGCCGGCCACAATCTCGGAGACGTCTTAGGGTTGGTCTTGGCCTGGTGGGCCAGTTACTTAACCAAAAAGCCCGCAACCGATCAGCGGACTTATGGCATGCGTCGCTCCTCCATTCTGGCAGCGTTGGCGAATGCCATTTTTCTGCTGATCGCAGTTGGTGGGATCAGCTGGGAAGCGATTCGTCGTTTCGGCGACAAAAGTCCAGTGGCCGGGTGGACGGTAATCTGGGTAGCTGCGCTCGGGGTCATTATCAACCTGGCAACAGCGCTACTCTTCCAGGCCGGACGTGACCGGGATCTAAACATTCGAGGCGCATTCCTGCACATGGCTGCTGATGCGGCGGTTTCTTTCGGGGTAGTCATAGCTGGAATCCTTATCCTATTGACGGGCTGGCATTGGTTAGACCCGACCGTGAGCCTACTCATCAACGCGATCATTGTTTACGGCACCTGGGGCTTACTGCGTGACTCTTTCAACTTGGCTATGGATGCCGTGCCGCCAGGAGTAAACCTGGGCGACGTACGACGATATCTCCACAGCATTCCAGCGATCACCGATGCCCATCATCTGCATGTCTGGGCGCTGAGCACCACCGAAACCGCGCTTACGGCTCATCTGGTCAAACCCGATCCATCCGATGATGACGGACTGTTGCGGAGAATCAATCACGAGCTCACTGAGCGCTTTGGGATTGGGCATGCGACCATCCAGTTCGAGCGCGAAAGCCTGCGGCAATGCCAACCCGACCACGAAGAGTCTGGTGCTAAGGGGCAACACCGATCTTCGACCAGCTGATTTTCCGAAAGCGGCAATAGTCGCGAAAAACTTCTTGATGCCGCTGTAGCACGGTTTGAACGATTAACGAGTCATCGGCATAGCCGATCTCCGGCACGAAATCTGGGATAATGTCCGATTCCTTAGCCCAATAATGAATGGCGAATGCAGTTTCCCTTCGAGACGCATCAGAGTCGGTCGGAAAGACTTGGTCAAACGCATGTCCGAAAAAGCTAACCAGCAGCTTGAGTTGTCGCGCCAGATAGGGAAATCGCGCTGGTGCCATCGTCCGAAGCCGAAGATCAAATGTGGGAAGCTCGGCCCGCAGTTTCTCCAACTGTTCCGAACCGAGCATGGCCGATTGCCATTCAATGTACTCGGAAATGGACGCTATCTGGTTTTTGGCCGAGCGCCGCGGACGGGAGACTCGACGGAGAAATTCAAGAGAGAAATGGTTAGAATTCATATTGCTGTTATCTGGATTTGATAGCGGAACGCCGCTCAGTTTGGTCGAAGTCCAGGCGCACCGCGCCAGATGCGCGATTGACGAAGAGCGAGAGTCCAACGGCAACCAGTAGTACCAAAGCAATTACACTGAGCGAGAGGACGGTGGGAATATGATAGACCTCTCCCAAAAGCATCTTAACGCCGATAAAGACCAGGATGACGGCCAGTGCCGGTTTCAAATAGAGTATCCGATGAACCAAGCCGGCCAGTAAGAAATAGAGCGAACGCAAACCGAGGATCGCGCAGACGTTGGAAGTGTAGACAATAAACGGGTCGGACGTAATACCGAGAATCGCCGGAATGGAATCGAGGGCAAATAAAAGGTCGGTTGCCTCGATGACAATCAGGGCCAGTGCCAGCGGCGTGAGTGCCATTCGTCCATCGGCGAGGCGGACCGAAAACCTTGGTCCGTAGTATCGATCGGCAATCGGAAAGAATCGGCGAATCAGGACAACCAGCCACCCTTGAGTGAAGTCACGGCTGCTCCTCCGGTGCCAGAGCATTTTCGCCCCTGAAAAAAGCAAAAACGCGCCCAACAGATAGAGAGTCCATTGAAACGTCTGAACGGACTTCACACCTGCGGCGATCATGGCGCCGCGCAGAACCAGCGCGCTCAAAATCCCCCAGAACAGCACCCGATGCTGGTACTGAGTCGGAACTTTGAAAGATGAGAAGACCAGGACAAAAACAAAAATGTTGTCGACCGAAAGCGAATATTCCACCAGATAACCGGTCAGAAATTCCAACCCCTTCGCCTGCCCTTCCGAATGCCAAATGAGGGCATTGAATCCCAGCGAAAGCATCACCCAAATAAAGGTCCAGGTAGCAGCTTCCCGGAGGGTGGGCGCATGCGGCCGGCGCTGAAACCCAAAAAGGTCAAGCGCCAGGACGACCAATACGCAGGCATTAAAAGCTATCCAAAACCAGAGCGGTGTTTGCATTGGTTCTCAGAGCGAAGAAAAGCTGAACCCAGCCGCCGAATTCGCCGGACTGTACCGAACGCGTTTCGATTCGGACCGCGGTTCCTTTCGTTCAGCCGATCTCAGATTCCCTTGTCGATCAGCCCCGGCGTCCCCTACGATCGAATGAGGGCATTGGTTCTGGTTGCGATTTCATAGGCGTGTCTGCTTTTGTCCGGCTTAAGCTGGGCTAGTCTTAGCGTATTGCTAATACGAAGAATCGAATATACTCTTCCATAAAAACGAATTCTCCCTCAGGAGCCAGGAGCCAGGAGACTGCTGAAGGGAATGATCTGCGAGGTCGGGTTTTCGCCTAACCGAGGTAAGGGTTTCCCGGGCGGCCACAACCAAACGCGTGTCTTAAACAAATGTTTCACTTGACTGTTTCAAACATCTGTTTGAATATGCGACGTGGTTACCAGAGAACGACGACCGCGAACGGAGACACCGGAACCCAGTGAGGAGAATACGCGCGATAAAATTCTTGCTGCGGCGGGCGAAGTCTTCGCCGAGCACGGATTTGAGGGAGCTACTATCCGGATGATCACCGAGCGGGCTGAGGTCAATGTAGCCGCGGTAAACTATCATTTTCGGGACAAGGCCGAGCTGTACAACCGCGTGATGATGGATGCCTGCTCCGCACGAGCCGCGTGGCATGACGTGATGGCTGAACCGACCAATTCCGCGGAAGAAAGATTGCGTAGTCTAATCGCTCACTTTCTTGAGTATATGCTCAGTCCGAACCGCCCGGCATGGAAACGACGTTTGATGGCCCGGGAAATGGCTAACCCCACTACTGCGCTGGATGAACTGGTTGAAAAGAATATCCGGCCATTACGAGACGAATTTCTAATGCCGACGCTGCGCGAGCTGACTGCCGGCCGTTTCAGTCGCCGACAGCTATCCCTTCTCGGCGCCAGCGTGATGGGCCAATGCCTCTACTTCCATCTATCTCGCCCCATCATCGAGCGTCTAAACCCTGATTTTAAAATCGGCCAAGCTGAGATCGAAGAAATTACCGAGCACATTACCCGGTTTTCTCTCGCCGCTATCGCGGACCTGACCCGCCAAGCTCGCCGCGTGTAACCCAAAATATGGAGCTCCCATGAGTGCAACCTCCGTCACTGCGACACCCGCGCACCTCAAGGCTGCCAGTCCGAATCGGCCGGTCACAGCCGGCCAAGCTGGAATGGCAGACCCTAAGGCGAAGCGATCTCGACGTCGTCTATTCCTTTTTTCCGCGCTCGGTGCGCTTGCTTTGGCCGGTGGAACTTTCTGGTACATCGATAACGTTGGTTATGAAACCACTGACGATGCCGCCATCGAAGGCCACGTGATCCAGGTAAGCCCAAAGGTCTCCGCCCACGTCAAGACCGTCCATTTTGACGATAACTACCAAGTAAAAAAGGGCGATCTGCTCATCGAACTGGACCCGCGCGATTTCGAAGTCAGTCTGGCTAGTGCGGTGGCAAACCTGGCCTCGGCCCAGAGTAAACTGACCGAAGCGGAGGCGCAACAGAACGTGGCCCAAGCCAGTCTTGGACAGGCCAAAGCGGATCTACTCAGTGCCCAGGCGACGGCTGACAATGCGAAGGCCGACCTCGAGCGGAATCAGCATCTCTTTCAGACCCGCGTCATTGACCGACGCGAGTACGACGCTTCGGTGGCTCAAGCAAAAAGCGCCGTTGCCAATGTGGAGTCCGCTACCAAGAAGGTCGCCTCGCAGGACGCTCAGGTTCAATTGGCCTCGGCCCAATATATAACCGCTTCTTCGGGTGAAAAGCAGGCGGAAGCCCAACTGCGACAGGCACAGTTACAATTATCGTATATCAAGATCTTCGCCCCTTTTGCTGGCCGGATAACCAAAAAGAGTGTTGAACCGGGCAACTATGTGCAGCCCGGTCAAACTCTCTTTTCACTGGTCCCCCCCGACGTCTGGATAGTAGCCAACTTCAAGGAGACCCAGCTAAAACAAATGAAGGTTGGTCAGCCGGTTTCGGTGCGAGTCGATGCGTTGCCCGACCGTCATTTCCGAGCCCACATCGAGAGTTTTCAGGTCGGTACTGGTGGCCGATTCACATTGTTGCCGCCGGAAAATGCAACTGGCAATTTCGTTAAGGTCGTTCAACGGGTGCCGGTAAAGATCGTGTTCGACGAACCGATTGCCAGCCTCGAACGACTCTGGCCTGGCGAATCGGTAGAGCCGAAGGTCCGCCTGAGCGACAATTCGGGCGAACGCCGCCGGGCAGAGCCGCTTCCGCCGGCCGAACTCGGACTATCGGATAGCTCGGTCGCAATCGTCGAGCAGTAATACCCGGATCGGACAGCAAGTCTGTCAGGAAACGACCGGCCAAGCGCAGACATGAGCCACACCATTACGCCGAGCGGACGGGCCATAAACCCATGGTGGATCGGCCTAACACTGACGATCGCCACTTTCATGGAACTGCTCGACACCAGTATCGCGAATGTGTCACTTCCGCACATCGCAGGCGGACTAGGCACCAGCCTGGACGAAGCCACTTGGGTGTTGACCAGTTACCTGGTGGCCAACGCGGTCGTTCTCCCGCTTAGCGCTTGGTTGAGCAGAGTGTTCGGACGAAAGAACTACTACATGACCTGCGTCGCCCTTTTCACGCTCAGCTCGTTTTTGTGTGGGGTGGCGCCGAACCTTGGAGCCCTGATTTTCTTTCGAATACTGCAAGGCATTGCCGGCGGCGGCTTGGCGCCGTCGGAGCAATCGATGTTGGTAGATGCCTTTCCGGCAACTAAACGGGCAGCGGCCTTTGGTCTGTACAGCATGGCGATCGTGCTCGCTCCGGCACTAGGTCCAACTCTCGGCGGATGGATAACCGACAATTCCTCCTGGCGTTGGATTTTCTTTATCAATATTCCGGTCGGCTTCCTGTCGCTTTTCCTAACCAGCCGGTTGATTACCGACCCACCGGCGTTTACCGAAGAGCGTCGCCGGGCGAAGGCTTCCGGTAACACCCGAATCGACTACCTTGGGATTCTTTTGTTCGCGGTCGGGTTCGGCTGTCTCGAGGTCGTCCTCGATAAGGGTCAAGAGGATGATTGGTTCGCCAGCCCGTTCATCACCGCATTCACTGTGATCAGTGTGATCGCGCTGATCGCTGCGATTATTTGGGAGCTTCGCCAAAAAGACCCGGTCGTCGACTTAACGCTACTGGGAAACCGGAATTTCGCGTTGGCTTGCCTACTGTTTTTCCTTTTCGGATTCATTCTGTTCAGCACGACGGTGCTGATGCCTCAGCTCCTGCAAACGCTCGATAAATACGACGCTACTACCGCAGGAATGGCACTCACCCCGGGAGCTCTGCTGATTGTGTTCATGGCGCCGTTCGTCGTCCGGCTCACCCCAATTGTTGGGCCGAAACGGCTTATCTTTATTGGGTTCTTCATTTTGGCGATCGCGGTGTGGCATCTGAGTCAGCTCGATCTGAGCGCGGACTATGGGATCTTCACTCAAGCCCGGCTGCTGCAGGCTTTTGGTCTCGGGTTTCTAATCGTTCCTATCTCACAGGTTGCCTATTCGTATCTCCCGCTGGAGAAGAACAATAAGGCGAGCAGTCTGACCAACCTGTTTCGCAATGAGGGCGGCAGTTTTGGTATTACCTTTGCCAACACCATCTTGGCACAGCGCGGCCAATTTCATCAAAGCGTACTTGCGCAGCATCTGACACCCGACAACTCCATTTATCGGGACTGGCTGCAACACGTAACCAGCGCCTTCCTGCGCGCCGGATATTCTGCGGTAGAGGCAGCAAACCGAGCGGAGGCGCAATTGTACAGCGTCTTGAATCAGCAAGCTTCGTTACTCTCTTATCTCGACTGTTTTATTGGATTGATCGTAGCAGCCGGCGCCGGAGTCGGGCTGGCTCTGGCGATAAAGAAATTCGGACCGCCGGGAAAACCAACGGAAGCGCATTGAGTCAGCTTCGAGTTGGTACCAGGTAAGCATTTGCTTTAATACCGATGCCGCTCGCGGGCACGCTCCGTCCTAGGCGTAATTCACAATCAAAGTCTTGCGCTCGGTCATTTCCTCCATCGCATACTTCAAACCCTCACGGCCGAAGCCACTCAACTTGATCCCGCCATAAGGCATATTTTCCACACGGAAGGTGGGCACCTGGTTGATCAGTACGGCGGCGACGTCGAGTGATTCGAAGGCTTGGTTGGCGAGCTTCAGATCGCGCGTAAATACACCGGTCTGCATGCCCCACCGCGAACGATTCACTTTCGCGATTGCGGCGCCAAAATCATCGTACGGTTCAAGCAGCACAACGGGCGCAAATGCTTCCTCGCAGCTGATCGGCTGATCTTCCGGTACTTGCTCCAAAACGATTGGTCCCACGCACTGGCCATCAATCGTCTTTTCCGTCGCGAGTTTCGCGCCGGCAGCAATCGCTTGATCAACCCATTTAACCACCTTCTGCGCTGCCTCCGGCGCAATCATTGGACCAATCACCGTCTCGCGATCGCGCGGATCGCCGGTCTTGATCTTGTCTTTCACATAGCCAAGCAGGGCATCGCGAAACTCGCCGTAGATCCGGCTCTGCACATAGACCCTCTGTATGCTAATACAAGATTGCCCGGCATAACCAAAAGCGCCGTTGGCAATCGATGCAATTTTGGTTTGCCATTCCGCATCACTATGAACAATGGCGGCCGCGTTGCCTCCTAATTCCAGGCAAACCTTCTTGGTGTTACATTTTTCTTTGATCTTCCAACCGACTGCGGCACTACCGGTGAATGAGACCATCTTAACGCGATCGTCGTTGTAGTAGCGGTCCATCAGACTGACGTCGAATGGCACGATATTCACTAGACCGCCGGGCACACCTGCT
Source organism: Chthoniobacterales bacterium (assembly GCA_035710445.1). Classification (GTDB taxonomy): domain Bacteria; phylum Verrucomicrobiota; class Verrucomicrobiia; order Chthoniobacterales; family JAFAMB01; genus DASTDH01. Next base: position 16,729 of record DASTDH010000366.1, read on the forward strand.
TCTTGCAATGATTCTGCCAGCAGCAACGCAGTCAGCACGGTCCGGGGGGATGGTTTGATAACGATCGAGTTTCCTGCCGCTAAAGCAGGAGCTACCTTGTGGACTACCAGGTTCAGTGGGAAATTAAACGGCGTAATTCCAAAGATGACCCCGATCGGCAAAC
>DASTDH010000367.1:0-10489 GCA_035710445.1 Chthoniobacterales bacterium
CGCGGAATGCGAATTGCGGATTGTGGAATAAGCAGTGCTGAACCGAAAAATCGCTCCGCAATCCGCAATTCGCATTCCGCGTTTTCTGCTTCACTCCATTTCTTCGTTCGCTGACTGATTCTTCAATGCCAACGAGCCGTATTTGTCCGGGTTTTTGTTAAACTTCTTCAGGCAATCTTTGCAGCAAAACGCAATCGTTTTGCCTTGATATTGGGCATAGACCGGTTTGCCGACGTCGCCCACAGTATCACCCGAGACCGGACAGACCGTGTTCACTGCCTTACTGGACGTCTGAGCGGATGGCGCCGCACTAGCGCTCGGCGCGGGGCTGGGATCGGCGGCGAAAGCGCTGAGACTTGCCGTCGCGGCTACCAGGGCCAACATTTGTTTTTTCATAAGGTCGAGTTCGTCTTCTCTGCTCTTTGCAGGACAATTTAGACGAGACGAGTGGTTCGCACAATCACATCAACCCGGAACCGAGTCAGAGTCTAAGTCGCGCTGCAATTCCTCGTTGGTGGCCAAAGTCGCTAAGGTTCCCGGCGGATTTTCGTACCAGCCGGGATCATCATAGCTCGTCAGATTTTCGCGGACCTTCAGAATAGTGAACATACCGCCCATGTCGATGTAGTCGTGTTTACCTGGGGCGCCCACCATCGGAATGCTGTTGCGCGGGACACTCATGCCCATTTCGCCCATGTCAGCCATACCGCTCTCGCCCATCGTCATATAACCAGGGAGCAATTTGCTTGCTCTTTTGTCGATGTTACCTGGACGCACCCCGATGAGATTCGGTGCGTTATGCCCCATTTGGTTCATGGTGTGATGGGTCATATGGCAGTGCATCGCCCAGTCGCCGGGGTTGTCGGCAATAAATTCAACGGCTCGGGTTTGACCGACTGCTACCAAGACGGTGTTTCCAACCTGCTGTGCGGACTCTGGAACCTGAGAACCGTCCGTTTCAGTAATCTTCCAATGGTACCCATGCAGATGGATCGGATGATGCTCCATTGGACTCAGATTCCCAAACCGGATTCTGACGCGTTCACCGAACTTTGCCACCAACGGAGCTGTACCAGGAAACGCTCGACCATTAAACGTGAGGATATTGAAGTCGGTCATTTCGATCGGGACGGGCCGCCTGGTGCCTACGTCGATCCTCCATTCACTCGACATCAGGGCGAAATCTCGGTCCACATTTGGACCGATAGGAGTTCGTGGATGGATGATAAACATGCCCATCATCCCAAGGGCTATTTGCACCATGTCATCGGAGTGTGAGTGGTACATGTACGTCCCGTGCTGCCTTAGCTGAAACTCGTATTTATAGGTCTCGCCGGGCCCGATATTTTTCTGGCTAAGTCCGGCCACTCCATCCATACCCGATGGCACCAGCAGACCATGCCAATGAATACTGGTGTTCTCCGGAATCCGGTTCGTCACGTAAATGCGCACGCGGTCTCCCTCCACCGCTTCGATCGTTGGGCCGTGGATCTGGCCGTTGAATCCCCAACAGTAAGCGCGGAGACCTGGTGCGAATTCGTGATCGACTTCTTCAGCGATGAGATGAAACACTTTGACGCCTCCGATCACTTTATAAGAGAGCGTCGATCCGTTCGGGGTGATTACCGGAATGTAGTCTTTGCCAGGCTCACCCGGAGGGTACTCTTGCCGAACTGCTTGCGTATTCTCCCTTATATTCTCGGGAGTTTCGCTCGCCTGCCCAATTGGCTCTGCTCCCTGCACAGAGCGAGGAGCGGCCCCCAACGCAGCCACGGCGGCTGCTTTAGAGAAGAACTTGCGACGGGATATCATATACTTGTTTGGTACCAGTTAAAATTTAGGGCTTTGATTTACCTTCCGCGGGTTGGCGCGGGCGCAGATTACCACCAACGGCTCGTTCGAGTTGCGCTCGGGTAATCCAGTAGTCTCTAACCGCCTCGAGGTATTCGCGTTCGGTGCGCGCCTCTTCTGCTTTAGTACTAAAGAGATCGAAATTCCCAATCTCCATCGCGTTATAGTTCAGGAGACTTTCATTCAGGATTCGGCGCTGGCCCGGTAACAACTCGTCTTGATAGAAACGCGCGGTTTCTCGTTTGCTCATCAACTCGTCGCGCAACTCTCTTATCTGAGAGCGAACATCGATTGCCAACGCTTCAAACTTGTCTTGCGCTTGTCTGAGAGCCGCTTCGCTTCGGGCGATCCGCGCCTGCCCCTGATCAAAGACGGGTAATTCTATAGCGAATGTCGGGCCGGTCCTGGTTTGGGAATCGGTTTCTCGCTCGCTTTCGATCCCGAAATCCAACGCCCCCAGAAACCGGATGGATTTTGTCAACCGGAGGTTCTTTGCCTGGTTGGTAACCCGCAGATAATCTGCTTGCAGGTCCAAGCGCTGAGAAATGGCTAAACTCTCGAGGCCTCTGATGGGAAGATCGGAGCTCGGCACCTCCGGAAGTTCGCCGGCAATTTGCCAGTTGGTGTCCGCGCCCCACAATCCAAGCAGACGATTCAGTTTTTCACGATTTCGCCGGATTTCCGCCTCCGCCATGGCAACATCCAACCGGGACCGGCTGTAGCTTGCCTGCTGCTGAGCCAGCGCCAGATCTTTGATATTCCCGGCTTCGTGTTGTCGCTGGGCTAGATCCAAAGAAGCCGCGTTAGCAGCTACTATCAGCTTAAATCGCTTTAAGAGCTGCTGAGAAGCTTGCAGTGAGTAGAAGGCGCCTTTTACCTGCGAGACAAGTTCGAGAGTGTCATCTGCTACTCGCAAAGCAGCAGATTCCAGCTGATCCTTGGCTACCCGTTTTTTCAGCGGAATCATGATGATGCTTAAGAAATCGATGGCTGCGCTATAGTCGATGTAGGCGCCCGAGGGCGCTTTGTCTGGAAACCTCAATGCCAAGTCAAATTTAGGATTTGGGATCGTACCGGCTTGCCGAACGTCCGCGGCCGAAAGGCCGATCTCTTCAAAGGTTGCTTGCAGTGATCGATTGTTGGTGAGGGCGATCTGAACGGCAGTGTCGATGGTCAACGGCTTGCGAAGAAGCTGGCGCACATCTTGTCGAGCCTGCTCGCGTGCCGCCTGATCTTCTTCCCAGCGAACCGTTTTGCCGGTGCGCTCCTGAATCGACTGTTGCAGATTTCGGAAAGCGTCATCTTTCTCTCGGGCTACGCCGGCCGGCAAAATAAGTGCGATACTAGAACAAAGAGCGACAAATCTATTCATTGTCATGCGGTTGGTCGTTCGGGATTGTCCTGGTTGTTCACTCCCGCTAAGGCATCTTCATGCCAGGCATTTGATCCGATTGCTGCTGTTGCGGCGTCGAAGTCGGCGAGGGCCGGTCCAACGGTTTGTCGACCTGGGCGAAGATCTGGCGAGTTTTCTTGGTGAGATCGTCAACGGCAAGGGCGTTGCGCAGGGGCTGTTCAGAGGCCTCCGGTGCGGATGAACTCGCCGGGTTATCGGCAGTTAGCGGCGGCGGAAGAGCCGCAGCGCAACCTGCCAAGACGGCGGCAACAATTAGCGGTATAGAACGGCGAATCATGATTCGTTCTGGCGTTGAGTTTCATGAGAGGGAGTTGGACTTTCGCTCGGCCGAAATTCCGGGTGTCTTACCCGCCCACCTGGCTGAGCGATAAAGATCGCGATCCCGCTGCAAAGGATCGCTACCGCCAGGGTCAACGCTGCCAACGGCATGCCAAGCTTCGGCCATTTGATTGGCACAAGGAGTCCGGCCAGGGCAAGCAGGGCCAACAGATAGAAGGCGCTAATCGTCTTTTCAGCTCGGTCCATATGCTCATCGAGCCAATCGGCCCCGGCGTCGTCAGTTAGACTGCGGATTGCCTTGTACGCTCGTTCTCCGGTTACGAAGACGGGGTACGCTGAAACCCCGGCAATCAGCGTGAGAATCAGAGCGGTGATCTGCGCCGTTCGGCTCCGGAGGAAGAGTGAGACGGCGAGAGCGAAAGCTCCCAGCATCGTACCGTAAATCGGAAGATGATTCAGGACGACGTGGATATATTCGGGTTTTTTGAGCAAATCTAGTTCGGTCATAACATGATCTCAGATTTCTGAATCAATCGGTGTGGTTCTGCTTCTGCCTTGGTTTCGCCGACGGAATTTCAGTGCGTAGCTTTCGGAGAGGTGTCGATCCCAACCTCCCCAACCTGCCGGCGGTGGTCGTACCACCGGCAACGGCCTCATCGGACGGGCGCGACCCCCAGAAGTAATCCAACACGCACCTGGAAATCGAACCAAGGATCCACCATTGCCTTTGCGCCGAGATCTTTGCGGGAGGGGGCGCTTGTCCGATCGATCTGTCCTCCGAAGTTTTAGCGAAGGAGGACCGATCCGTGGCGAAGAGGCTACCTTACGATATGACGGGGGGCGCGTTTTCTTGCAGGGAGCGCCTTAGCACAGTTCCAACGAAGAAGGCGCCCCGTGGGGGCCCGGTGTCGTACTCTGTGTTCCGAAGAATACTTTTGGGAGCTTCAGGCTGAACCAGACCGTCAACCGCGAACACCGGAATCTCCAAAGCGACCGGAAAAAATTGAACCCTCACGTGCGCTACTTCAAAATGAGGACTCAGGAGTCCCTGACAACAGCCCAGCATTCCACAGGGTCCGTTGTTAGCAGATGCAGGCTCTTTGGCATGCCCCGGGCAATGGGACACCGAGACCGCTACGTTTTGCGGTTCTTTCATGAGCCCTAAGAAGCAGTGGTTGGTACCCGCTATCCACGAGAGAACGGACACGATAGCGATGGCCGCGCTCAGCAATCTCGCGTTTGCCAACCAAGTCATAGACGCACTTTGACTCTTCCGCTCTAAACGACTTCTTCTCAACCAAAAACGCTCATCCGGATTCTTCAATTGATCAGGAGCGGTTTCAACCTCCTCTAGTGACGTTTGGTGCTTCCGACCGGTTCCCGCCGGCAACTAATCCTGCAACTGATACTGATTTCCGGGGTTGGATCCTCTGTAACAGTCGATCGACTGCAGGAGATCAGGTTGAATGGAATTGTCGAGCGAACCCATGCTGCTTGCGGTATCTCGCGGCTCAGTTCTGAATATTGACCTGATTCCGGGCGTCGAAAACAACCAAATGAATCGCTTTGGTCGCCGGCCGCGAACGCAAAGTGTATAACAATAATACTATAAGTGATGAATTATTCCGCAACAATTCGATTCCTGCTCCTCGTATTCTTATTGTGGACAGTCCCGAAGGCCTCATACGCCTTTGTCTCGATTACGATTGCACCTCCTGAACTGCCCGTGTATGCGCAACCACCCTGCCCGGTTGAAGGCTATATCTGGACCCCGGGCTATTGGGCCTATGGCGATGAAGGCTATTACTGGGTCCCCGGTGTTTGGATCGCACCGCCGCGAGTCGGATTCCTTTGGACGCCGGGCTATTGGGGTTTTGATGGCGGGGTCTACGCCTGGCACGGCGGCTACTGGGGTCCGCACGTCGGATTCTACGGTGGCATCAACTACGGTTTTGGTTACGGCGGAGTTGGTTTTGTCGGGGGCGAGTGGGCCGGGAATGTCTATCGCTACAACACTGCGGTGACCAATGTAAATACGACGGTCATCCACAACACTTATGTCAACAACACCGTAATCAACAACAACGCAACCGGTGCGAACGGGCGAGCCAGCTTTAACGGCACTGGTGGCGTGAGTGCGCGACCAACCGCCGCCGAGCAGACAGTGATGCATGAGACGCGCTTACAGCCAACGGCAACCCAGCTTTCCCATGAACAGTCGATGCGCGGAGATCGTAACCAGCTTGCGTCGGTTAATCATGGGCACCCAACCACGACAGCTTTAAGCTCGGTCCAAGGCCATCATGAGCCCGCAGCGGGTACAAATCAGCTTGAAACGAAAAGGCTGAATACTAGTGCAGCCTCAAAGAGCGAAACGACGAACGCAAAACTAAATCCGGCTGAACATAATATTGGCACAGCACCAAATACCGAAAAGAATAATGCAAAGCTAAATCCGACCGAGCATACCGACCGGCGTGTGAACGAGAACGGCGTCAAATCGACGCAACACCAACCGGTCAACCAGCATAAAGCTCAGGAACACCAAACGGTAGCTCATCCCAAGACCGAGGCCCGACCAAAGGCTAACCCGCATGGGGAAAAAGCGAGCAAGCCTCACGCGGAATCGAAGCAGAAGGGCAAACCTGAAGAACACAAGCAGTAGCCCGGTAGCGATCTGTTCGGAGGAATCACTTGCCAGGCACCAAAGACCTTGGGCCTGGCAGGTGTGTCGCCGTGTCGCCCCATCGCCCGATCGCCCGATTGCCGTGTCGCGATTGCGTAATTCGGGGACTGTCCCGGGATCGGCTTCCGAAACTCATTCATTGGGAATCCGCGCCAACTGTGGTTTGTTGGCGAATGAGCGGTCAGCCATCGACGAATCGACTCGTTCACGAAAAATCTCCTTACCTGTTGCAGCATGCCCATAACCCGGTCGACTGGTTTCCCTGGGGCGAGGAGGCCTTTGCCAAAGCCCGTAAGGAGAGCAAACCGATTTTTCTTTCGATCGGATACTCCACCTGCCATTGGTGCCACGTCATGGAGCACGAGTCGTTCGAGAATCCAGAGGTTGCTGCAATTCTGAATCGCTACTTCGTTAGCATCAAGGTCGATCGGGAAGAACGCCCGGATGTCGACCGCGTCTACATGCTCTTCGTGCAAAGCACGACCGGCTCGGGTGGTTGGCCGATGAGCGTATTTCTGACGCCGCAACTCCAACCGTTCCTTGGCGGCACTTATTATCCACCTGAAGATCGTTATGGGCGCCCGGGATTCAGCACTTTAATACAGCGTCTGGCTGGAATCTGGCAGCAGCACCAGGATAAGGTGATCGATCAAGGTCAGCAATTCACTCGCGCGTTGACCGAGGCCCTGGCCAAAAAGGGGGCGGAGCCGGCTGATTCGGTGCGCTCGGAATGGCTGGAAACCGCCTACCGGCAAATTGCTTCCGGCTTCGACCCGGAGGAGGGTGGGTTCGGCTCAGCACCAAAGTTCCCCCGACCGGCTCAGTTTGATTTTCTTTTCCGATATTGGGCGCGGACCGGCTCCAGCAGCCCATTGGATATGACTCTTTTCACTTTGCGGAAAATGGCGGCGGGCGGCATGTACGATCAACTGGGAGGTGGCTTTCACCGTTACTCGGTCGATGAGCGCTGGCATGTGCCGCACTTCGAAAAGATGCTTTACGACCAGGCGCAACTAGTCTCCATCTACACCGCAGCTTACCAGATCACCCGCGACACATTGTTTGCTCGGGTTGTCGACGAGACTCTGGCCTATCTCGCGCGCGATTTGGCTGCTCCTGAAGGTGGATTCTATTCGGCCGAAGATGCCGATAGTCTGCCCTCTTCGAACGCTTCTGAAAAAAAAGAAGGTGCGTTTTATGTCTGGACAGATTCTGAGATCAACTCCGTTTTGTCACCAGACGAATCGCTGGTCTTTCGGCGATCCTACGGAGTGGAAAAGGCGGGAAACGTGCGTCCAGCGAGCGATCCTCAGGGAGAGCTATCCGGCCAGAATGTGCTGTTCCGGCAAAACGATACTGAGCTTGTCGCTAAGCTTACCGGGAAAAGCTCGTCAGACGTGGAGAAACTACTCGCGTCTGCCCGGAAGAAACTTTTCCAAACACGGTCCGGACGGCCTCGCCCGCATTTGGACGACAAAATCATCGTTGCCTGGAACGGTCTTGTGCTCTCCGCCTTAGCGCACGCGTATCAAGTCTTCCGCAATGCTGAACACCTGCAGCAAGCGCAAAAAACAGCCGGTTTCATCCGCGACCGGCTATACGCTGGGCGATTGCTGCGAAGTTATCGTCAAGGTCCCAGTACCGTTCCTGGTTTCGCGGAGGATTACGCGTTCCTGATTCAGGGATTACTCGATCTGTACGAAGCAGATTTCGACTACCAATGGTTGCGATGGGCGATTGAACTGCAGGGTGAGTTCGAAAAGAGGTTCGCCGATCCCGCGGGCGGCTTCTTTAATACGGAAGGGGATGCAACCGATATTCTCTTTCGTTTGAAGGATGATCATGATGGAGCTGAGCCCTCCGCCAATTCGGTAGCAGCAATGAATCTGATCCGGTTGAGCCGCATTTTAGGTCGGTCCGATTTTGAATTGAGCGCGAAAAGGGCGGTCGGAAGTTTTCAGGAAATGCTCGACAGTCACCCGGTCGCTATGCCGCAAATGTTAGGTGCGGTCGACGCTCTGCTTTCCGATCCGATCCAAATTGTGATCGCTACGCACAGTCCGGCGGACGATCCCCTGTTGCGCGTCGCTCAGGTCGCCTATCAACCACGCCGAATATTATTGCAGGGTGGAGAAACCGAGATTGCTCAACAGGTTCCAGAGCTACGCGGCATGGATCTGATTGACGGGCGGTCGGCGGCGTACGTCTGCCGCAACTTTGCTTGTGAATTACCAATCACTGAGCCGAAGGTTTTGGCGGAAGAGCTGGCTGCGGTAAGGTAGCGGTCGCCCTCAATGCTGGTTAGTAATCTCTGTGAACTCTTTCGCTTTCTCTGAAGGTTCTCTGCGAGGTCCTCGGCGCATGACCTTACGTGCCTGGAAGGTGTGCCTGCGGTGCTATGAAATAGTTTCGAATCGGCCATGGCAGATTCGATTCCGCAATCCGCAATCCGCATTCCGCAATTCTCACCGCTATGGAACCGCCAAGCCTTGAGACCTCCGTTCGCGTAATGTTCTTCGATACTGATGCCGGTGGCGTCGTGCACAACATTGCCTATCTGCGCTTTATCGAAACCAACCGATCTCTACTGGCCGAGAAGCTTGGCTGGGAAATGGGTGAGCGAATGCTCCAAGGCGATTGCCCGGTTGTCATCCGGACCGAAATTGATTATCGCCGGCCGGCGCGTCTTTGGGACGATCTGGTCGTGCGCGGTTGGTTGGAGAAGTTTGAGCGGATCCGATTCTGGTGCGCTTTCACGATCACTCGTCCCAGCGACGGCCAAGTGCTGATTACCTGCCGTCAGATGCTGGTGGTAGTGAAATTGCCGGAGATGAAGGTACAGCGGTTGCCAGCATTCTGGACTACCGCCTGGGAGCAATTGAGAGGTTATGCAGAAAAAGCGGAACGCGGAATGCGGATCGCGGAATGAGAGCGGCGGAAGGCCTGGCCGGAGCCGCTTCTCATATGCTAGACACGAGCACTCGAAACTATGAAGAGCCCAAGCCCTCGCGAAAGACTGCTTCAGAAATTTAATCGCAAACCGCGCCTGATCTCCTCAGAAATCAAGCGTTTGACCGGAGGGCAATCTGCTCTCGACGAATTACTTGCCGAAGGTGTCGTTCGAAAACTGGATGCCTTCTACCTGGCCGGGCACGAACCGTCGGTTTCGACGGAAAAGGCGCGCATCACAAAGCTCCTGGAAGCGAAACCGAAAGTTTTTCCCACCTCCTTTCTGCTACCGATGAACCGCGCGCTAAAGTCTCTCGCACGCTCCGCTCTGGCTGAGTTAGTTGATGAACGCACCATCCTGGAACTGCAGCTACACGGGAGAAAATCTGAGTTGGTCTACATTCATCGACAGCATGTGCCTCGCGGAGAGCCTGTTCAGAAAATTCTAGCGAAAGACGCGATCGAGGAGCGGATTGTCGCTGCTTACCGGGACGGCTCGACCGCGCGACAGAGACGATCGATCCCGATTGCTGAATTGGTGCAACGCTCCGGGCTCGCCGCAAGCGAAGTCCGCTCCTGGATAATCCAGATCGGTATGCCCGCTCGCCGAGTGCAGCTGGATGAAGGCGATTGGGCGCATGCCAGCGAGGATGAGCGTGCCATGGCTATCGAGCAGGGTGGCCGGAAGCGGCTGTATATCGCGATCGAACCATGAAATTCGAGATACCCGGGTTAGCGATCAATCCATTTGAGAAGGACATCGTCCACAAGCCAAGGGAATGTCCGAACTCGGTTGCTACACTCAACGAAGACGTCCTTGCGGAAATCGTAGCTGCATTTGGAGCCGTGGACCAAAATCGGATTTCGCTCGGCAGCAAGGCGGAACTCGTCGTATCGAGCGCGCCGGGCTATGGGAAGAGCCATTTGATCGGACGTCTGTTTAAAGCGTTGGATCACCGGGCGACCCAGATCTTCCTCACTCCCTTTCAGACTGTCTCTTTGTGCTGGCAGTCCATCCTGCTCCATCTAGTCAATGAGCTCGATTATCCCGACTCCAGCGATGAAGCGAAGTGGGCCTTTGACGAACCGACCCAGCTTGATGCACTCGCCGAAGGGGTCTTGCAGAATCTGATTGCCAACGCGATTGACCAAGGTGTCGTCACGGTGGTACGAGGGGAGTTACGGACAGAACATTTGCGTCAGCCTTCCGGGATCTCGATCGGCAAGGGCTCGGATCCCCGCAGCACTTGGATACGCGACCATTTCCAGGCCGAGCTTCTTTCGCTTTGCCAGCGGCAACTAACTCCGTT
>DASTDH010000368.1:0-11322 GCA_035710445.1 Chthoniobacterales bacterium
TCGTTCTTCGTAGACTGCGAGACGCAGGAAGAAGTCGATGAATTGTGGCAGAAGCTTTCCCAAGGCGGAGAAACACAAAGATGTGGCTGGCTCAAAGACAAGTATGGAATCTCGTGGCAGATCATTCCCTCTGCTTTAGGCGAGATGTTGCAAGATAAAGACGATGAGAAGTCAGAGCGAGTCATGAAGGCCATGCTGCAAATGGACAAAATCGACATTCGAGGACTAAAGCAGGCCTACGATGGTAATGCGGATTGCGGATCGCGAATTCCGGAATGTGCGACGACTGAAGCGCAAAGCGCCCCCAGTATTCTAGCCTGGGCGCCTGTCGGATTTACTCGAAGCCTGTCGGATTTTGCCGCGAAGCGGTGAGAGAACCTAGCCCAGGTGTGTGTCGGGTTTACCGGGAAGCGGTTACAGGACTCAGCCCAGGCCAAATCTCATCTGCGCTTCGCGCCTTTCCCCAGCCTGGGTAAAGTTCTTTTACGCCTTTTTCCGGATAACGGTTCCGTCGGATTGCGCCTGGTGGAACCCCGATAAACCGTTTAAAGGCCCGGCTGAACGCGGCCTCGGAGTCATAGCCAAGTTGGCTCGCCAGATCAGAAAGCGATGCGTCGTCCTCCTTAAGCCGCGTCACCGCGAGATGCATTCTCCACCGCGCCACGTAGCGCATGGCCGGCTCGCCAACCAGCTCGGTGAAGCGTGCCGCAAACGCTGAGCGCGACATCGCGACCGCAGCCGCCAACGATGTGAGCGTCCACTCACGAGCGGGATCGCGATGGATGAGCGAGATGGCGCGACCAATCTGCTTGTGTTGCAATGCGCCAAGCCATCCGCTTTGTGCCGCCGGATCCTGCTCAAGCCAGGCTCGGATGGTCTGAACCACCAGAATATCGGCCAGGCGGGTGATAACCGTCTCGCCACCGGGGCGGAGCTCTCGAGCTTCGGCCGCCATGAAACGCAACGTACTGTTAATCCAATCCATGTGGGGCGAGCTCGCTACATCGATGCAGATCATCCTCGGTAGTAGCTTGGCCAGGTGATGCGCGGCCGGATGATCGAAGCGGACGGCGCCGCAGACCATATTCGTGGCTACACCACCATCGCCATGCCGGAGAATCTCGTAACGTTCGCTGAGCAGTTCGCGAGGGAGATCAAATAGCTTTGCCGCGAATACGCCCGGCTCACTCGTCAACCGGTGACCCTCGCCGTGAGGCACCAGCGCAAGATCGCCTCGTTGCAGCTGGCGACGTTCCATTCCCTCAACCTCAAGCCAGCACCGACCCGTCGTTACGAAGTGGAACATCAACGAGTCCTTCATCGGCGGCAGGACGAGTCCCCACGGCGCACTGAACTCGGCTCGGCAATAAAAGATGCCGCTCATCCGCAAGAAATGAAGTGCTTCGCCGAGCGGATCCACGGAAGCCCAGGCATCCTCGTATTTCATGCGGCTAACTATATTTAACTCACGGCAATATTGTCCACTCTATCTGGACGAACGGGCAAGAGACATAGACTTCCGGTCATAGACAGTCCGCGCTGCGGCCCAGATGGTGGACGCATGAATGCAAACCGAGCAACTGAAATGAGAAGGACAAAACGATGATTACTCTGATGGCCGCCACTGGACGGATTGGAAAACGAACGACCGAACTGCTTCTCGAGACCGGCGAGAAAGTTCGTGCTCTCGGGCGCTCCGCGCGCAACCTTTCCGAGCTCAGAAACGCCGGGGCGGAAACTTTCGCGGGCGAGGCAACCGATGCCGCGTTTCTCACCGATGCCTTTCGCGGCGCAAACGCGGTTTATACGTTGTTGCCGTACGATCCGCAGGAATCCGATTACTGCGCGCAACAGAGCCGTGTGGGCGAAGCCATTATAGAGGCTGTGCGTCAGAGCGGCGTCCGCCACCTCGTTTTCCTGAGCAGCATTGGGGCGGATCAACCCTCCGGGACCGGGATGATTATGAGCATGCATGCCCAAGAAGAGCGTCTGCGCAGACTGGACGGCACGAACGTGTTGATCCTTCGTCCGGGGCCGTTCTTCGAGAATCTCTATGGGCTCTTGGAGCTCATCCGGCACGAGGGAATCAGCGGCGACGCTTTCGCACCGGATCTCCCTCTCCCGATGATCGCGACACGCGACATCGCAGAAGCTGCGGCCAGGGCGCTGAAAACGCGAAACTGGAATGGCGTCGTTGTGCGCGAATTGTGTGGGCAGCGTGATATTAGCTTTGCCGAGGCCACACGCATTATCGGCGAGCGTATCGGCAAGCCGGATCTCCAATATGTACAGTTCCCCTACGCCGATGCGGTCAAGGCACTCGCGCAGTTCGGTTTTTCAGAGAACATCGCTACTCTGGAGGTTGAGGTCGCTCGCGCCGCCAACGAAGGAAGGATCAGCTCCCGCAAGGGTCGCAATTCGGAAAACACCACGCCCACGCGGTTCGAAGAGTTCGCGGACGAGCTGGCCCGCGCGTATCAGGCTACGTCAGAACCACGCGTCCCGTGATTCGCCAACCGCGTCATCAAGCGACTGGAGTTTTCCGCATGATCAGCAACTTGCTCTCTGCATTGACTCTCGTATCCGCTCTCGGTTGCGGGCTGATCGCCGGAGTCTTTTTCGCATTTTCAGCCTTCGTAATGAAAGCCCTCGCCTCCCTCCCACCCGCCCAAGGCATTGCGGCCATGCAATCCATCAATGTCACGGTGCCCAATCCATGGTTTTTAGGGACGTTCTTTGGAACGGCTGTTGGCTGCATCCTCCTGGCCGTCGCCTCACTGTTTACGTGGCAGAAACCTGGAGCTGCTTACTTGCTCGTTGGCAGCGTACTCTATCTCTTCGGGACGGTTCTGGTGACGATTGCATTCAACGTGCCGCGTAATGAACAGCTGGCGACCCTTGACCCGGCAAGCGGTAGCGCAATCAGTGTATGGTCTGAATACGTTACCAATTGGACAGCCTGGAACCATGTGCGGGCGATTGCGGCTGTTGCCGCAGTAGCATTCCTCATAGTTGGACTCTGTTGGTCACGTGGCCGGGTCGCTTAATCACTACCCATCTCGAAGGAGCACCGCGTGACTGCCCGCATCCTTGAACGTGTCTGGATCGGCCGTTGGGCTGGTACGATGACGATGGCGGTGGTTTTGACCGTGGCCACATTGGCGGCTCGCAACAGCGGTGCAGTCGTGTCGCAGGCACAACGATACCTGATCGCAATGCCCCCATTGGGCGGTGCGCGCCTGAGCGACGATGAGGTTCGCGCGGTTGCGGCTTATGTGTTCAGCATCGAGCGGGGCACGTAGGTCGCGTAGCCCAGTAACCAGCCTACCTCAGCGCCCGGGGGGACGACATTACCTTTCCATGTCATATCTGTCATGATGTCGTACCCAGTCCATCAGATTGTGGTTTGGGCCCGTCTCATTGCGACCCTTTGGCAGATGGTCTAGATACCCGTAAGCGCCGCCCATCATTTCGCTGCCGCGCGCATAAACAGAATAAGTGTGATAAACTGCGCCGGTCTCGTCTTTGTAGAACATGCTGGTGCCGTTCATTTCTTCGGAATGAACATCGCGGATGTCGTAGTTGAAATAGGCTTTGCCCTTGGCCAGCTCTTCCTTGGTAAACGACACATGGTAGTCGAAGTTGAAGTCATTGCCGTACGATGACACCCAGTCAAAGTGCCAGCCCATCCGTTTCTTGAACGCTTGAATCTCATGGAGTGGTGCTCGTGACACGGCCACAAATTTCACGTCGTGATGCTCAAGATGCACAACAATACCGTCGAAATGATCCGCTCCGAATGAGCAGCCGATACAACCTTCACCCCAACCTGGGCCTAGCATGAAATGGAAGACAACCAACTGACTCCGGCCTTTAAAGAGATCAGCCAGCGTCTCCTTACCATCCGGACCGTCAAAGACATACTGTTTATCAACCTTGATCCAGGGTAACCGGCGGCATTCGGCAGTCAGTTGATCCCCTTGTCGCAGGAACTCCTTCTCTTTTTTGAGCAACTCCTTACGAGCTCTCAGCCATTCTTCCCGGGAAACGATTGGGTTCTCCAGTATTGGTGTTTTGCTTTCGGAAATATTTATCGTGGTGCTCATTTCTTTTCTTCTCCGCAAAAGATCGATGGCTCGATCAGTAGTTCTTAGATTCAATACACGACGAATGAGCCGGTACGTTTGGGACACCGGCCGCTCACTTTTTTTGGAACAGCCGGGCTTGCGTTTGTTCGCCCCTTAATCAGGCCTGGTATTGTTCGTCGCTGACCTTTCCCTCGTATCCGAGCTGTGGGCGACAAGGAGCGTGAACGGTTCGATATATCGGGCAATTGGCCGCATCTGCTACTCAATTAGGTTATAAGCCGGCTTCTTGTAGAGCTCCTCCCAATTGGGTGCGATTTCCGCGTTGTAGACCTTTTCTGCCCAATCGCCTGCTTTGATCTCTTCAATCGCGACCGAAATTGACTCCTCTCCCCAGTTCAGGATCGCCGTCAGATCCTTGACTAGTTGAGCAGCGAGCCGGCTTTTCCGTTGCTCTGAGCTTCCGGCAAAGAGCTTGACGACGACATGAGGCATCGTTCAGCCCTCGCGCGGCATGACCTTGACTGTCGCGGAACGGGCGCGTGCGCCGATCATCGGGCTGAGGTAGGGGCTGGCATGATACTTGGCCCGGTAGGCGTCATCGATCCGGTCATTGATCGGTCCCTCCACCGGTTCAAAGGTGACCTCCTTCGTCATGCCAGCAGCAACGATCCGCCCCGCCTTCTGCCGCACTGCGGCCTGATACCAACGAGATTTCTGCCCGTTGTAACCTCGCACATAGAGCGCGTCGCCGACCGCGACGGACCAAATCCACGTCGGAGTCCCGTACGTCACCCGGTCCTCACGGAAAGGTGAGATGTGCAGGTCATCGGCCTCAGCGATCTTGCGCAGTTCGTCTTTCGACCACGTTATCATTGTGGTTCTCCTTGAAACTTGGTATCGGTAATCACGATTATTTTCCTTCGATTTTGCTGCTCAGGTAAATGACCCTTCGCGCTCAGCGGTTCGCCTGCTGCTCACGGTTTTGTTGCGCTCAGCGGCTCGCTCAGTCGCTCCAGGTGTTCCGGGTACCGGGCCCCTTGCACCGCGATCTTTGAGGTGGTGCTATCGATTTCACGAAGGTCGTCCGACGTAAGTTCAACGGCTGCCGTTCCGAGGTTTTCTGCCAGGCGCTCCAGTCTCCGGGTGCCCGGTATTGGAACAATCCACGGCTTCTGAGCAAGCAGCCAAGCGAGTGCGATCTGACCAGGGGTCGCTTTCTTCCGTTCTGCGATCCTGCTGAGCAGATCAACTAAGGCTCGATTCGCGATCCGAGCCTCCTGCGCAAAGCGAGGAATGGTGTCACGGATGTCGGAACTATCGAACGCAGTTTTTTCGTTGATCTTCCCGGTCAGGAACCCTTTGCCCAGTGGGCTATATGGGACGAAGCCGATGCCGAGTTGTTCAAGCGTCGGCAGCACTTCGGCTTCAGGCGCTCTCCACCAGAGCGAGTATTCGCTTTGGACGGCAGTGACCGGCTGGACTGCATGTGCGCGACGAATCGTCTGCGCTCCTGCTTCGGAAAGACCGAAGTGCTTGACCTTGCCCTTCTGGATCAGGTCCTTTACCGCGCCCGCTACGTCTTCGATCGGCACATCCGGGTCAACGCGGTGTTGATACAGCAAATCGATCGCATCGATCTTTAGTCGTTTGAGCGAGGCCTCGGCCACCTCCTTGATGCGCTCCGGCCGGCTATCCAGGCCCATGAAGCCCGGTTCGAGGTTGGGCTTGAGTTTGAAGCCGAACTTGGTGGCGATCACCACTTGCCCGCGGAATGGAGCGAGTGCTTCGCCGACGAGTTCTTCGTTCTTGAACGGACCATAGACCTCAGCGGTGTCGAAGAATGTGACGCCGCGTTCTACGGCCGACCGAACGAGGGAGATCATCTCGTTCCTGTCTCCGGCAGGGCCGTAGCCAACGCTCATTCCCATACAGCCGAGCCCGATAGCCGAGACCTCTAGGTTGCTTTTTCCGAGTTTACGCTTTTCCATTTTTTTTAGCTCCTGCGATGTAGATGGTGTGTATGACGTGGTTATCAGGCACTGCGGGAGCATCGAGCATCACTGTTTAGGCTGCTCTCGGGATCGTGCGGTCCCTGTCGCATTCTTGCTGAAAAGCAGTGCACTCTAACTGAGTCGCGCATTATTCTTATAGGTGCTACCGTCGAAACGACTCTTCGTTGGTCTCGAACTTCCGGCGAGCTGCAAGATGTCGCTGCTCTCGCTTGATCCGCATTTAACCGGTCTGCGCTGGCTTGCCGAGGACCAGCTTCATTTGACGCTGAGCTTTCTCGGCAACGTGGGAGCACCAGCAGAGGATCGGTTGCGCGAAGCTTTGGGCGAAGTGCGGGTGCCGCCCTTTTTTCTGCCAATATGCGGCATCGGTGTCTTCAACGCCCGCGGCCGCCCATCGGTCGTCTGGGCAGGTGTGGGGAAAGGGCATCCTCATCTCTTTGCGCTGCATCGACGCATTCAGGACGCGGTCCTGCATGCGGGGCTCGAAGCCGATCTTAAACCTTTTCATCCGCATATCACCATCGGACGCGCGAAAGGCATTTCCCGGCAGGCACTTCAGCCGTTTGTACGCGGATACGCAGAGACGAACTTCGGCATGTTCGAGGTGACGGGCTTTGAGCTGTATTCGAGCGTGCTGGCGGCAGAAGGTGCGATTCATCATGTGGAGATGCGCCAGAAATTCTGAACGGATATTGGTTTAATCAGGTCTCCACCTCTTCGTTCCAAGACCTCAATCAGGTTTGTCATCGCGACGGCGACCCGGTAACGCTCTTGCGCCAACACGCGAGTCGCATTCCCTACCTACACCTCAAGAGCTGTAACTTGCGCATTCGAGATGAGGTGCGCATTGCAGGGCTCTCATTCGCTGAAGGCGTTCGGATTGGGGTAATGTGCGAAGCGGCTAAAGGTGCCGTGGACTTCAATCGAGGTCGCTCAGCATTCCAACCCCACAACCGCGGGATCCGTTCAGGGCGTTCCCGCTCGTTCTGGCGTTTCGATGTTCCTCACTTGCGGTATTGAACGTCGCTGACCTTTTCCATCCAGTCGACGACCTTGCCGTCGAGCTGTTCCTGGATGGCGATATGGGTCAGGGCCGTGGTCGGCGTAGCACCATGCCAATGCTTCTCGCCCGGCGCGAAGCAGATCACATCGCCGGATGGATCTCCTCAATGGGATCGTCCTCGCGCTGCACCCACCCGCAACCGGCAGTGACAATCAGGGTCTGACCCAGCGGATGGGTATGCCACGCTGTTCGAGCACCTGGCTCAAAGGTGACGCTTGCGCCGGAAACGCGAGCTGGAGCGTTTGCTTGGAATAAGGGATCGATGCGCACCGTGCCGGTAAACCAATCGGCCGGTCCTTTGGCGGAGGCTTGTGAGCCAATTCTTTTGATTTCCATGTTGAATTTCTTTTGTTGACTTGAAAGAGCGACTGCTCGGGGCGGACAATCGCCGGGAAGGCAAGTACGGTGCCCGTGGTTTTCAGAAAGGTGCGGCGATACGGGGGCATGGATATGCGAATCGCGGATTTCAGGTTGCGGATCGATCAATCAACGGTCGACCGCGCCGGTCCAGGGCTGCCGACTCGTGACGCCGACCGAATCCTTGTCGGAGAAATGTGATGAGAGTGAATCCGACGGCTATAGGCCCGGGTCCGACTAATAGCTAGAAGATCGGGCGGTCAGTGTTTGCGGAAAGGATCGTACCGAGAAGTACCAGCGAAAGGGTGAATCCAAACAGGCTAATGTCGCCAGTGGTCCACCGTCCCTTAATCGCTGAATTGCTCTTCGCACTCCAATGACTTGAGCGAACAAGAGTTTGGCGCGATTTGGATCCTTTATTGGCGGGGTGGACTGGCGAATTGAACCAAACTTTTGTGGCCATATGAATTTGTTGATTCTTTTGCGAGGCTGAACCATTGAGGCTCGGCCAGAGCATCGGCCATCAACCAAGTGGCTGCTCTCGGGATCGTGCGGCACCTGTTGTGTTCTTGCGGAAAAAGCCAAGCCTGCATTTCTCACAGATTTGCGCCGTTGGGGACGTGGTCCCTTCTGGGGCTTGTGAGAAATGCGCACGAAGTGCAGATTCGCCGCGGCGGGTCGGGCTAGCGCGACAAAATAGTTGCCCGACAACCGAGCTCTTCCCTCCGCAGACGGTCCAAACCATCGAGAACGAGGACGAGTGAACGGTACAAGTGGCGGCTGTCCAACCGAAAGCTGAGCGCGTGCCGCTCGAGAACCCTCGACCGTAAGGGTCTGATTGAACCTTGCCAGAAAGTGCAGCCGCCTTGGCTTGGTTCGCGAACGGACCGACGTGCTGGGAACGCTCGACAACGCCATGAATGCTACCGCTTGCACACTGCCACCTGAAGGCGACTGCGGTTAATGGTGGTGCCAGACAAGCAGCTTCGAACACGTTTTCCGGTTCCGCTTTACTCAAACCGGTAATGGGACAGTCGCCGCTACCCAACGCGAAAGGAGGACGAGCGCGATTTCGATGAAGCTGCGAGGGCTGGGAACTAAGCTAGATCTCAAATGTTTTCGCTTGTGTAAATCGTAAATGGAGCTGGCCCAGCCCATGGGCCAACTGGTCAAGCCCGATCAGGTAGCAGGGTTGGTTGCCTACCTGCTTAGCCCGGAATCTGGCGTAATAACGGGGAGCGCTCATTGACTATGGCCAGCGTGTTTCAGGGTAGTCGGGCGATTATTGACAACGTTGTCATACTGCGTAGAGTACGAACCTATGCCCTACCCCCCTCGTCTTCATTTTGATTCAATTCGCTCGGACGTGTCTCGTAGATCCCCTCAAATTTTCTGCCGACTCCTCGCCTTTCTCGGCCTTTTTCTGTTAATCGCGCACGGAAGGTTATCGACCGCTTCTGCGGAAAATACGCCCTCAGCTGGTACCAAGGCTGAGTTGGTTCTCTTTGATTTCGGTGACGCCAACGACAAGCAGATTCGCGACGCTGCAATCGCGAGATTCAACAAGCGCTATCCGAAAGTCAAGGTGACCGATCAATTCACGCCGATCACATCATGGCCGGATATATCGACAAGTTAGTTACCCAGATCGCGTCCGGAAAAGCGCCCGACCTCATTCACATCGCAACTGAAGGTGCTCTCCTCACTATTAACAAGAAGCTCGTGATTCCACTCGACGAGTTCACCAATTCGGATGCAGGTAAAGATCTTCTGACCGAAATCGACCCCGCACTCCTTAAGGGTTTCACCGTGGAGGGAAAGCTGTATCTGCTGCCGGAAGCGTGGAACAATATGATGATTTACTATAATACCAAGGTCTTCAAAGAAGCAGGCGTTTCGCGGCCCCCAGACGATTGGACCTGGGACGACTTTCTCGCGCTAGCCAAGCGACTCACCACTGGCGAGGGTCCGACTAAGCGCTTTGGTTTCGGCATCCCATATTTCAATTTTGGATTGACGCCTTTCTGGTATTCGAACGGCACTTCCGTTCTCAAAGATGACCTGAAGGAATCCAACCTCAGTGACTCGAAATTTCTGGAATCGGTGAAGTTCATTCATGGGCTAGTCCATGAGGACGGCGTATCCCCTGATCCTGCCAATACTGATCCCAACGCTGTGTTTCAACTCTTTGCAACCGGCAAGATAGCGATGACTGGTGGCGGTCATTGGCCGATGCAATTCTTCAAGGCAAACCAGTTTAGCGACTACGACGTTGTGCCATGGCCAAAGAAGGCAGCGCAAAAAACGGTTTTTGGTGCGGCGGGATATGGAATTTCGTCAAGAACGCAACAAAGAGCGCTCGCCTGGGAGCTGATCAAAGAATTGGCCAGCGTCGAGAGCGAACGCCAGGCAGCTGGGTTAGGCGTAGCCATTCCGGCCAGGCGTACGGTGGGTGAGTCACCCGAATTTCTTGCTCAGCCGGAGCACGCCGCGCTCTTTACAAGAGCCTGAGCTACGCAACACCGGTTCAGGCACCCGCAAATTACGCCGAAGTAGAGCGCATCCTCATGCGCCATCTGGGACAAGTGATGGCGGATGAAGTGAAACCTGAAGACGCCCTGAAAGCGGCCGACCAGGAGTTGAGTGCAGCAATGAAGCAACAGGAACCTGAAGCTCAGTGAAAGTGAACTAACAATCGTTCGTAATGCAGATCTTATCGGACAGAATGGCTGACCGGGCAAATTGGCTATGAGCGTGAAAAAAGGCGTCTTCAGAAAACCTCGCCGGCTATTTTTTTGTTGGTCCGAGCTTGTTAGGCTATCTTGTTTTTGTTCTCGGCCCCTTGATCGCGGCCATCGCGCTTAGCTTTACCCACTACGATGTTTTGAGCTCGCCTCGTCCGATCGGGTTCAGTAACTACGCTCGACTGATCGGGGATCCGCGGCTAGCCACCGTTTACCGGACTACCGCCTTTTTCGCTGCCGCTTCAGTTATTCTTACTGTCTCTCTCGGACTGATCTTGGCCGTGGCGGTTAATCAACGTCTTCCTGGGCCAGTTAAGTATGCGCTGCGGACAGCCTACTTTTTTCCGGTCCTGGTCGGAATGATTTATGCCGCCATGGTCTGGAAATTTCTGTTTAACCGGGACCTCGGGGTGTTGAACTACTATCTGCATTTCTTCCACGTGCCACCGATCGGTTGGCTGACTACCAGCACCTGGGCCCTGTGGTCGGTCATTCTGGTCTATGTCTGGAAAAACGTTGGATTCACGATGCTCACTACTCTCGCCGGGCTGCAGAACGTTCCAGCAGAGTTGTATGAAGCGGCTAGGATTGACGGCGCCAAGCCAATCGCCGCGTTCTTTCGCCTCACGATTCCGCTGCTCACTCCGGTCCTGCTATTCAATGTGACAATCACCATGATTAACACGCTGCAGGAGTTCGACTCCATTGTGGCCCTGACAAACGGCGGGCCAGGTGACTCTAGCCGGAGTGTGGTCATGTATATCTACGACCAAGCGTTCCGCTCGTTCAATATGGGCTATGCGTCGGCGATCGCGGTGACCTTGTTCGTATTAATCGGTCTTCTCACTCTTCTGCAACTATGGGGCAGCCGGCGCTGGGTGCATTACACATGACTACCCAAACCTTGAACTACAGTAAGAGAACCCGCTCAAGCTGGGGAGTGATCGGGACAACGCCTGGTCATTGCAGCCGGCTTTCCGATGGTCGCTCCTTTTGCCTGGATGTTCACCACGTCTTTGAAGACTGGAGCGCACGCCTTTGAACTCCCTCCCTCTTGG
>DASTDH010000369.1:0-6664 GCA_035710445.1 Chthoniobacterales bacterium
AAGCCTTCGCATGACTTTATTGATCGCGATTATTTATAGTAATTCCGGAGGTTTTAAAATTTGTAGTGAATGAGGAAGTGACGAATCCGGTTTCGCGGTCCAGCCTTTCTTTTCTTTTTGCAATGAGAATAGATGGTTATCAATGACCCAGCCGCTATCCATCGCCACGATCCTCGCGGAGTTTAAGGAAAAAGACAAAGCGTGGGTTCTGAAGGATATTGAGGTTTGCAAATACGTCATGTTTCCGGATCCTGATTACTCGAGTCGGCCGGTTATTCACGTGTTTCTGGACCGCGCGCAGGCTGAGCATGTACTCAAAGAACTTCGTAAAGCGAATTTGAAGCTGCGACATCGAAAAATCGTTGCGCAAGAGGTCGAACTCTTAGAAGCTTGTAAGCGTATCGCGGCGGACAAAACGCCAGGGAACGCTGAGCACTTTGTCGTGCATTCCTACAACGAATTTTAAGACCTTCTCGAAAGATTGTACTCGCGTTTAAAGACATCTGGTCTCGCCTAGCGTTCGCAATGGGTTGCCGGCAACCCGGGCCGGCGGAGGAAAAGGAAGAAATGACGGATATTCAGTCACGTTTATTCCGGTTTTCCAATCACCGGTTTTTGGTCCTGTTTGTCGGGTTGATCAGCCTGAGCGAGCTAGCTGCGGTCGCTTTGTTCGCAACCGATCAGCGAACCTCCGATCGGCTCAGCAGCCATTCGGCCGACAGTCGAGCGGTTGCTTTCGCTAGTCCGAACTCTCGCCGGTCAACCGCCTACACCCGTCCGCCTCGAGACAAGGCCACAGCGGCGGACGCGCTTACCCAGGCCGTCCGGCAATTCATCGCAGCGGGTGAAACCGATGATGTCACCCAACGCACCATCTACTTGGCTCCACAAGTGTTCTTCTATGGACATAAACGCACTCGGGAGCAAGCGGCCAAGCAAATGACTTACCTCAATCGCTTTTGGCCGCAGCGCAGATACGCTGCTCCAGAGAGCGTTGACGTTTATGCAATTCCGAATCGTCCTGACACGTACAAAGTGGTCTCAGTTTACGAATACGAGATGGTCAACCGCGACCAGGAGCGTTTGACCGGCAAGGCTCGTCTTACCTGCATTTTCGAGTACGGTAACGAGGGTCCCCGAATCGTCGGAGTGGACGAAAAACTCGTATCAGGCACCACCAAATTGTACCGTGGATCGGGGTTAAACCAGCACTAACGGCTAATCTCGAACTGGAATGGAAAGACATCCATTTTGATCCGGCGAAGTACGGGGCGTTCATCGAAGCCCCAACAAACGGCGATAAGGAGGCCCTCGCTAAGGCGGACAAAGCGAAAGAAAAGTGGCAAAAGTCCGCGCTGATCGAAATCCCTGCTCTCAAGTCAAAGACCGCAAACCGGAGATTCATTCAGAACCAGGACTATCCTCTAGTGAAGCTGGAAGTGAGGTAAATTCGGGCATTCTTTTGGTGGAATCTCTCGACACGGGACGGCTCGCGAAACAACCGACCTGGATCGATCCCTAAATATGGCTAAGAAGAAATCGCACTCGGTAGCCAACCAGTTTTCGGGCGACGAGATAGAGCAAATTAAGCGCTATGGACAGGCTCTGAGCGGCGGGGTTACTCCGTTTGACGAAGAGGTTGAAAGGCATCTGGCTCGCTATGAGGCTAGCAGGAAGAAAATAGAGACCCCTTAAGGGTGCTGCGTATCAAGTGCACAAAGGATCTGGTTGCAAAAAATTGCATTGACGAGACACGAAACTAACCCAATCCGGAGACTCCGTTAACCATGACTCGTAACCATTCGGTCGATTTTCCGATGAACGATACTCGAACTGCCACTTCCAAGATCCCGGGAGAATTTCTCAGCACCGATGACGCGTAGCCACTGAGGGCCGTAGCCTATGAATGTTCGCCGATGTCGCCGACAGGGTAACGACTTTTTGCGAGAGTGGCACCCCGTCATGCTCAAGTGATCGGAAGTGATACCTAACAGGTCGCTGACCTATTATCCGGTTGCGATGCATCAGAAAGTTTCATGACCCGGTGCGAAGCTGTCAATTCAAAAAATCCTATCAACTTTGGACTAGTGCACTGTGTCAGTTGATTTCAAAGCGGTCTCGATACGATTAGATGATACCTTTTCTAGGGCGATTCGATGGGCGTTGCCTTTGAGACACCGCTTTGGAAATATATGAAACACTGCACTAGTTCGAATGCTATTTAAATAGGTTTCGAATCCGTCGCAAATCAATGTTACGTTCTCGCTTGTTCCGTCCCACTCTTAGTTTTGGCTCTTGCCGCCCGTTCCTGCGCTGATCGCAGGCCGCAATCATCACAGAGATGGCGACCGGATAATCGTAGAGAAATGATGTTCCTGAATCACTGCACAGGCTTCATCAGTTGCTCATACACCATTTCGAACGCTTCGGGACCGACGCTGATCTGTCCCCTGAATGGGTGATCCATGGCGGCCAGCAGGAAAATCAGCAGACCCAGGAGGCCAGAGAAAACTACCGTCATCCAGAAGTGCATGCTCTGGCTCCTCATGTGGAAGAACCAGGTGACCGCGATATTGAGAACACCTCCTACCAATAGGACGATCCATAAAGACACCGGTAGACCGGCGGTCACGCTCTTCAACCGCATTCGCCGCAATTCCACGACCTGGGTGAACGCCCGGTAGGCTTCCGCATGCAGCGTTTTCTGGCCCTCAGTCGCCGGTTCAAAACTGGCTAAGTGTGTCTGAATAGTATTCACCACACCGGCGGTGTTCTGCGGGACGATCCCTCGCCGCTGTAGGGGCCACCCGACGTCGATTAATTGGCGCGTGTATTCGCGCAGATCTGCCTGAAGTTCCGAGCGCCTGGGTTCAGGAAAATTACTCACATCTCTGTACAGCGCCGCTAGCGCCGAAGCTTCCTGGTCGAGCTTGGAATCAACGTCGGAGTAGGCCTCCCATGTCCCGACCGCAACCAAGCCCAATGTGATCCCGTAAAACAAGCCAATCGTGCCTAGGAAAAAACCAACAATATCGTTGTGCGAATGCTCGTCGCCGTGAACCCGCCGCACCCATTTTCGTGTCGCGTAGAAGCCAATTAAACCGATCGCGACTGCTACCGCGACGGTCAGAGCTGCGAAGAGCCAGTTCGGGAGGTCGTATACCCAGTACATGTTCATGGTCGCGAGGAACAATAACAGTCTCCGGACTTGGCGAAAATAGGTACTTGGTCGGACGTCCGCAAAGCCTAGCCTGCTCCTTGCTCCACGCGATAGCTGCGGGTAAGTTTGATCGAGACCGCAAGGGAGAAGGAGACCGGCTTGGCAGAAGCGGCCAATAAGTGGCCCCCGCCGGAGCAGACGCCCCCCAAACTGACCAACCCAATCCGGGACCTCGCCTACCCTACGTTTGCTAGCCGGATACCCCGAACCTACCGAAATCAGCGACGTGGTCAGGTATGTGGTTAATAAGACAGCTACTATCACGAGACGCGATGCTGCTTTTCTTCTCCAGAGAAATCGAGCAGATGATCACCTTGCGCGATGCGGAGGCGTTTAACCAACGTGCTGGCTCGAATTCGCGCGCATGCGATGGTTTGAGGTCCGGACCGAGCACTCCGGTAAACAGAGAGACGATATGAATCCCGCTTATATTTCCGCTTTGGCCGCTTTAGCCGGATCGGTAATCGGAGGACTCACAACTTTTGCTGCGGCGTGGGTTACGCAGCGCCAACAGGCGAACGTACAGTGGCTCTTGCAAGAGAAGACAAGGCGGCAAGAGCTTTACCAACAATTCATTGAAGAAGCCTCAAGGTCCTATGTCGACGCTTTGATTCACGATCAGATTGCCATCGCACCGCTGGTAAGCCTTTACGGGCTGATCAACAAAATGAGAGTCGTCTCCGATCCCCGCATCGCTGAACGCGCTGACCAGTTTGTTCGCATGATCGTCGACACTTATGACGCGCCAAACAAGACACTGCCAGAGTTGCGCACCATGATGGAGAGCGGCGCACTGGATCCCTTACGTGACTTTAGCGAGACGTGCCGCGCAGAATTATCTGCGTTAGTGCCGGCTAATTTTTCGCACCGTCCGACCATGTGACGCACATCACCGTAATTTTGCATCATGGTGTCTGTGAGCCGAAATGGGATCCTATCCGATTTTCCAAAAAGACGTTAGCCGCCCATTCCGTGCATCCAATAGCCACCATATCCCCGCTCCAGACACCTCCAGGCTGCGCCAGAGCGCTTTTTGCCTTCTGTGACGCTTTATCTAAGATGAGCGTAAGATGAGCGCGAGCCGGTCATCGGCAAGCGCTTCGTGAAATGCGCGAAGTGCCGCGTGATAACACCGCACGGTACAGAACTTCGCGCTGCGTCGAGCAACCGCGGATTTACAGAAACGAAAGGGACGCCCGCAAATCACGCATTGTCGGTAAACGTGACCTACCTCAGGGTATCGATATGGGTTACTCATCGCTCTCACCTCCGGTCGCACGAAAAAATATGCCCCTAGACCACCTCTTTCTTGCTCCAGAAGCTAAAGACCGGCGTCCCTCGAGCGCACTTGAGTCGCGCCAACGCGCAAAACTCGCAGGCAGCTTCAGCGCCCCATCCTTTCGACCGGACCGAAAAGCCTCCCAAACAACAATCGGTCGGCAACATGTTGCAAAGCTGCACTCTTGAAGCTGCGTGATGTGACTTCCGCTTCGCTGAGATCGAGTGAGTCAGGAACTTTGGTCATCAGTCGCCAGAGAAGCGGGTTTGGAGCGAGCGTCCCGCCTGCCTCCGAGCACAAAGGCTCTCCTGATCGTCTTACCAATTACGTCCGTGTCGCTTCCGAGCGTATTGGACCAAAGTCTCATTGCCCGGCGCGCATGCCGAGTTTTAGGTTAGGAACTTTCTTTCGATCCGTTGTTTTCGTTTTGCACCGTTCCACAGAAAATCGACAGAAAACCCCAATGAATGCTCCAAGTACCCTAACGTCGGATCGAGGCCTCCTCGGATTCGAACAATCAGCTAAGCTGACCAGATTCGTCGCCGCGAGATCGGTCCTTGCTGCCCTCGCCGCGATTTTTCTCAACGGCGGGCGAGAGGCCGCCGCGCAATCGACCACCGGAATCCCTCCGGAGATCACCACGCCGGACAAAATCGAGTCCCGAATCGGCACGCTTGAATTCAAAGACGGTGCGCCCAGCGAGGCCACCGTCGAGAAGGTATTCGACAGCCTGGACTACGTGCGCGGCGTTGACGCGTTCATGAACAGCTTCTCCGGCGCGTCGGCGTATGCGATTCGCGAGGGCTTCCATAGCATTGGCGCTGAGGACAACACGGTGGTCATCTTCTCCGAGTTGATGGACTCGAACTCGCTCTTTCTCACCGCCAACGCAGATACCATCTACACGGTCGCGACTCTCGACCTGACGAAGGGCCCGTTGGTGGTTGAGGTGCCACCGATGGCACTCGGCACTCTCAATGACATGTGGTTCGGCTAGATCATCGACATTGGCTTTCCCGGCCCCGACCGAGGCGAAGGGGGGAAGTATCTAGTCGTGCCGCCAGATTATGACGGCCCGCTTCCGGATAGCGGTTTCCACGTTGGCCGGTCGCGAACCACACACGTTCTCTACGCCGTTCGCGCCTTCATGGATAACAACGATCCAAAACCAGCCGTCGCCTCGATCAAAAAGTCGCTGAAGATCTATCCCTACACGCCGGGAGGTTTTGGCACCAGCATTGCGACAGCACTTGAAGGCAAAGTCAGGCTGGAGGGCAACCCACCCGTACCGCCGACGAAGTTCGTTGAGGGGAGCGGAAAATCATTCAACACCATCCCCCCAAACGACTTTTCCTATTTCGAGATGCTCAACGAGCTCGTACAGCTTGAGCCGGCCACCTCTTTTCATCCGGAGCTCCTGGGCCAATTGGCGGCCATTGGCATCGTGAAGGGCAAGCCCTTCAACCCGGACGCCCGGATGCGCAAGATTCTTACTGACGCAGCAGCCGTGGGAAACGCCGCCGGGCGGGCGTTTAACTGGCGTTCCGCCGAAGTTCCGGGTTGGTCCTACTACCCGGCTTCGATGTGGGCCAACATGCTGTGGGAGGGTGGTTTCAACTTCGAGACGCCGCCGCCGATGTTTACCAGGGAGGGCTTAAAACCGTTGCCGCCGACCGGCGCGCGGACCCTCGATTCTCGCACGGCGTTCTACTACGGCTACACCATGGACTCGCCGGGCATGATCATGCGGGTACCCAACGTCGGCTCGCAGTATCTCATGGGCTTCATGGATGCCGACAAGAATTACCTGGATGGTGGCAAGACGTACAAGGTGACCCTGCCCGCGAACATTCCCGCGGGCAAGTTCTGGTCGTTCACCGTGTACGACAATCAGACTCGCTCCATGCTCCAGACGCCGCAGCGCTTCCCGCGTGCAGGAAGCCAGACGTACCCGACACCTGCCGCCGTTGCGAACTCGGATGGCTCCACGACAATCTATTTCGGTCCATCCAAGCCAGCCGCCGCAAATGCCGGCAACTGGATTCAGACTACACCTGACAAGGGATGGTTCACGCTTCTGCGCCTCTACAGCCCGCTCGAACCGTTCTTCACCAAAGAGTGGCGGGTGAGCGAGATCGAACTCGTCCAGTGAGGCGAGAATCCTG
>DASTDH010000370.1:0-3205 GCA_035710445.1 Chthoniobacterales bacterium
CTGAAAGAGATCAACAATGCGGTTTATGAAGAGGGTAGCGGTGCCCGTTACTACGAGGTTAGCGACCTAGGCGCAACCTTCGGCCGAACGGGCAATCCTTTCACTCGGTCCAAGAGCAATTTGAAGGATTATCGCGGAACAAAATTCATTCAAGAGACCACGCCAGAACAAGTAGATTTTGTCTTACGCAGCCGTCCCTTTTTTCTGGCGGTGATTGACGTCCCCAACTACATCACGCGCACCAAAATGCAAGGGATCGTCAAGAAGATCCCGCGCACGCATGCCCATTGGGTGGGTCAGTTGCTCGGGCGCCTTTCGGCAGAACAAATCCGCGAATGTTTTCGCGCCGCCGGGTATTCGCCGGAGGAAGTGGAGGGTTTCGCCGCAGTTGTCCAGGGGCGTGTTGCGCTGCTGAACCATTTATAAGAGGAGCTTGCCGGCGGGCGTCGGAACTAACGGCCGGCAATTAATCTCCTGTCTAAGGCAGCGGCTTGATGCTCGCGACCTTAAGCACGTCACCTTGAATCTGTCCTGTGACCTCCACGCGGAAGTCGTCCTCCTGCTTGGCCTCTTTGAAATAAGTCAAGGCCTTCTGGTTGCCTGCGCCATCGAAAGGCAGGAACTACTGGTCGTAAGTGAAGATGCCGTAGCCGCTTTTCTGGCAGTCGGGCATGAGGGCGCACTGCTTCGTGTGAGGGTAGATCGTAACCACGGCCACTCAGGGCCCAAAAACACGTCGTCGAACGAATGGAACCACCTGTCAAATAACTCATCAAAGTCACCTGAGATTCGGGACATGCCGGTTGGCTGCGCGGCTGGAAACTTGCCAAATACGCCGGCATCTTCTTGGGGAAAACGCCCAGACTGCGCCACCATAGGCTGGGCCCGAACGGGCACTTGGCGTTCGGCCCATTGCAGCGAGAGATCATGCGAGCGGCGGCTCCCCGGGTCAATCAGAGTCTCATATGCCTCGTTGACCCTACGAAATTTTTCGGCGGAGGAACCCGCCCCCCGATCCGGATGGTATCGGCGGGCGAGTATCCTGTATGCGGTGCGGATCGTTTCGTCGTCCGCATCTCGAGAAATACCGAGAACGGCGTAGAAGTTCATGCCGACCTCCACCGATGCGACCCCTGAAATCGCCACCTAAGGCTTGTTTGAAGCCTTGGCTGCGGCTTCGATCGTCGTCGCCGGCTGGCTCTCGATGTACATGATGTTCGAGCCTTCGTTTCGCGAAGTCACCTTCGGGTTAGCCATGGCTTCTCCGTGGAGCTGGTGGCTCCAGGCGGATACCACCTGCGTCTCAACCTTGTCGATGCCGCCTTGCGCGTTCACGTTGGTCCATGTCCAAACCGTTCCGTCCATATGCCCTTGGAGTGCGCCCTTCGGATACTCCGGCGTAACAAGATTTTCGAAGCACGCCAATCCGTCCGTGCCTGGTGGCGTCTGAGAGGCGACTTGAGTTTGTTGAGCTCTCGCACCCACGAGGGCTACAAGAGCGGAAACGGCGATAAAGAGAAACCTGCGCATATTTGGTCATCTCCATTACGTCGTCGGCGGTGCTCGCTGGCTCCGCGCACAGCTTTGGAAGTTAGATGGCGGTCAGGAGCACCGTCGGCTCTCGTTCGGCTTAGGCGTGGATCGCCTTCCGCTCTTCGCCGGTCTGAATCTGGATCTGCTTCGGTTTGCTGGCTTCGGTGATGGGCACCTGGATTTCCAGAATGCCGTTCCAGAGGCGGCAGCTCACGTGATCCACGTCCAGGCCCGTGGGCAGCGTCAGGGCGGTGTAGAACTTGCCGTATGCGAGTTGCGTGAAGGAGTTTTTGTCGAAGCCTTCCGGGGCCTTGCGCTCCCCCTCGATGACGAGCTGATTGTTCTGGACGCTCACGCGAACGTCCTTCTCGGCAACGCCGGGAAGAATCGCCCGGAGGTTCAGATACTGGTCGTTCCATCCCGTCTCAACCACTGGGCTGAACGTCCAGGTCCGCTCGCCACTTTCGGTGGACCCGCTCGGCAGCGCTTGGCCATAGAAGTTGTCAAACATCTGGTCGACAGATCGGCGGAATTGGTCCAACGTCTGTCGAACATCATTGGTGAACAGTGTGCTCAACATTGGGTGTCTCCTTAGACTCAATTCGTTAAGTTTTGGTTGAGAAGGCGGGACGACGCTTGCGACGGCAGGAGGGGGAAGCGTTCTCAGAGCTTCCAGGGTCGACTGTTCACAGCCGTTGCCGGGAGCGTCCCTCCCAACCCTCTCAAAGAAGATTTCCAGTTTCGATATTGCCAAAAAGTGGGACCCTTGTCAAGAGATCGAACTGATAAAATCTGATGACATGGGGCTAAGATAGATCTGCCCTCGCTTGGTCATGCGCGATCTCAAGATGCAGCAAAACCTGTTCCCTTAGTTCCAGGTATCGGTTTCGCAGATCTTTCCTCATTTCCAATGTGGAGTGGCACTCTGTTCCGCCAGTTTCCGGCCCGACGGCGTCTCCTGCTGCGACCGCATCGGTAGCCCTCGCCAACTGATTCAACAAATCATCGCACGTTTGACAAAACAGAGGTCGCCTCGGCATTTTGGGATGTCCTCGAACCAGACGTTTCGCGGTGTGCGGAAAACAAACCCCGACGCTCGGTGTGCATGGCCGATCGGACCATCCAGCGCAAATAGAGGCCGAACGCAAACGCGACCACCAGCGACGAACAGAACAAAAACAGGCCGTCAACCGTCCCAACCTGTTTGGTGACTATCAGCCCCGCAGCCACACCTATAGCTCCAACGAACACCGCAAAACTCCAAAGAAATAGAAATGCTCGCTCAGACATCTCTTCGCCCAAAGCCTCCTCGACTCATTCGCATAGATTTCGGCGTGAGGGCGGAATACGCCCGCGATGGCGAAGGGCTGGAAGCGTTCTCGGAGGTTCCAGGGTCAGCTAGACCCGCCCGGCGCCCTCGCAGCGCTCTCGCAATCTTATTTGACGCGACAGCGTTCATGAGTCCACCCCGCGATCCAATTACTTGGATACGATGTTTCTTCTGCCGGTTCATAATGCGGCTCCTCAGTGCCGTTTTGGTCAACGAGGTTGGACAGCCATGAATAGACTCCGGCCGTCACGATTGACGAGTAGAAGCGCCGGCCGAGAACCGGAGTTCTGAACCGCAGTGCGCAGCTCGGTTGCGGACTTCACTGGATGACGGTTGACTTCC
>DASTDH010000371.1:0-3550 GCA_035710445.1 Chthoniobacterales bacterium
GTGTATCTCTGACACCAAATACCGAGCGCAGCTACGGCTCCGGCAATCCAAATCACGTTCGGTAATCCAAGCAGCCGACCATTGACCCAGGCCAGATATGCCCGACCCGATTCCTCGATACTGATCGCCCGCTCGTGCGACAGTAAAAGGGCGGCGGAAACCAGCAGTCCACTCGTAGCCAGCGTCACGATAAACGAAGGGATCTTGAGCCATACGTGAAAGACTCCACTCACGACTCCGGCCAGCAAGCCCATCCCCAAGGCGGCAATTAGGTATCCGTAGCCATAGGTCGGAAGCATGACCGCAACAATCACACTAGCAAAGGAACAGATCGCCTGAATCGAAAGATCGATGCTTCCCAGCATAACAACGAAGGTCGAACCAGCGCCTAAGATAAATAGAATCGCCGTATCGGCGACCGTCACGATCAGGCTCTCCAAATTGAAAAAGCCGGGTCGCACAGCACCGATTACCAATACTAATCCGACCAAGACCAGCAGAGGTGCAAATGCTCGGGTCTGCTCTGCGTAACTAGGCTTCTGTAGCCTCGTGGTTAACGGTGCCGGCATATTCCTAACCCGCAACGGGCGCGTTGATTCTCATACGGTATGACATTACGGGCTAAACCATGTGGCCAATGAGATCGATTTGCTTGGGCTTGTTGCCCGGCGGCGCATCGAAGCGCGCAGTCACCTCGCCATCGCGCATCACGATTATGGAATGGGATAGTCCGATCGTTTCTTCCAGCGTGTCAGCCGTGAGCACAATCGCAATTCCTTGCTCGGAGAGCGTGCGCATCAAGTCATAGACTTCTTCCTTCGCTCCAACATCGAGCCCGCGAGTGGGATGATCGAAAATCAGGATTTTCGATTGCGCGTTCATCCACTTCGAAAGGACCACCTTTTGTTGATTTCCTCCGCTCAGATTGAGACAAAGCGCGTCGACGCTGGGAGTGCGGACGTGCAACTTCTTGACCCAGCTTTCCGCAACTTCGCGTTCCCGCTTGTTCTGAATCGCTCCCGTCTTCATGACTGTGGCGAGACTCGCTAGTGTGATATTGGGAACGATGGGTAATGAAAGCACCAGGCCTTCGACTCGGCGTTCCCGAGGAATGTAACCAATTCCCAGAGCGGCCGCCTGATCTGGTGAGCTCAATCGAACCGGACGCCCCGAAACCGTCAGGGTTCCGGAGGTATGCGGAAGAAAGCCGAAAAGTGTGCGGGTCAAGGCTTCGCGCCCGGATCCGATCACGCCGGCGATTCCCAGGATCTCCCCTTGGCGCAAACTAAAATCGACATTTCGATAGGAGCCGTCCACCGTTAAGCGCTCAGCCCGAATTGCCACGGTCTCACGCGGCGTCTGTTGTCGGGCCTCACGGTAGTACTCGGCGTGAAGTTCTCGGCCGACCATGAGCCGATGTAATTCGGGAACGGTTGTCTCGCCGGCCTGCATTTCGGCGACGACTTTGCCGTCCTTCATCACGTAGACGCGATCCGAAATATGCAACACTTCGTCCAAACGATGCGAAACGAAGACAAAGCTGGCACGCGCGCGCAGAGCCCTTACCCGCTCGAAAAGAATATCGATCTCACGCTGTTCCAAAACGGATGTGGGTTCATCGAGCAGAATTACCAAGTGACGTTCGGTTCGCTCCTCCAGCGCCAAGGCCTTCGCCAATTCGACCATTTGCCGTTCGGCAAAGCTTAATCGCGCGGTTCGCGCGGCTGGATCTATGTTCAACTGGACTTTCTCCAGCTGCCGTCGGGCGGCGGCATGCAAAGCCGGCCAGGAAATAACTCCCAGGCGACTAAATTCTTTTTCCTGACCGAGATAGATATTTTCCGCGACGGTGAGATTGGGAAGCAATGACTGCTCCTGAAACACGATGCCGATACCGTTCAGATTGGCCTCGCGGGGACTGTTCAACATGAGCGGTTTGCCGTCGAGCAGCAACTGTCCGTGATCCGGTCGATAGACACCGGCCAGTATGCGAATCAGAGTCGATTTGCCGGCGCCGTTTTCGCCGACCAGACCAACCACTTCACCCGGCCTGATCTCGATTGAAACCTGATCAAGCGCTTGTACGCCGGCGAACGCTTTGCTGACTTTGGTTAGACAAAGAAATGCTTTTTCCGGCATGGCCTTATTTTACAAATTGCATCCGCTGACGATCGATCGAGGACGCAACAGCGATGATGATAATAAGTCCCTGAACCGCCTGCTGAATGTCCGGAGAGATACCCAGCAAAATCATTCCGTTACCCAGCACAGCAATAATCAAAACGCCAACCAGGGTGTTGAGAACCCCACCGGTTCCTCCGCTCAACGACGTTCCACCTACCACCACAGCCGTGATCGTTGAAAATAGCCGGCCGTCACCGATGGTGGCGTTTCCCTGGCCCAACTGGGCGGCGGCTAAGACTCCGCCGATTCCATAGAACGCTCCCGCCAGGGTGAACACCAATATTTTGACGCGATTGACATGGATACCGGACAGTACGGCGAGATCTTCACCCCCACCGATGGCCAAGACATGCCGGCCAAATATCGTGAACCGTTCGATCAGCCAAGCAATCAACAGCACGCCCAGAGAAACCCAAACCGTCAACGGGAAACTCAAAAAACGGGTCAGAGCGAGCGCGCGAATTTCTGGGTCAAGCACTCGAGCGTTCCTCCCTCCCAGGATCAGGGTGGCAAGCCCGATACCGACGAACCAGCTACCGAGGGTGACCATGAACGATGGAATGCGGACTCTGACGTGAACGAACCCATTCAAAAATCCGATGGCTGCACCCGCGATGATGGCAAAGATTGGAGCGGCCCAGCCGACGGAATTCTGGTTCATATCATTGCGGACCAAGACGGCAACGACGACTGCGCCGAGGGCAAGTATGCCCTCTACGGAAAGGTCGACGCTCCCCAATAGAATGACGAAGGTCGCTCCCAAAGCGAGTACCAGCGGAATCGCAGCAGAATTGGCGATCCGCACAAAATTAAAAAAATCAAAAAAACGCGGATTGAGTAACCCGATCAGGAGCGACAGGACGAGCAGCGCGAGAAGCGGGGCAAAAGATTTGAGTCGCTCCAGCCATTTGCGGGAGCGCGTTTCCGGTCGCGCCGGTTTAACTTGGCCCGGCTCAGTCTGTGGAATTGTGCTCGTCGAAGATTTGTTCACTTCGCTGCTTGTAATAGTGCACTCGTGATCATGACTCACCGTGGAAACTCGTAACGCGAAAGCGCGATATCGGTAGGGACGCGCTCCTGGCGCCCGTCCTGTCATGTCGGCTGAGCGCGATCAGCACTTGCTGTCCAAAAATGGACACGCTGGAGCGTGTCCCCATGGACGCTATCCCCTCAACTCGCGACGTTGCCCCAGTAATCGTTCCAATCAACCTTAGGCGTGCTTTGAATGTAATTCTTGATGAAATCGTCGACCGTTTCCTTCGTCACTAGAATTCCTTTAGCGCTGTAATTGCGATGGTTGTCGGGTTCTTTGGTGACATCAAACTTACCCGTCCGCGCAGCGTAACCAATCGACAAGCCCATCCCT
>DASTDH010000372.1:0-2726 GCA_035710445.1 Chthoniobacterales bacterium
GAATCGTTCTTCAATATCGGTCCAGTACTGTTCAAGCACTTCCAAAGCGAACTCTTCTTTGCTTCCAAAGTAGCTATAGAAAGACCCCTTTGGAATTCCTGCGGCTTCAACGAGTTCTTGCACTCCGCTCGCGTTGAAACCGCGATTTAGAAATAGACTCCTGCCCGCCTCTATCAGACGGTGCCGAACTTCTGGATTGGCTGGTCTAGGCATTTCTAAAAATATGACCAGTCGTTTGTTTATTTTGCAAGTATTAGATCTGATCGGTGGCGGTGAAACCAATTAAAGCAAGCAGTCAAATAAATATCTGAGAGGAATCGATAATGGCCCAAAAGAATGATCTGAATTCGCAAGCCAGTCGCTGCAGTTGCACCACGCTAAGAAAGGCCTCCCGCCGTATTTCACAGCTTTACGATGCTGCCTTAGCGCCGAGCGGCCTGAAAACCACACAAAGAGCGATCCTCGCCCAGATCCGCCGAAGCGAGGCAACCACAGTCGGCAATCTGGCCGAGGCGTTGGTCATAGACGCCGGGGCGCTTGCGCACACGCTCAAGCCATTAGAAAGAGACGGCCTGATCTCCATCGGATTTTGCCCGGCCAAAAGCTGCTTCGAAGCCGCGATGCGCGTTCTCCCAAAGCCTATCGGATTCAGAAAGGCGGGCGTTGCCGGCCGGTGTAAGTTTGGCGACCCGATTACGCCGGTCATCGGGATCGACATTCTCCACCGATCGTCTCCTATTCGAGCCCTTTTTCCGTGCACGAGAACCGTCTGGGCTCGGCGCCTAATTCTCTAGTTCATCATTTCTTGGTCGCTACGACTTCGAGATATTCGGCTT
This sequence comes from Chthoniobacterales bacterium, assembly GCA_035710445.1. Lineage (GTDB taxonomy): Bacteria > Verrucomicrobiota > Verrucomicrobiia > Chthoniobacterales > JAFAMB01 > DASTDH01. The sequence continues at coordinate 837 of DASTDH010000372.1, forward strand.
CCACCCTCATCAAATGTGACCTCGACAGCTTCACGTTTTGCTCGTTCGCTTGTTTGCTCGAGCAAGTTAGCAGCAATATCTACGCCCCTCACCACCGCCCCTGTTCTAGCCGCCGGAATAGCTAGATTGCCAGTACCACACGCGACGTCGAGCACCCGTAACCCCGGCTTGAGATCTCGACGCGCAATGAATTCGTCAGCCGCAGCTTCGTTTAACTTTGCGATCCGACCGAAGTCCCCAGCCATCCAGGTTGATGTCATTCGGGCCTTGATGCTTTCCAAATCGGGAATTGTGATATTAGTACTGCCAGGTTCGTTTTTCACACAGAAACACGGGCCGCTTACTTTGGCTGCTTTGTTGTACGAAGGTAGGGCTTGACAGTCTTGTAGCCCGGGAAGGCTGTCTTTGCTTCTTCATCGGAGACTGCACTGGTGATGATGACGTCGTCGCCCTGTTTCCAGTCAGCCGGAGTGGCTACCTTATGCTCCGAGGTGAGCAACATGGAATCGAGCACGCGGATAATCTCGTCGAAGTTGCGTCCGGTCGTCATCGGATAGGCCAGCGTGAGCTTGATACGCTTATCTGGGCCAATCACAAAGACAGTCCGAACCGGTGCGTTGAGCGCTGGTGTCCGGCCCTCGCTACTATCACCTGCATCGGCGGGTAGCATGTCGTAAAGTTTGGCGACTTTGAGTTCCGTGTCCCCAATTATCGGGTAATTTACCTTGTGTCCGCTGACGTCCCGGATGTCCTGAGCCCACTTTCCGTGGCTTTCGACCGGATCGACGCTGAGACCGATGACTTTTGCCCCGCGATCGGCGAACTTCTTTTCCAGGCCAGCGACAGCGCCAAGCTCTGTGGTGCAGACGGGGGTAAAGTCTTTCGGGTGAGAAAAGAGGACTGCCCAATTGTTCCCAATCCATTCGTGGAATTGAATCGGTCCTTGTGTGGTTTCGGCGGTGAAATCTGGAGCGATATCATTGATGCGAAGTGACATGTTCGGTAGATCCTTCAGGGAAATTCTTAAGTATTGTTTGGGGTACTAGAACTCAGTACTTTGGGTACCCGTTGTTTTTTATTCCGGCTGCCGCAATCCTTGTTCCAACTAGAACTACCGCGGGCGAGCAGCGCTTATACTTTTGCGTCTGAAAGGTTAAAGAGCCAATCCGGGATGTCGCTTTCTCAGGAGCATGGATAGTGGCAGTAATACTGCAGAGCACGAGTGTGTGATCGTTTAACATGTGTTACCTTTCATTTGCGAGGTAGCAGTGATAAAATACGAGCTACGCGCGGGTTTGAGCCTACCTTAGCCGTTATTGGTTCGGTTATTCCGGAGATTTCTACCGGATCGTTCCGCCGGATGCTCGGTAGCCCCTTTCAGACCCGCCCAAATGATCCGATTGAATGCCTCGGGATCGCCGAGGTTATCTTCCTTTGTGAAATCAAATTGTTTGGTCCTTTCCGCCCAATAAGCGGCATCGTGAGTGGGACGAAGAAAGGCTCCCTGTTTTTTCGGAACCGGGAGCTTTGTGTCGGCCAGATAACTCGATGGCTCCGCATGGAAATTCCAGTCCTTTTGGTTCAGATCAAAAACCTCTGCCATCGGTCTCGCCGTCGCGGTGTGAAGATTCAGATGCTCTAATGCCAGTACCTCTTCGATCGTTCGAAGCATACTGACTGTAGTATAAAACTCCGATACCACTTTCCCTTGCTTGACGTATGGTCCGACTACGTAAGCTGTGGAACGATGAGCATCGACGTGATCTTCGCCGGATTGAGCGTCATCTTCGAGAATGAAAATGAGGGTGTCAGTTTTGTAGCGGCTTTTAGCGATCTTCTCTACTAACTTGCCGACGGCATAATCGTTGTCAGCCTGTTGCCGCTCCGGCG